>CAMDKL010000187.1 GCA_945900945.1 Pirellula staleyi DSM 6068
GTCAACGAAGCGTTAAGTGAAACGGAACTCAGAGCAGTACGCAGATGCGCTCATCGCGGCCAACCCTATGGTGACGAAACATGGACCGAGTCAGTAGCCAGGCGAATGAATCTTGAATCGACAATGCGACCAAGAGGACGCCCCAGAAAGACGATCACTACCAGACAGCCAAAATAAAGAGACCTGACCCTTTTTTCACTCACATGGTTTCTGAAATGGGATGGAGGCTTGTTGCAAACGTCTCTGGAGTTCCGTTGCATTCACGCCATGCACGTTTTTTTTGTCTTTCTGCGTCATCGCGGCGGCGGTGCCGGCTGCTTGGCCGAGCATCATCCAGGTGGGTTCAACGCGGAGGGAGTTGAAGGCCACGCGGGAACTGCTGAGGGCGCAAGTGACGAGGAGGTTGTCACACTCGGCGGCCTTTGGCACGAGGGCGCGGTAGGGGATCTCGTAAATGGGTGGGATGACGAGATAGCCACCTTCATTGATGACCTCTTTGCCATCCGGTGTGGCGAGGCGGCGCACGACGTGCGAGTCCACTGGGAAGCAACCGAGGGCGATGGCGTCGGGCTTGGTGAGGTCGTCGAAGAGCTCGCGCTGAGTCATGACGAAGTCGCCGATCATGCGGCGGCCCTCGCGGGCGTAGAGGTCGTAGGGCCAGTGGGCGTTGTCGGTGAACTCATCCTTCGGCAGGCCCCACTGCTGAAGATTTTGCCGGATGGACTCGGGCACGGAGGCATCGGTGCGCAGGAACCAGAGCATGCGATGAGTGTAGTCGCGATGCGTTTCCCAGATCCGGCGGCGCTCCTTCGGCGTGGCGGCGGGATAGGCGTCCGCACCGCCCGCGAGGCCCCAGTGAAGCAGGTAGTTCACGCCGTCGTTCATCTTGGTCTTGTCGCCGGGAACACCGCCGCCGAAGCCAAACTTGGCGTCTTTGCCGAGACGGGCGATCTCGCGCCGGAGCAACTCGAACTCGGCGGGATCGTAGTTTTGCGGCGCGGTGAGTTCGACGCGCTTGGCGGGATCTTTGGTGAGGCAGGCGTAAAGATTGGCGCATTGCAGGTGCGTGTCGCCATCGCCTTCGCGCACGTCGGTGGTGAGGCCCTGCACATGCGGCAGCAGCGTCTTGCCATCCGTCGCGAGTCCGCTGATGGGACTGCTCATCACCGGCAGATCAATGGGGCCGGGCGGATTCCCGAGCTTCAGCAGCACTCCGGCGAGCGATTCGCCATACGTTGCGCGGGATTCGCGACCGATGGTGAAACTCACGCCCGCGACCGGCAGCAGATCGCCGTAGTAAGTGGCGTCAATGAACACGGGAGCCTCGATGCGTCCGCGATAGTCGGAATAGACCCGCACGAGATGCGTTTCCTTTTTGTCGGCACGCACGGGCTGGAAACGATCCGCAAACACCACGCCCTCGGCTCTGAGCCAATCGCTCAGGATTTGCTCCATCACATGCGGCTCCGGCGTGGCGGTCTTTTTGCCGTAGTGAGCATCCACTTTCGCCCGCAGCTCGGTCCACAGCCCACCGACACTCTCCGGCTTCATGCGGTCGATCTCTCCAAAGCCAATCGTCTCCGCAAAACGACCACCGACATGCGTGGACGGATCAGCGAGCACGACATGCCGGATGCCAGCACGCCGCGCCGCGATGGCCGCTGCGATGCCCGATGGCGTGGCACCGATCACGGCCACGTCATACGGCTGCGTGATGGGATTTCGCCCCGTGGCCTGATTCACGATCACACGCTGCCGCGCCCGCTCATCGAAGCTCCCGCGCTGCACATCGTCCTCGTGAAAAACGGTCATGAGGACCTGCTTCTCGACGGTCTTGCGGTTGTAGTCGTAGATGAGGCGAATCTCGCCGGGCGGCCCCTCGACGGCATCGGGATAGGAGACGCCGCCGCGTTCATCGATGAGCAAACCTTTGCCCCAATTGCGGCCATCATCCTCCGAGAGATAAGCCGTGAGATGCGAGCGCACCGTGCCGGCATGACGCACCATCAGCAGCCGACCACTGGCGAGCCTGCGGATGAAAAAACGCGACTCCGCGTGCGTGATGGCCGACTTCGCCACCGGCGTCCACGTCTTGCCGCGATCCTTGGAAAACGATTCACCGAGGCCGTAGCCCGTGCGCACGAGCATCCAGAGAGTGCCGTCCTTGCGCTCGACGATCATGTTTTCATCGCCATTGCGGTCTTCGTATTTCGGGATCGACGCGCTGCCGAACTCAGCAAGCGTCGCCCCCTGATCCGTGGAGCGCAGGATGCGCGAGCTGCGCTGATCCCGCCAGATGCACGTCGGCATCAGCCACTCGCCCGTGCTCAGCACCGTGGGCTTGTTCAACATCACGCCTACGCTGAGGTGACGCGGCTGCGACCACACCGGATCAGCGACCGAAGCATCCTCCGTCATGATCGCGAAGTTGTGCATCGACGCGTTGTCCTTCTGACTCCAAAACAACCACAGCCGCCCCTGCGGATCATGCCACAGGCAAGGATCAAACGCCCGCACCGGTCCCGGCCCATCGGGATCAATCACCGCCTTCAACGGCGACCACGAACGACCATCGTCCTCGCTCGTGGCGAGCATGACGTAGTTGTGCTGATCCTCGCCCAGCCCGCCTCCATACCAAGCCGCCCACAGCCGACCATTCCGCGCCCGCTCGATACTCGGAATGCCCTGATGCATGCGCCTGGAGTCCGCATACGCCGCGTCCGGCGTGAAGTCCGGCTGCGTTGGGATGGATGAATCGGCAGCGAGGACTAGTGGCGCAAAAACGAGCGCGAGGAGGGTGAGGGTGGGTTTCATAGTGTTGTCTCGAAGGTTGTTATTTCTTTGTTCTCGCCCCGATTGTATCGATTTCGCTCCAATGGAAGCGCACGCTGACGAAGGAGCAGCCCAAATCACTCTTGGCGGTAGTTCGCATACGTCGTGGCGACGATGGTGCCATCGGGGAGGAGGTGGATTCCGGGGTAGAATCACGAGCGATGATGATCTTCTGCTGCGTATTGTCGGAGGTCGATGTGCGTCAAAGCCTCGCGTTGCAGCATCCTCCGCGACTGCTTTTCAGCGGGCGCGGTTTCCCAGGCGTTTGTGGCGGCCTTGATAGCGTTGGCGACCTCGGGACTGGCTTGGACTGAGGCGGCCCGGGGCGCGACGAGGCCATGACAGATAGGTTACGGGCGAGGGACCTTCATCTTCATGAGATCCTTTGCAACCGGATCATCGTGGGATGACGACGACGTCGGTAGAGGCGGAGCAGGATTACACCCGATTGACGAGGTTACAACAATCGCAAGAAAAATTGAAACGAGGAGCAACTGCTTAATAATCATTGGAATACATCCTCCCGATGGTAGTAGTTGTTTGTCAGTTTGGCAGGCTGTCAGTAAGGCCCGAGGCGAGTCGTGTGACGATCGTCCAAGTATTCTTATCAGTTGTATTGCTCACGAATCGAACACTGCCGTCACCGAAAGCATACTGAGCACCACCTGTGTGTAAACTTCCGGTGGCCCCGGCGCCGCTTCTGCTGTCATTGGGGGAGCAGCCGTTGATCGGCGTCGCTGTGTTACAGGTCCAGCCATTGATATGGTATCTCTCGTTATCTATGTGAGCCAGGTTAGTGTTCGGGTGGTTGTTGAAGAAAGTGTTGTAATATCGATACCCACCCCAGAGAGGTTCCCAAATTGTTCCGCGTCGATTTGCAATCCGGACCTCTCCAACGATCACAACATTACTAGTACCGCTTAAGAAATCTCTGATCTTTGCCGCACCGTTGAACCCGAATGCGCCTCGGTAGGGGACTGCCGTCCTTCCATCCATCAGAGTACTCGCACTTCCGGAGTAGGCCTGCCAGCTGGCTTGCTGTGGCCAGCCGTTGCTATGAGCGCCGGCGCACAATGCGTAGTTTGTGTGTCGTTGCCCATCCGCCATATAAGCTGTCGACGTATCAACTAATGCGCCGCGCTCGGTGCCTCGATCCGACGGGCACAGATACGTCGGAATGAGCGTTTTCATCAGTGGTGTATTCGCATTGGGCCAGCCGCCGCGCGGTACCATCCCGCCATTTCCTGAGAATCCGGACGAAGCAATACTAAAGTTGATTTGGTTATAGAGTGATGACTGTTCGATAAACGGAAGGATCAGCATGTGGCCTGTGTGATTGAGAAGTCCACCAGTCCCAGGAGCCGTGAGGATCGCAGTCATAGTCGGATGTCCGCTCATTGCGTTGATCGTCCCCGACGGAAGCACACCAAAAGTGTCGTGGTAATTGTGGATCGCAAGGCCAATCTGCTTGATGTTGTTGCTGCACTGCATCCTTCTTGCCGCTTCCCGCGCGGCCTGGACAGCAGGTAATAACAAAGAGACCAAGATTCCGATGATCGCAATCACCACCAATAGCTCAACCAACGTAAATCCGTAAAGACGTTTCGAACGCATTTTATTCTCCTTTGGGAGACTGACTATCAAGAAAGTTAGATAATTAAAATTAAAACCAAAATCCTCAACCTCACTTCGAACACGCATTTTTGCAAACAGTGTGCTATGCGATTCACACACACACTCTCTCTCTCTCTCTCCTGTCAAGGGTGGCGGCACTGAAAATCAAAAGTATTTTGCCTTTTTTTGGGAGCTGTTTTTCGTCCCACAAATTTCGTATCAGCAAACAGATCGAATACATGCTGCGGCGATGGCGGTTATCGATTCTTTGGAAGCGTAAATTCGCCGCCTGTTCAGTGGAGCAGGAGCAATAGCGGGCGACGGTGGCTGATGACGCATAACAATTCAAGTGCGAATCCCGAATCCGGAGTCTAGGGGCCCTTCGGTAGGTGCCAGGCACCTATTGACTTGGAGCCGGCTGTTTGATATCCTGCTCTTCAAAGGAGATATGCTATGCCGAGAATTCCCAGAGCCCAACAGTTCGACCCTGCTTCCGTTTGTATCGTGCATTTGGTCCAGCGATGTATTCGGCGTGCCTACCTTGCCGGTGTCGATGTCCTCACCGGCAAGAACTTCGAACATCGTCGCGAGTGGATTCGCTGCCGTATGGAAAGACTCGCCTCCGTCTTCGGCGTCGATGTCCTTACCTATGCGATTCTGTCGAACCATATGCATATCGTCATCCGAACTCGCCCCGACGTGATCGCTGGCTGGTCCGATTCCGATGTGGCTCTGCGTTGGCTGCGTGTCTTCCCGGGCCGACGAATCGATGAACAACTGGCCGACCCAACTACTAACGATGTCGAAACACTTGCAAACAACGCTGAACGCATCCAAGCAATCCGCACGCGTTTGTCGAATCCCTCATGGTTCATGAAGGCGCTCTGCGAACCCATCGCTCGACTTGCAAATAAACAGGACGAAGCGACCGGCCATTTCTGGGAAGGACGCTTCAAAGCGCTGGCTATAACCGACGAAGCCGGTTTGCTGGCTTGCAGTATGTATGTCGATTTGAATCCAATCCGAGCCGCAATGGCTCAAACGCCAGAAGAATCACGCCATACTTCGGCATATGATCGTATCAAGTCCCTTCAAGGAGAAACGATCACATCGGCAGCAGCCGAGTTGGTTGCCATTGAAACTTCAGAGGCTGGTCGCATCCTGCGAACATCGACACCGGATCAGCTAAAAAAGAGAAACGCGGAGGCAAAGAAACGCAGAGGACCTTCGATCCTTCGAGATGCTTGGTTGTCGCCGCTGACTATCAATGAACGTGCCAAGGTTGGCCCTCAAGCGAGCAAGACTGGCGTTCGAGCAAGCGACAAAGGCTTCTTGTCGCTTGATCTACGAGACTATTTGACACTGCTCGACTGGACAGGGCGACAACGAGGCATTGCGCAGAAAGCCGACATACCCCAGGAGCTAGATCCGATCTTGAAGCGAATTGGAATAGACGGTCGCATGTGGGTAGACTTGGTCTGGCGATTCAAGAGGTACTTCGGTAGAAGCGGAGCTGCAGGCTCGCCCCAAAGTCTGAGAGAATCAGCTGCCCAAAACAATCGGAAATTCGCAAGAGGCCAACGGTCCTCAGCCGCCTGCTTCGTCGTCGGTTAGGTAATACTATCCAGCCGCCGAGGACTTGAAGAAACGCAAACCGCTTCGCGGGTTGAACAAGTCGCAATCCAAGAAAACACTTTTTTAAGAATCTCTACTAGGCAGACGGGACGACTGGGTTCTGCTCAAATGAAGTGACGTGAAGAAGATACAAATCATGGGTCCGATCGGTTTCGGGTTCGATCAGTACCATAAAATGCTTACCAACCGCCAAATTTTCTGGATGGCGAACTTCATAGGCTTTTCCTGCGGATCGTTAGGTTTTTCGCTACTCACAGAACGCCTCCCTCGTTGGCTCGGCCGCCGGATTTGCCGAAGGCAAATCCGGCGGTCCAGCGATGATCGCGGAGAATTTGGTAGCAAAAAACCTAAACTTCCACAGGGTAAACCTGTGGAATTCTTTGGGCGATGCGACTGGAGAAGAGTTGGGCGCGGTTCTGCATTCAAAACAGTTCTGTAATCGGTCGGCCACTGCCAACAATGCTTACCGGTCGGCCGCTCGCGTCTTCGAAATGTGTGTCAAGTGGAATTCCGAGCGTGTGGTAAATTGTGGCGAGCAGATCCAGGGGAGAGACAGGCCGTTCTTGAACTCCTCCGCCCCACTTTTCACTCGCACCAACGACGCGACCGCCCCGAATACCGCCTCCTGCAAGCAGGACGCTGAAGCAATCTGCCCAGTGATCGCGGCCTGCGTTTCCATTCATTCGAGGTGTGCGGCCGAATTCACCAACGCAGTAGATGACAACTTCGTCCAGCATGCCTCGTAACGTCAAGTCATCAACGAGCGCCGCGATTGCCTTGTCCAGTGGTGGCAGATGCTCTCCGAGACCTTTCTCTATTTCATTGTGGTGGTCCCAGTTTCCGGTATTGATGTTGACGCATCGGGCTCCCGCTTCCACTAAACGCCGTGCCAGCAGCGCACTTTGCCCATAACGGTGCCGTCCATACTTGTCTCGCAGATTTGAGTCTTCGGCACTGAGGTCAAACGCGGCTCGTACCTCATCTCCGGCAACCATCTCCAGTGCCTGGCTCTTGAACTTATCGAGCCCCTCCATAACACCGCTATCGTCGATATCGCGTCGGAGTGTGTCGAAGGTTTTCAACAATGCCCGTCGCGATTCAATGGTTTGCTCCGTAAGTCCCGCTTGCAAAGACAAATTGGGCAGTTTGAAGTCGGCCGCATTCGGATCCGCTCCCACTTCAAACGGGTTGAATGCCTTGCCAAGATAGACGGCTCCCTGATAGCCGAACGCCTCCGACTTCGGGATCGTGACATACGCGGGAATCGGTGGCCGTCGCGCCCCCAACGATCGCGAGATCACGGAACCGAATGACGGCTTCTGGGCCGCATTGCGAGCAAGCGTCGGACCAAAGTAGCCGGTTTGCATCCAGTGCGATGAAGGTGCATGAATACCGTTTTCGTGATGAACAGACCTCACAATCGACAACCGATCCATGACCTTGGCCTGAAACGGCAGTTTCTCGCTCAATTGGATTCCGGGGACATTCGTACTGATCGTCTTATACATACCTCGGTATTCGGAGGGCGCATTGGGTTTCATGTCCCAGGTATCTTGTTGACTAACACCTCCATCGGTCCAGAACACGATCAGCGATTTTCGGCCCTCTCGACGAGTGGCTTCGCCCGCCTGTGATTCCAGACGCAGCAGATCGGCGAGTCCGAGTCCCAAAAAGGGAACTCCGATCTGCAAAAAATTCCGGCGAGCGATGCCTGAGCCGTTTCGAAACTTACCTTCGTCCATCTTCAGCATGGAATACCTCCGCAAAACTGACTGTGTCCAACTTCTAGTGATTGAACAAGAATTCGTTGGTCGCCAACAAGGACCACAAAAGAGACCGGAAGGCCTCCGCTCGATCAGGCTGGTGGGCAAGAAAATCGGTTGCCGACTTCAATTCCTCCAGACGCGGATGTCGCGATAACACTCGCAGAAAAATCTCGTCCACTAAAACTTCATAGGGTTTATCGCTGCTTGCTACTTGCTGAGCATATCCCGTTTTTTCAGTCAGTTTCCGCTGAATCTCTGCCGAATTTACTAGTTCCAATGCCTGCGTCAATGCGGGTGCATCGACGCGTTCGCATTCGCAAGCCGACATCCGAGCCGGACGCCCAAAGACATCCAGGAAGTGCGATGGAACATTTTCGTCGGGCAAATCAATCGCACGAGTTCCCGCTGGAATACTCGCAAAGTTCGAGGGAACGTGGAGCACCTGGCTAACTCCGTCAAGTAAAACCTCCGACGACATGCGACGCGGATAAAATCTGGCAAAGGTCTGCGTGTCGCCGACGTTCCCGGACTGCGGAGCCGAATCCAAACGATAAGCGTAACAGTTCGTGATCGTGCGAATGAGATGCTTTACATCGTAACCGCTGGAGATGAAATCCTGAGCCAGTGCATCCAAAAGAGCCGGATTGCTCGGCGGATTTGTGCTGCGAGCATCATCGATCGGATGCACGATTCCTCGCCCTAGAAAATGAGCCCACATGCGATTGACCATCGTGCGGGCAAAGAATGGATTGCCAGCACTAGTCATCCAACGCGCAAGACTTACTCGCGGATCATCATGAACACCCATTGTAAACGGCACACCTCCAAGCGGCTGCGGCTTGAGCACTTCACCGGTGCGCGGGTGCAAGACACTTCCACGATCTTTGAGATAGATGATTTCATCCGTCGGCACTTCGGCATCGGCAAAGCCTCCCTTTCGACCGACCCGGGAAAAAACGGCAGCCAGTCCATAGTAGTCCGATTGGCTCCAGCGTTCCGTCGGATGGTGATGGCACTGAGCACACTGTACGCGGACTCCTAGGAACGCCTGCGCAACCGACTCGACATACTCGGGTGACTTCCTCACGCTTCGATACCAAGTCGCGGGTGGATTCTCGTTCTGGCTACCAGTAGCAGTCAGGATTTCAGAAACGAACTGATCATACGGCTTGTTGGACTCCAAGGAATCGCGGATCCATCCGGCAAACAATGTCGTTCCAGCTCGTTGTTGACTGGTGGAATACCCAGCCCCGCGGTTCTGCAGAACATCTGCCCATTTAAGTGCGAAGTAACTGGCGTATTCAGGTCTCTCTAGCAGGCGATCGATCAGTCTCTCACGCTTGTCGCTGCGTGAATCGCTAAGGAACTGGGTGACTTCGTCGCTCGTCGGCAACGTTCCGCAGATATCGATCGTCAAGCGGCGAAGGAAGGTCGCATCGTCAGCCGGAGCGGAGGGAACAATTCCCAACTTTCGCCACAAAGCAAACAGGTGACGATCTGCGAGATCTGCACCCAGCTCTTCGTTCTTATTCGATTTACTAAGTAATTCGGCCCGCATCCCATTAAGCCGAGCCTCAATCGCTGCAATTTTCGAAGGCTCGGTTGCAAAGGGGACTGCAGCATGGAACGTGTCGATTTGATCACCGAACCTCGCCATGACGGACAACAGACCATTGTGAGAACCTGTACGCACGAGGCCATGTTCATTAACCGTCGCAATGCTAGGTTCATTCGACTGATAGACGCTTTGGCGAGTCACGTCGCGGTTGTTACCATTCGAGAACAAGGCGGTCACCTGCAATTGCTGTAAGGAATTGACTTGAACGATTTGCTCTTTCGGCGAAATCTCGATGCGAATGAGACGAGGATCATCAGCCTGCGGTGCCATCGCTCCCTGACGGATCCACTCAAGCAGAATTTGATAGTCTTCGCTTTCAACGTCGAGACGTCTTCCGCCACCATGCGGCGTGGTCGCCGTACTCTTTGTGAGAAGAAGGCTTTGATCCGGTGCCGCCATGGACAACCTACGTCCACGCGATTCGTTTACGATGACCGCGTAGTCGAATTCCGGTTCGAATCCAAACAAAGAAAGTCTGAAGCCGTTTTGCCCGGTCGACTTGCCATGACACCCCCCACCGTTGCATCCCAGCTTCGTCAATATCGGCACGACATCGGTCCCGAAATAGATGGGTCGCAAGGATACGAGGGTTCCTGTGGGTTCCTTCGGAGCAGCCACAACGGAATTCGCAATTCCGCAAGCGATGATCAGACTAGAAAGCAGGATGCTATTGAGTGGTGTGATCCACATTACTCGACTACCTCCAACGAAAGAAAACTACTACCATGATAGATTGGTTCGTCTTCAACAACGCCCACCGTAAAGAGTCGTAGAAACCGATGAGGTCCCAAGGGAGCATCGTCATTGACAATGATCTGCAGCGAGCCCGAATCGGTCTGCCCGACAAATGTCTCGCCACGACCTCGAAGTCCTTCGACGATCGTGACGCATCCCGGTGCCGCCAGTTCGGTATGCATCTTGCCGATGAAACCATTCAGACGCCGCGCGGAATAAGGAATCTGTATGGTCTCACCGCGTCGGGCCTTCTTTACGGCAAAGGGATCGGCTTCCACAACAAAAGCGGCCGGCTGCAAATCGATCGTGACAGGATTACTGTGCACGACTATGGTTTCCGTTTTTTCATTGGATGTTGGCACGGTCGTTTCAGCACGGACTACAAACGAATAACGTCCTATTGGAAGAGCCGACGGCAATTGAAAACTGAGATACCCCTTTGTTTGACCGGCTGGAACGACAGCCGTTTGATTGGGAATTAGATCATGAAGCCCTGTCCCTATCAATTTCACGGGCGCCTGATGCGCAGTGCCACTTCGATCAATCTGGACAGCAATATCAAGCGCGCCACCGGGCGAGTGCCTTGCATGCAAATTGCCATACAGCGGATGTCGAACCGTCTCGTGGCCATCGGCGGTGATCCGCAGGGTTGCCGCCCCCGAAATAGCCATAGGGATTTTTGAAACGATGCGCCCACCAGCGATCGGCCTTCCTGATCGGACGACCGAGCCGCCACGAACCTCGCAGCGAATGCTTTGACCGCCAACTTCCCCTTGGGCTTCCAATAGCAGTTCACCGAAACCGAGGTCCGCATTGTCTCCCGCTGAGACAACCAAAGTTGTTCGATCGGCGCCTGGGCCAAACCAGACATCATGGCACTCTACACCGCTGGGAAGTTGTTGAGCGGAAACGCGGATGGGTCCGTTGAAGCCTCGACGACGAAGCGCTAAGAGTTCAAGAACTCCACGACCTCCCCGCTGAAGGTTCAAACCCACCGGACTTCCACGCTGTGGAATCGCAACGATCTGAAATTCCGGCTCTTCACGCCGAATACTCAGCCGATAAACACGCCGCAGATCGCGGCGCAAACCACCGCTCAGATTCTGCACGGCTATCAGGAACCGGCCATCCGATGGACTGACCCACCGTCCCGAAGGATCAAGATGACTGGTTGAAAATGCACCTCCAAGATTGCGTAACTCATCGCCAAACTGCGCCAGGACTGCTGGCTGATCCACGATTTCGCCGTTTGCTTTGGATTGTATGCTGCGTCCTTCGTAAATGCTGATTTGCAAATCAACAGGTGATGAGATCCGCTGCCCAAACGCTTCGACAAAGTACGCTTCGCCGCGTCTTGCATCCAGTGCGAACCAATCGCGTTCATCTCCGTCCGTAAGCTGTCCGCTGATCTCACACGGAACCGAAATCGACTGAGCCGATCCCGGCGAATGAGCATCGTTTTGATCGACGCACACAGACGTCTCGGTGATACCAATCACCAAGGGGCCATGACTGCCAGGAAAACAGAATGGAAATGAGGCTCCCGAAAGGACAGCCTGAGATGGCTGCAACCGAACAGGCAGCGGCCAAGATGCTTCGGCTTGCGATGCTGGGATTTCAACTTCAACACTTTCAAAGTCAATTCCTTGTTGCGAGGGCAATTCGAGAGCACTTGCAAGCTGCCTGAGATTCCATCCGTACAGTGTTACTCGAGATGCCCTACCTCGTTGGACCACCATAGGCACAGC
>CAMDKL010000188.1 GCA_945900945.1 Pirellula staleyi DSM 6068
GTCCATGCTTGAGACTCCTTAGAATGAATTTTGAAGACTCACTCTATTGGAGATTCAGGCTGGGCATTTACAAATTGCAAAATTCGAAGAATGAACCACAAAAGTTTAGCTGGCAATCACGCCTCTGCCCGAGTTATGATCGAAGCCTGGAAATCACGGTCTTTCTATCGTTCTCAACGTGAGCAATTAAAGGTGGTGTCGTATGGCGGTAAGTTCAATAGTGGATAATCGATCTGTTTTCAGCGGTGATGGGCAAAGCGATTAAACCGTTCTTGCTAAGCGATAGTCAAAGCCAGCAAACCACTTAGAAGAGGAAGTATCGGGCTAGCCTGGGGCATCGCTCTCAGTCCGAATCACCTCTTGCTTTTAGCCCAGGATCTCCGTGACGACTCGTCCTTTAACATCTGTCAGTCGGAAATCGCGACCGCCAAACCGATACGTCAGCCGTTCGTGATCAAGCCCAAGAAGATGCAAAATCGTTGCGTGAAGATCATGCGTGTGCATTCTACCGTCTATCGCTTCGAAACCGTATTCGTCAGTCGCACCATAGGCCATGCCATTTCGAACACCTCCGCCAGCTAACCACATTGAGTAACCTTTGTTGTTGTGCCCGCGACCATCGGTGGTTGGATCGTCTGGAGTGCGTCCGAACTCACCGCCCCAGACGACGAGAGTCTCTTCGAGCATCCCACGTTCTTTCAAGTCGTTTAACAATGCAGCGATGGGTTTATCGATTTGGGCACAATTCCGAGTCATACCGCTGGTCAGGAATCCATGCAGATCCCATTCCGTGTGCGTGATCTCGATAAACCGAACGCCCGCCTCGGCAAAGCGTCGGGCCAAAAGACATTGTCGCCCAAACGTTTCATGGGCATTGTATTTGGCGATCGTCGCTTTGCTCTCCATAGCAACGTCCATTACTTGCGGAAACGCATCTTGCATCCGGAACGCAAGTTCGTATGACTCAATGAGACCTTCGATGCGCGCGTCTTGCCCATCCGCTAAGAGGTCGCGATTCATGGCTTGCAACATGTCAAGTTGCTGACGCTGGCCCAGGGAACTCAAACGTGGATTCTTGACGTTTCCAATCGTTGGATTACCAACCGGCTGGTTTGCATTGCCGAGCAAAGTCGCCGAGTAAGCTGCAGGCAAGAAGGCACTCGAATAATACCGCAGACCGCCGAGCGAAGTGAGCGGGTTGATCGAAATAAAACCAGGCATGTCTTGGTTTTCGGTACCCAAGCCATACAAGACCCACGAACCAAGCGACGGTCGAATGAATTGGAAGCTGCCCGTGTGCAATTGTTCAAGTGCTTGCGGGTGATTTTCATTGTCGGTATACATTCCGCGGAGGACGCATAACTTATCAGCATGCTTTGCCGTCTCAGGGAGCAAGTCGACAATTTCCAAACCACTCTCGCCATGCTTGTTAAATTTCCATCGCGAGCCAAGCAACTTGCTATTCTTATTCTTGGCCGGCATCCCGTTGTCGGCTGATAGTTTGGGCTTGGGGTCGAAGGTCTCCATATGCGGCGGTCCGCCACGCATGCATAGAAAGATGACTCGCTTGGCCTTCGCCGGGAAGTGAGGATTCTTCGGGGCAAGTGGCCCGTTGGAAAAAGTACTCTTGGGAGCGACGTTCGTTGGCGGTTGAGCCGCAAGCGCAGAGAAAGCGGTAAATCCGAATCCAGATGAGACTGTCTTGAGTATGTGACGACGTGAGAATGGCATGCGTTTACTTTACGTATCTAAATTCGGCGCTCGCGAAAATAGTCTGGCAAAAACTAGTCCACCGTTCGAGTCGCAATTGCTCGAATGTCAGTTTACTATTGCTTTTCGAATCCGACATCAACGATTCCAGACCACTCAAATATTGTAACGCACGGTTCAGCTCTCCTGTCGTAGCTTCTCTGGAAAACGCTCGTCCGTAAATGATCGCCACTCGCTGGGCATCGTCGAGTTGGTTCTCTTCAAGAAGCTGTTTGCTTAACGTCTTCGCTTGATCAATGACCCAATGGTTATTCAGAAAATACAAAGCCTGTGCTGGCACGATGCTCTCGTCACGCTGCGAATTCGACCGATCAGGCGACGCAAAATCAAACAATTGAAATAATTCGGGAAGTACACCTCGAACCACTGGCAAGTAGACGCTTCGATTCGGATGCTTGATTTGCGTTGGCGTGAACAAAGGCTGAAACGTCCGATACTCGTCCTCTCGGTACGGATTGTACCCGGCCAAGAATGACTTTTCTGGCAGTGGCGGCGCTCGGTCCAAGGTTCCGGCCACCTGCATGATTGAATCTCGCAGAAGCTCAGCCTCAATGCGACGGGGGCGCATGTGCGAGAGCAAGCTGTTGTTGGGATCGGTTACAAAGCGATTGTAGATTCCCTGTCTGTAAGTCCTGGTCAACACGAGCGCGCGCACTAGGCGTTTGGTTGACCAGCCATGCTTCATAAATCGCAAAGCCAAATGGTCAAGCAACTCTGGATGCGAAGGACGAGCACCGTTCACGCCGTAGTCGTCGGGCGTTGTCACCAGACCGTTACCAAACAGATGTTGCCATATGCGATTGACAAATACTCGGGCCGTGAGCGGATTATGATTGCCGGTCAGCCATTCGGCTAACTCACGCCGACCGCTTTGAGTCTTCGGGATCGCTGAACTACCCTTGATCGATACAATTTGCAACGTACCGCGGGGTACTGCGTCACCCAAATTCAGCGTGTCCCCGCGAACATGAATCTTACAGTCCTCAATCACTTCGCTTTCTCGAACCGAAATTGCCCAATCAGGCATCGGCGGTGCGTGGTCCATCGCCGTCTGCAACGCCGCTTCATGAGCCTTTACCTTAACGTCCCAGTCCTTAATCTCGGCCTCCATCATCGCGATGTTGGCCTCAAAAGCGGTTTTGTCTGCGCAAGGCTTTTGCATTTCGATCTTTGCGGCCGAGAGACGACGAACGATACGGTAGCGATCCGATCGGGCTGTATTTTGAATAAGTGTCAACTCTTGCAGTTTTTGCAAATAGGCGAGTCCGGTGGTGCCAAGACGATCGGCCTCGGGGCCAATCGGTTGCAAGTCGGTATGATGAAAGGCAGTTGCTTTGATACCCTTGGGTCCAAAGCCGTAGAGCGGTTGAGTGCTTCGGAAAATACCAGCCAGCGCATAGTAATCCGCAGTCGGAATTGGATCGAATTTGTGATCGTGGCAACGAGCACATCCGACCGAAAGGCCAAGTACCGCGCGACCGACAAGCTCGATCTGCTCATCGATCACATCCATCCGAAACACTTCAGGCTTCTGTTCCTCGAACGCTTTGGCGCCCAAAGCCAAGAACCCAGTCGCTACGAGTTGTCGATCACGCTGCTCCGCAGACGCGGTTGGAATCAGGTCACCAGCAATTTGCTCGCGCACGAACTGGTCAAATGACAAATCGCGATTGAAGGAATCGATTACGTAATCACGATAACGCCAAGCATGATAGTAATAAACATTGCGGTCTCTGCCATTGCTGTCAGCGTAGCGAGCAATGTCGAGCCAATGGCGCCCCCAACGTTCTCCGAAGTGGGGAGATGCAAGAAGCGAGTCCACCGCTGCTGCATACGCTGAGTTGGGATCGTCGATTACCGATTGAAGAAAAGTCGCGAGTTGAGACTCGGTCGGTGGCAGCCCGATCAGATCGAAATACAACCGACGAATCAGCGTGCGAGCATCGGCGTCTACCGCCGGAGCTAGGTTCTGTTCTTCAAGTTTGGCAAGGATGAAATGATCGACTGAATCGGCTGGCCATGTGGTGTCTGTAACGGCGGGCGACGAGTGATCGCGAGGGGGGACGAAGGACCAGAACCTGCGTCCCTCCTCGATCGACATACCTTGCTTGGTGACTTCCGAATCACCTTCCCGAGGGTCGAATGCCCCTTCCGAAATCCATTTCTCGAAGTCTGCAATCACCTCGGGTGGCAACCGTTTGTTTGGCGGCATTTCGAGACCGTCGTAACTCATCGCAGCGAGCAACGGACTTTGTTTAGGGTTGCCAGGAATAACTGAGGCACCGCTCTCACCGCCTCTCATTAGTCCCGCTTGGGTGCTCAATGAGAGAGAAGCCTTGAGCTTGCCGCGAGCTGACGCCTCGGCGGAGTGGCATTCGTAGCAATGCTCTATAAGCACCGGGCGTATTTTTTGCTCAAAAAATAGAAGCCGCGGATCGCCCGCGCTAACAAAGTCGTGGAGAACAAAGAATAGGATGCCGGCAGCAATGTTGGGCAAACCGTTGGATTTGAGCGAACTCGATATTGCCCGATTTACTTCGGACAAGTCATGGTTTGCTTTTGAGCTCAATGTTCACTTCGCCTCCGCTCTCAGGAACGTCAATTATCAGTGGCGTCAGTTCTGAGCTCGAATAGACCGCTGGAATCTCACGTTTGGCGGGTTGAGATGAAAACCCAATGGCCGGTTCCGGAATTTTGGACTCACTCTGCAGCTTCTGAGGAGCAAAGTCTTTCGCCGAAATCGGAACGATTGGCTCTGCAACTGTGACGCGATACTTGCCCACTTGGACTCCACGCTTGTCCACCGTAGAACCGCTCGCATTTGCGACTAAGTAGTATTTGCCTTCTGGGTCACTGAACCCGCCAGCACCATTGCCCTCGGCGCCAGCCGAACGATCGGGATGAAAGTAAATTCCCTTGAAGGGAAGTGGTTTTCCATCGAGCGTAATTATTCCATTGACCGGCACTAACTTTGGGCCACGATCACAACCGCAGGCTATGAGCATCGCAGCAGCTAAAAACAAAAAAGCTCGAAGTGGCACAATTATGCTCCAAAATCTAAATTGGGATTATCCAGTCCTCGGGAGGCAACGCCACGTAGCGTTTTGCCACTAATACTCGCCCCTGGCTACACGCTTTCCCGAGAAACTCGGCGGCATTTCACCGCCGTGTGGACACGGCAACTTCAGGATGGGGCACAACAAGGATGCGGTACGAAACAAAGCTAGTTTGGCAACGTGGCCACTTGGCCGTCACTCATCCGGGTCAAATTGTGAATAACGCCGTTGGGTGACATATCAGTGGATTGACTAATAAAATGGACAGAACCATCCGCCATGCTAAAATGCGCACCCCCCGGATGAAGGCTAGCGGCGGAACACCACCAGGAACGAGCTCGGCCCGCGATCGGAATGAACGGGGGACTCTCCCATGTTGGGTGAACCCAAGGCTGGTGCCACACATTGATCCCACCCCTAAGCGCGCCAGAATTGGCGCCATAGGGATCAATTCCGACCATCACCCAGCCGCGATACGCCCACGCAAACGCGGCTCCATTGACGTGAAACTTAGTCGTTTCGCCGAACGCAAACGTGTTTGACATTCCATCGGAAACCATACCAGGAGAAGTGTCGCTGTGTTGGCCAAACATGCGCCGGTTCAATCCACTTCCACTTCCAGTCAACCAATTATCCTGATTGCCAAAATCATCGTAATGAACGATGAAATCATAATTCGTCGCAGACCCTTGAAGGGTTCCTCCAGGACCGTAATGTGGAACGCCTACCAGCCGACCTTTGGTGGGATTATTATCCGAAGGACAAATGAACATTGGTAGATCTTGCCCGGCCAATAGTCCGTTTCCATTTGTCGATGCGTCCCCAATCACTACACCTGTGTTCGATCCAGGAGCTGGGTTCTTGTGATTCGAAAATGCTTGTCCATGATTGAACTGATTATAGAGACTGGACAGTTCCGCAAACGGAAGAAGTGAAACCAGTCCGTTTGAATTGAAGATGGCGTTATTGCGAGGAGCGTTCGTGGGCATACCGTATCCGCGGCCAGCGGCAGGATACTTCTTGAACGCACTCTCGTAGTTGTGCATTGCCAACGTCAGTTGCTTGAGATTGTTCGAACACTGCATGCGCCTAGCCGCTTCGCGAGCTGCTTGAACTGCGGGTAGTAAAAGACCAACCAAGATGCCGATGATTGCGATCACGACTAACAATTCTACAAGCGTGAATCCGAAGCGTTGGCTTCGAATCCCCACACTCTTCATATGCTGTAACATGATTTCCTCGCTGCCGAAATAGATTGAACAAAAAACCACTTCAACGAAGCTATCAATATTCTTGCATGCCCGCAACAATTTTTGTGGAAATTTTTTCGACCTATACGATTCAATTTGAATTTGCCTTTGCAATTCGTTGAGCCTGAGGCGCTAGCCGAGCCACGCCGCAGGAAATCGGCTAGTAGCGCCCCAGGCTGGTGTGTTAGAAGTTTGGTTTTGACAGGCGTTTTCCGACGAGCATTTTTATTCCGTAGGTAACGAGTTATTATTGCCTTCTGTCCCACGCGACCGAAATGGGTAGCTACCTTGAAACGCCGATGATTTCAAACTCATCGTTGGCCCCTGCCGACCTCGTGTCGGTAGAGCCCCAGCTCGGCCCCTAGCCATTCGTTCATGACGGCGCTCGGGCCCCTGCCGACCTTGGTCGGTAGAGCCTTAGCTCGGTCCTAACCAGAGTGGCATATCAAAACTGCGTCCCTACGGGGCTTGTCCGGTAGAACGCAAGTTCGAAGTTCGGATAGAATAGCTGGTACAAAAAAACGCTCTGCACGTGTTGCTGCAAGCCAACGTTGAGCAGTCGCCTGCAGAAGTCGTGGAACACATACAACACCCGCTTCTGTCGGGAGCCGTTTTTGGCACGAGACGTTCTACGTTGGAACGGTAGGAAGCTACAGCATGAACGTTGCTAGGTGCCGAGCTGAGGCTCTACCGACACAAGGTCGGCAGGGGCCAGAGGTGTGAAGAACGCACGATGGTTTGGTCCGCATTAAGCCAGCGAGAACCATTTTGGTATCGTGAGATTGTGGAACAAATACTGCGTAAGCTTCAAACGCCTCAATACCAAATTTTTGACCGGGCAGAAACTGGGTTCAAGCATCACATCCTGAACAAACATCGCAAGCTTTGGGTGTCGCGTCTGAGCTGAAATACTTTCAACGCGAACGGAGACAAATACGACCGCGAACGCCAATTCGGATTGCGGTTTTGGCAGAGACTCAGATCAGTTCCCGCATGACTTTGCCGTCATCTTCGACCAAGTATTGCGGGCGACCATTGTGATCGGTGATTGTGGTCTGATCGACGTTGATTCCCAAATGATGAAACAGAGTTGCATAGACTTCGCCAAACGTGACTGGCCTTGAAATCGCCTCGCCCGCGATACGATCTGTTGCTCCAATGACTTGACCGTGCTTCATTTTTCCGCCAGCCATTAATGCGCAGTTCACTTGCGGCCAATGATCGCGCCCCACAATGTTGCTGATCTTCGGTGTTCGTCCAAATTCTCCCCATACAATCACTGCACAGTCATCCGACAAACCGCGTTGATGAAGATCCTCTACCAGCGCGCTCACGCATTGGTCGAAAACAGGGAATTCTTCTTGTTCTCGCACAAAGATTGAGTTGTTGGCACGCCCCTCGGCTTTCATGCCACCGTGCCAGTCCCATTTGCTGTAATTCAAAGTGACCACCCGAACTCCCGCTTCGATCAAGCGGCGAGCCACCAATAGACTTTGCGGTACGCGTGGCGCTCCATTGCTATCCATGAATATCGTTGGATCACCCTTGCCGTAGCGTTCAATAACTTTGGGATCCTCTTTTGAAAGATCAAGGGCTTCTGCAAGCTTCGACGAACCAAGGATTCCCATCGCCTGTTCTGTGAAAGTGTCCATGGCGGTCATGCTCATGGTTGTGTCTATGTCCCGTCTCAGCTGGTCAAGACTTCTCAGAAGTGATACCCTATCGCCTAACCGATCTAACGAAATGCCGTTTAAAACCATATCCTGCTTCGTTGGCCCTAACGGTCGAAATCCATCATGTGATGCTCCGAGAAAACCTGGGCCTGGTTCGTTATAAGGACCGTGTGTGCATTGGTAACACATGCTTACGTACGGTAGTGTCGTGGGCGTATAAGCCCCCTGGACCTTGGAGACCATGGAACCGAACTGCGGCCACCCACCAGATGGTTTGGGCTTCTTTGGGTGATGCCCGTTGAAAACTTGCACCGCATCATGATCCGCTTGGTTGCCAACCAGGGACCGGATGATCGTCAGTCTGTCCCCCATTTTCGCAAGTCGCGGGAATGCTTCGCAGATATCCATGCCCGGAACATTGGTTGCAATCGGTTTCCAAGGACCAGCGAACTCTCTCGGGGCGTGTGGTTTTAAATCGAACATATCCTGATGCGGTGGACCACCGACCAAATAGATCATGATGACCGACTTGGGGTTATTCTTTATCCCCGAAACGCTCTCGGCTTTCAGCAAAGAAGGCAACGTCCAGCCGCCTGCTGTACCGAGCGCCGCCAAACTGCCGATATTCAGCAAACTGCGGCGTGAGAAACTTTCAGAAATTCGGAAGTTTTGTTGTCCTGGGTATCTAAGCATTTGGCAGGCTCTGGTAGGGATCTGGTGGGGATCTGGTGGGCTATCCAATAGAAGATAGCACTTTATTAACACGAATTGCGACACGAATCCATCGAGGAAGTCGAATTCGTCGCGAATTGATAGAAAATGTACGCAATGGCTTTGCCCAACTTTCATCAACCAATCTGAGCAGTTCTTTCCGATCACCCTCGGGATAGTTGTCCTTTGGCAATTCGTTTTGCTTCAGGATGCCATCTAATGAGTTGCATTTAGGTTTCCCCTGATCACGGCCTGATACGCAAAAAATCCTCATGACCAAGCAGTTACACGAAGCCTAATTGGGTCCGGCTGCGTTGTCTCTGCCCAACCATTGGCAGGCGTTGGCCAAAACCTGAATTACCTCGGCTTGTTTGAAAACCGGGTACGTTTCGTGCCCAGGTCGGAAATAGAAAACTTTCCCTCTTCCAATATTCCAAACCATACCGCTTCGAAATCGTTCTCCAAGTTCCCACGTCTCTTCGAAAATCAATTCATCAGGCTCAGGAACGTGGAACGGTTCATTGTACATCTCTGTTTGTCCAATTTGGAACTTCGCTGGCAAGCCTTTGGCGATTGGGTGCTGAGGAGCCTTGACCGTGATCGTGCTTGGCTTTCCATCAGGCCGATAGTCAGGGAAACAACACCAAGGTAGATGGACAACCCCGGTTATGGAATTCTTGTTTGTCTTGTAAGAAAAGTACGCGGGCGTGAATGCGCTTCCGTGCGTTGGTACTGTTTGCGGACGCGGCGGCACCACTGTCTCAATGGTTACTTTTTCGCCAGGTGCAATCCTTTCAAAATGCCTTCGACCGTCCTCGAGACTCCGCCAATTCATGGCTGCCATAAAAGGCCGAGCCCAATGTGCCGAGTGTAACGCAATAAGATCAAGGTCGCCTCGCTTGATGTAATCCAATACCCGTTGTGACGTCTCCTCGGTGATCTCTGCTTGTCTTACATGTCCCCACCACACGATCACGTCGGCCCATTCGAGATTACCCGATGAGAGACCTTGGTCCAAATCATCAAGTGCAACAGACCGAAACTCCAAATCCTTTGTCGTCGACTTAAGCTGTGCAACTATTTCGTTACCAAGAAAATTGTCATACGCATCCTTCTGGCGAGGCTGACGCTCGTCCCAAACCAGCACATGGATTGGAGTCTCCGCATTCGATGCAAGCGAATGACCTAACAAGATCAGAAAAAACAATGATAACACTCTCATCATACGTTGCCCTTCTAAAAAAATGTTACGCAATTTACTCTGCTCTGAAACCGTATACATGGCTGCGCCTCTACTCCTACGAGGTTTATCGATCGCAAAAACTACTTTTTCCAAAGGATCTTTGCAAGTAGAACTCGATTGTTCTCGTTCTTGCGGCCTTCAGGAAACGCCATTTCGGAGCTGTTCACCCATGTTTCACTTTGGCTCACATCGACGGGTACAAAACCGCCAGCGAAATCGACAGCCAATAACCTGCGGCTCGCTCCATGTCCTCGCACCGTCGCTGGTCTCTGTGATGAACACACACCCATAACCATGTGATCCCCTTTTATCGATCTGCTGAGTAATGAGAATCACACGATCGGGATAACTGCCCGTGACTGAGCCCCATGATTTTCGTTCTTACTGGTCAGAATCGTGCTATGCTCGATCCGATATTCATTGAGTTGTGCAGCAAAACAGACGAAAAGAAAAAGATTAACAATCATGTCGTTTAACCGGAAATCCAGCGAGGCCTGTTTGCCGGGACTGCCTTGATATCAGGCCGCAATCGATTGCGTTGTCTTTCGATGGAGTGCATGATGCGTTCTCCACTCCGGGACGACTGCCGCCGGTGAAACCACTCGCTTTCCTCAGACACGCTTCTGCGATATCCACAAGGGTTCCGCGGTTAGTGCGATTCCCGAATTCGGCAAGAAGCATCAGTAGCTCAATTGTGAAAGCGTCTTACTCCTGCCGGATCAGTCTAGCTAACAACCCAGCAGTTACCGCTTCCACAGGTTGGACCGAGGCTGCATTCAACGTGGAAATCACGTCGATTGCAGGATCGTCCTAGGAGTATAGACCTGTGCCAGCATATGCCAAAAGATCCCATCCGTTCAATGCCGTCATTTCGCCGCATGCTCATCGCATTGACATACGCGAATTACTAATCCCGAATTCGACACCAACGAAGCCACCCACCAACCCATTTGGTTTCTTATGCGATGCCTTTAGGGGCCCACCTGCACACCTTTTTAAATCCTGATGCCAGGAACATTGCAAGGAGGCCGCTGCCCATCAGTATTACGCTCGATGGTTCAGGAACTGGTGACAGGAACCCACCGATTTCACCGCCTGGATTATTGGCTGTATGAATGTTGAAATAAGCTTTGCCGTCTTTAATAGCCTGAATGAACGCCGCCTCTGCTGATAATGCAGTACCACCGGAAGCAGTTCTGTACCCATTACTCCAAGTCGCGTCCAGGGCTGTATTGAGCGTGAAATCGAAAGTCCCGCTTGTCACTCCAATGGGGAATCCGTATGGATTTCCACTTGGAAAAAGGCCTACTGCAACCCCGGCGGTGCCAGTACCTGCTACCGCAGTCGGCGCGTGAGCATGCGAGTTGGTTGAGTTTGATTGAAGGCCGCTAAAGGTCACTTGAATACGCATGGTGTGGGCTGTGTCGTCGATATCAAAGCTCGTAAATCCAATCCCAGGAAAAGCGTTTGGCGGCGGATTATTGGGCCCGGATATAACCGCAGCAGCCTTGAATAATGCAGCTTGTGTAGCCGACGGGGCCACCAAGGTGGCGAATGCGACAACGACATAAACTAAAAAACCAGTCTTCATGATGTAATCCTTAAACTTTGTTCAAAAAACATTAATTGACGCAAAAAACACTATAAATCCTTTGCTAAATTGCGATCGCAACACTGTATCAGTCTGTTTTACAGGGGTGCGAGGTCGAAATTTTGGCTTTGAAACAGAATTGGTCGGTGAATTCAAAATCACGCGGGAACACAACGCTGCCACAATGAATCCATCCAAATTGAATGGCATGCCGGTGAATGTCACACTTGGGGTACTACACCATTTCTTTCTTTTACGATTAAACCATCTAGTAACGACCGTTTAATAACGATAATCAGAAAAAGCCCTTCAAGTACCGCAAAAGATTCGATTTTACGTAAAATATAGAAAAAGGCTCATACGGCGTTTGGTTCTTCGTGGAATTTAGTGGCTGGGTGTGAAAAAACCAGCATGCGGCACAATGGGTGCGGCACAATGGGTGCGGCACAATGGGTGCGGCACAATGGGTGCGGCACAATGGGTGCGGCACAATGGGTGCGGCACAATGGGTGCGGCACAATGGGTGCGGCACAATGGGTGCGGCACAATGGG
>CAMDKL010000189.1 GCA_945900945.1 Pirellula staleyi DSM 6068
GCCAATCTCAAATTGGAGATTCTTCGATTTCAAATGAGACTGGCAAAGGATTTGCAGTGCATCAAGCTCAACAGTTACGAATTCGCGAGTAAGGCGATTGATGAAATCGGTCGCTTGGTAGGTGGCTGGGTTCGGAAAGCGAAATAGCCAACCATGAAACGCGTTGGCAATTTGTGGAACGAGCTTATCTCCTTTGAGAATCTTCTTAGGGCAGCGCAACAATCGGCTAAAGGCAAACGATTTGAGTCAGCCGTAGTCAATTTCCATTTTGGTTTGGAACGCGAGCTATGGACACTACATCGTGAACTGGGCGATGGGACTTATTCACCAGGCCCGTACAAAGAGTTTTATGTCCATGAACCCAAGAAGCGACTGATTTCTGCAGCTCCCTACCGAGACCGCGTCGTACACCATGCCTTGACTCAAATTCTGACTCCGCTCTTCGAACGAACGTTTGTAACCGATTCGTACGCTTGTCGAGTCGGCAAGGGAACGCATGCAGCCGTGCGACGTGCACAGCATTATGCAGGTCGCTTTCGTTATGCATTGAAAGCCGACATTAAGAAATTCTTTCCGTCGATTGATCATGAGCTGCTCGGCAATTGCATTTCCAGAAAGATCAAAGATCCCTACGTGCTATCGCTTGTTCATCGGATCATTGGCCATAGCAATCCACAGGAACCGGTCGCATGGTATTTTCCAGGCGATGACCTATTTACGCCAATAGAACGTCGACACGGGATTCCGATTGGCAATCAGACGAGCCAATTCTTTGCAAATGTCTTTCTCGATTCATTGGACCATTTCGTCAAGGATCGGATGCGAATGCCGGGCTACGTGCGATATGTCGATGATTTTTTGGTTTTTTCCAACGACAAACGAGAGCTTGATAATGTGCGTGGTCAAGTATGCGATTTCCTTGCGACTCGGAGACTGCATTTGCATCCGGACAAGAGTGTGATCTTTCCCGTAAAGGAGGGGATACGCTTTCTGGGATACCGCGTTTTTCCAACGCATCGTTTATTGGTGAAGGACAATGTGCGGAGGTTCCGTCGGCGGGTTCGAAAGATGCAGTTGAAGTATTCCGAGGGCAAAATGAGCTTCGAAGAAATCCGGCAACGATTGACGAGTTGGTCAGGTCATGCAATGCAGGCGGACACCTACCAGCTTCGGCGTCGAATATTTGGTAAACTGCGATTCCAGAGGGCGAAGGCCGAGTAGCCGCGTGTTGCGTGGCGGGTCGTTCAACAACAACGCAGCCAATGTGCGTTCGTCGAACCGCAACAACAACCAACCCGACAACCAGAACAACAACGCTGGTTTCCGTGTGGCGAGCACTTTGCAGCAGGCGAAACGTTTGCGATGCCAGAATCTGCATGCATCAACCATGTGAATGGTTGCCCATCAGAGCGTGCCTAAGTGTGTAAAGTCCAGGCAGTCGTCCCGTGTCGAACTGAACGAGGTTGCATGCAATCGAGAATGGTTTGGCCAAATGAACAAACGTCCCGGTGGGTCTGGTAGGCCGCAAGGTTCGAAGGCCCCGCCGGGATTCTATTTTCAGTAAACGGTTGCTTCCGATCTCCAAATCGAAAGAGTCTCGAACGCTCCTAATCGCCTGCATGCAATTTCCCTGTGTTTCAACGCTTTCGAAAACAGAGAACTTTACGTAAATGGGTTGCTTTCGGGGAGCTGAAAGTAAAAAGCGGAAATCGTCCGCCAGACCAGTTAACAAAGTAAGCCGCGAGCGACCCCTCCCGGCTTTCTTCGTTTCTGCTTTGTATTTCGCGGGATTTTGCAATCGTCGGTCCCGATCGGACAATTCTCTGGTTCGCGAGAGAACTTTCGGACCGCGATTGCAACCATGGCGTTACGTTCGGAACCCCACAGAATTGGCTTCGAACTCTCTGACTCTCTGTTTTTGGACCGCTCCGGAGTTAACACAGAGGTTGCGATTACGCTGATGTGCAGAGAGTCAAGAAGTCCCTTAGGAGCTTCCAAACGTGATCCGGCGTCGTGATTGCCAGCGACAATGACAATGTTCATGTTCGGACAAGCCTTGTTTGCTTTCGCCAGAAAGCCAAAATATTGAGTCTGTGCTAGTATCTCCTCGTGCTCGGCACTCATTAATCTGTTCTCGACATTCCAAATACCGATTTGCATTAGGTATCCGGTTGTTGCGACAATCTAAATAGGCAATAATCTGTTTGTTCTTCAGGAAAAGAGCACTGTCAACAATTGCCGATCAGTTGAATAATGGATTACCTTGGATGCCGATCATTTCAATGAATCCGTTGAGTACTTAAGTTTAATCTGTAATTCTTCTTCCCGAATAATCAATCATGGCATACCAACGAATCGCAACATTAGCTTTATCGCTATGCTTAGTTCAATTCGTTTCTGGAGACGAACCTTTGCTAGATTTTGGTTCCGTCGTCGAGAAACACGAAATGGTACCGATGCGGGATGGTACACGGTTGTCGACGTACTTATACGTTCCTTCGGGTGAAGGCCCTTGGCCAGTGTTATATGAACAGCGCTATGCCGATATCCGCAGCGTCGGTTCGCGAAAAGCGTTTGCACAACTTGCAGCCAATGGTTACGTCGTTGCCGCTCAAAATTTCCGAGGCACGCATCTCTCGGAAGGTACATGGGTCGGTTATCGCGCGCTTGGCTGGAGTGAGTCACAGAAGGATGGCTATGACACCGTGGAGTGGCTCGCTCAACAAAAGTTGTCGACAGGTAAAATAGGGACCATGGGTGGATCCCAAGCCGGATTTGCTCAAAACTTTTTGGCGGTCACGCGTCCACCTCACTTGGTAGCACAGTATATGACTGACACAGGGCTCAGTCTATTTCACGAAGGGTATCGAATCGGCGGAACCACGCGTCCGGAACGATTTAAGCAGATGGATGCTGTTTGCCGCAACCCACTCGATAACCAGCAATTAATGGGGGAGTGGTTCGCTCACCCGACCTACGACGACTATTGGCGTCAGGAGGATTGTACACTGCATCTCGACAACATGAACGTCCCGTGCTTCACGTTAGGCAGTTGGTTTGATTTTATGTGTGTCGGTTCCATCGACAGCTTTATTGGGCGTCAACATCGAGGCGGACTGAATTCTCGCGGCAAGCAACAACTTCTCATCGGTCCATGGGCACACGGTGGCCCGAAGGACAATCGAGTGGGTGACATGACCTACCCCGACAATGCAAAATTCGATCGAGAAAAGCACTTGATTCGGTGGTTCGACCATTATCTGAAAGGCGTGGATAACGGCGCTGAGAAAGATCCGGTAATACGATATTACGTTATGGGTGCGACCGATGAAGTAAATGCTCCGGGAAATATCTGGCGCAACGCTAGCGATTGGCCGGTTCCTGCTCGCGATACACCTTATTATCTTCACGCTGGTGGCATGCTGTCGGAATCGCTTCCCAGCGACGACAGGGCTATGACCGAGTTTCTGGCAGACCCGATTCACCCGAACGAAATACCTGGACGAGCCTTTCCGGGCGGCAAAGATGCTAGACCGTTTGAGAAACAGGCAGAAGTTCGAACGTTCACAACCGATGTGTTGAAGTCTCCAATCGAGTGGACAGGTAAGGTGAAGGCCGAAATGGTCCTAACGTCTTCTGCAAAAGATACCGACATCATTGTTCGAGTGTGCGATGTATATCCAGACGGTCGTTCGATATTGCTTATGGACTATGTGCGTCGTCTTCGCTTTCGAAATGGCTATGAAAAAGAAGAATTTATGGAACCGGGCGAGATTGTCGAGGTATCGTTCGACGTTGGTTGGATTAGCCAGATTTTTAACGTTGGTCATCGGATCCGAGTCACGATCGCCAGCACGGGTGCGCCATTTTATGAACCGAACCCCAACACGGGCGAACCCTTAACCATTGACTTTCCTGCGATAACCGCAGTGGCCAACAATGCAGTGCACCATGACAAGCAGCACGCATCGCGAATTATCGCTCCGATCTGTTCGGTCGATTAGCCAATTCGCACGTTCGGCATGCTGCTGGTTGACAGTCCCGAAGTCCCGCATCCCTAACCCAAAAATTGCGGGATCGGTCCGGTTTGGTCGATGCTTAAGCTGACATCGGGACTGCCGTAGTGGTTGATTGGGTTGCCGTACGCATTGAGGATCGTTGTGTACCAGTTGCCCAGTGTTTTGTGTCCTTCCTGGCCGTGGCCAGGAAGGCGGATGTAGCGGCGGCCGATATCGAGGCTGGAATTAGAGCCGGTGAACACCAAGAATGGCCACTCGCTGCCGTTACTGTGATGCGTTTCGCCGTTGTCGGGAAAGTAAAACAGGATCGTATTATCAAACATGGTGCCGTCTCCCTCAGGAACACCTTTCAGTCGAGTGACGATGGTATCGATCAACTTCATGTGCTGATGTCGAACCTTCTCGCGAACCTTAAGTGCATCAAACGGACCAACGGACTTACCATGTCCCACGTCGTGTAGATTGACAATCTCACCTTCGATGCCTAGTAGGCCTGTGTACAAAGTTCCCAATTCGTCGACCGTAAAGGTAACTACGTTGGTCATGCCGGAGATGAGCGTAGAAAGCAAGACTTCCGTCAACCCGGCCTGACGATCTACGGTCGAGAGATTCTCGCCGAGGTATTTTGCGTCCAGTTGGGGAAAGTGCTTCCGCAGCAAGTTTCCCATGGCTTCGACTCGGCTGTTTCGCTGGCGGATGTCGTGCAGAGCGTCGGCGTAATTGTCGACTTTTAATTGTTCTGATCCATGCAGTTGACTGGCTAGATTGCGCTCGCCGTTCGCCACAAATTCAAGCACCTTCCGTTCCAATTCATAGTGCGTCTGCGCGGTCTTTTCGGTAGCAACCGATTTGTAAAGTTCCTGCATAGCGACTTTGGGCGAACCAAACGCGTAGTTCGGTTGTTGGGGACCGCGGGCGGAAAAACCTTTTTCGATACCGTTGATGTTGCCGCGAGAATTACCGCCGCCGGAAGGGAAACAGGCGAATTCGATGTGTCCGAAGGGAGACGGGAACAGCTTTGCCAGTTCAAAGTCGACCGTCGCCCACTTGATTGAACTGAGACGTTCGGTTGCTTTGAAAACGCCCAGTGAAGAACACCAGGTGTGGTGCCCAGTGGTGCACATCTTTCCCGAGAGCCCCTGTAAAATTGTCAAATCTTTTTTATGCTCAGCGATTGGGCTCATCCACTCCGGCAGTTCGTGCTCGTCGAGGTCCGCAATGAACGGATCCTTTCGTTGTTCTGCTTCCATCAGTTGCTTGTTAAACGTCGGCGGAACCAGTGACTGAGGCAGAAGCCCGTTACCTTTATGGATAAAAATAAACCGAGTCGGTGGCTTGTGCTCCGCCTGCTTGGCCAGGAGGCTATGCGTTGATAGGCCCAACCCGGTAGAACCAAGGATCGACTGCTTCAGAAAAATTCTTCGGTTGGTCATGGTAGTTCAATCGTTGAGATGAAACGGTGGCTCGTTCGGCTAAAAGTAAACTTATTCGCTACGACTAACATCTTTGCGGTATAGGAATGAGTCGGAGCTTAACAAAGAAACGACAACTGCTTTAAAACTGCCGTTGTTGTTTACATACGCTTGATCCGCATCGGTCAATGTCTTCGCATCCGAGAGCAATTCATTGCGTCCCATAAAGAACCGGAACGCATGGCGAATGATGGATTGCCGCACGCGGGCTGACTGGGCAAGCCGCTCAATCAAGTCAAATGCATCCGTCGCGTTGCCGTCGAGACTGGCATCGCCAGTTCCTTGGAGATGCCCCGACACCGTAACGGGCTTTGTCTTAAAAATGTCGGCCACATATCCCTGGCTCAGCGCAACGAGGTTGTCTGGGTGTTCCAGACTTTCTTCGGTACGAAATCGTCCGAAATCATCAAAGCTTTCAAAAGACAGCCCCAATGGATTCATGTGCTGATGACACTTCCAGCATTCGCCCTGCGTAGTTACTAGCTCCACGCGTTCGCGAAATGTCTTGTGCGGATCTTCTGGTACCTGTGCATCGACGGTGATTGGAATATCGGGAACGCTTCCAGCGAGTAGCTTCTCGCGAATCCAGCGACCGCGACGAATCGGATCGGTTTGAAAATTGCCCGAATGTGCGATCAGCCACGCCGGATGTGTGAGCAGTCCTCGGCGATTGGCGATTTTGAACGGCTGTTCGACAGGGTAATCCCAGAATTCGACGACGTCCAATCCTTTAAAATTCTTCTCTTCGATACCATTGTAGCGAAAAATATGGGGCGTTGGCGGAAGGTTGTAGAACGGCGAATGATGGTAAGTGTAGCCATGTGCGAATGACGGAGTTGTGAACGGAGTCCTACCCTTCGCTAGGGTTTCACCCCAAAAGTACATGTGCCGAAGGAATTCACGTTTCTGCTTTCCGCCGATAATGCGCAAAGAGGGTTTGGATTGGATGAACTCAAGGTTCTCTTCGATCACCTTCTCCGGGTTGGCCTTCCAATCGGTGTCCTTCAGTTTTTCATACGCCTCTTTCCACTCGGCAATAAACTTTTTCCCCGTTTCATTATCTTTGTCGTGGTAGACGAAATACTCGTCGGTAGTTAGCAGATTACGGAACACATCTTCGTCACGCTGCAAAACCCAATCGACGATGCGGTCAGCTTCTTTGACCAAAAAACCGGGCGATCCCGCAGTGCCGCGACTTGGATTTTGGTAATATCCATTGCTGCGTTTTTCGTCTTTGAAGACCTTGAGCGCACCGGTATAGCCGAAGAATTCGCGGAAGAAACGGACCAGTTTGGGATGGGTGGTGACATGGGACTGCATATTCTTGCCGCTCAGTGTCGGATCGACCGGCCCACGAAACCACGCAACATCGGCCAGCAAACGCCGGACTTCGCGCTCGTAATCTTCCTTAACGAGTAGCCGTCCCTCGTTAGCAGCCTGCTGGAGTTTGGCATCTGGGCCACGATCGCCAAGGGCGTAAGCGATTGTCTGCGCCGCTTCGGTAGGAGTCAATCGACTGCGACCAAATTCGTCCGTCTGTCCGTCACCAAACTCCTGGCGATACAGGAATTCGGATTCCAGCAGCACACTGACAAGCATCTGTCGCAGACCTTCTGCATTGCCACCCAGTTCAATCGTCGATCGCAGCAGAGGCAGATAGCGCGCTAATTCGGCATTGCTGGCCTGGCGTCTCAGTACACAATTGAACTGGGCCTGAATCGCGTCGCTCAACTCTTGATCGCTGGGAACAGTGTCCTTCTTGACGATCGCCACAAACGCAGGTGGCACACTGGGCGGGTACCAGCGGTCTTGCGAATTAGGGTACTCTAAGTTCCGGCGGTCTTTACCGGAGTGAACTGCACTGAATATTTGCTTCCGGGAAATCCACTGGGCGTTGTTAAGCATCACCAGTAAATGTCCGCCATCCAGGGTCGAAATATCGTAGTCGCGAACGCCGGAGTGATCCGGCAGTACGAAGGGGTTGGTGACACCATAGAACTCTTTTTGTCGCGCTTGGTCTATAAGTCCAAAGACATCGTTAACGCGTTCCATAAAAATCTGCGGACTCACCAACCAACGGCGAGCCGGCGTGTACGGCCGATCCTTAGATTCACCACTGAACAGTGTTGAGTGATCGACGTAGTTTCCATAGGCTTGCTGACGCAACTTCTCGTCCAGCTTCGAGGCTTTGTTCTTCAGCAACTCGCTGCGGAGCCATGCTGTAAGCAACTTTTTCTCAGCGGCAGTCGGTTGTGGTGCATCATGCGGTGGCATCAATCCAAAAAACAGCTGGTCTTGCGCCCGATTCAACAATTCCAGCTGCTCAGGCAGTTCGAGCGCGAAGACCGTGTCCAAGCGCACGTCGCTCTCGTGCGTCTCGCCGGCGTGACAATCAGTACAGTATTTCGTGAGCACAGCCTGCACCGGCTGCGGAACGTCCACGGCGGACACAGATCGGATGCCAACTGCCGCACCTACCATCAAGACAACGAACAGTTTCAATTGGTGTATCACGCGGGGGCCTAGGGAAGGACTAGTAATCTGGTGCCGCGGGCTGGCAGGATAGGGAGGTTACCGGCAGTGGCTTAAGCATACCACGCCAAGGTGAAAAATCAACCATAATTCGAGCTTGTGGCCCCTTGGAAGTACCTTGCAGGGTGCGAGACCGTAAAACTGAAGTGCATTGTCGTGAAAGACTTTGCGGCGCAGATTGTCACGGCATTTTGGAATTTTATGCGCGAGTACTCGTTTTTCCCTTCCTCCCGTAATCTTGCAATTATGATTGTTCGATCATGATTGCTACCTCTCGAATTCAGCGTAAATACGATCACCGACTACAAGCGATAGTTAAAAGTGCTGGGAGCATCGAGATAGAATTCGAAAATGGAATTCCTCGCGACTCGGTTCCTAGACGACCGAATGTGGCGAGTACTAAATCTCCAGCTCGCCGAAAGGGTTTCGTTAAACGCGTGCTTGATGTGTGACTGATTCAGAAAGATGCAGCCGTGGTGCTTTTCGCGACTTCAAGATGTCTCTCCGGAGCTTCCACTTGCTTTGGGGATTCTCGAACCAAAATTGGGGTTTTTGGACGAGCATGTATCTGAAGTCAACGGATGCACCATACCGCTTCCACAGGTTGGTCTGAGGCTGGATTCTGGCTGGTTCAACACCTTTGCAATTGGCGTCGACTGCTAGATCGGCCTACCAGCAACCAGCGTTTTCCACAGCCGCAAGCATCCCATCCACAATGTGGACATAGCCGAAGCTGGATCCAGCAACTCCACAAGTTGGACCTTACCAGACACTGGCTCCTTCCGATTAGACTACGCCTGCTGGATCGGTTAGAATGAAGCGGCTAGCGGCGAGGAAGCGTGTTGGGGTGGGCTATTGGTCCTTTCGAATCGCTTCGATACGTTTGGAATAGATCGCTTTTGGCTATTGTCGTGTCCGACTCACTGAGGAATTGAAAACATGATGATACGAACAATGGTGATCTTGGTGCTTCTTTTTGGTGGCAAGATGCTCTCAGCCGAAGACGCAAAGGATCGAGTCTTGTTCAGCTTCGAGGAAAAAAATGCTGCCCAGCAATGGCAGGCTGTCAATGACGGCGTGATGGGTGGTCGTTCCGATGGACGTCTGAGGATCACGGATAACAAGACGATGGAGTTCATTGGTACCTTGTCGCTCGAGAACAACGGTGGTTTCGCTTCGGTGAGAACGCGTGCCTCGGCGCTCGGTCTCAAGAAGAACGACCTTCTTGTTGCCAGAGTTCGTGGCGATGGTCGGGAATATGCCTTTAATCTATACACCCTAAGCCGATCGACGGCTTTTTCATACCGAGCGCCTTTCCAAACTAAAAAGGATGAGTGGATAGAAGTGGAGCTCCCACTCGACAAGTTCATTGCCACTTCCTTTGGGCAGGTCGTTCAGAATCAGCCCCTGGCAGCAGACTCCATAACCGGCCTGGGTATCCTGCTCGGCGATAAGAAGGCCGGAACTTTCAAACTTGAAATTGAGTGGATCAAGGTGCGAACAAGCCAGCCAGCCGCTTTGCAACCGCTAAAGGTTCGCTGAAGCGTCGTTCTCCGGTCCAACAAGCTACTTTCATAGGTCATCCAACTGTGAAAGCGTCGTACTCATACAGGATCGGCCTAATCAGCAACCTAGCAGCGACTATTGCCACAGATTGGTGCGTAGTCCGTAGTACCGATTTCTAAACTAGCCCAAACACTGTGGACATTGGGACTGGTCCGATTGCACGGCGACTGATGGATTGGGTAGACTTAGGCGGATAGCGGCGAGGGAAGTGGGTTGGGATGGAAGTGTTTATACTTTTTATCCGCTTCGATGCTGTTGGAGTAGATGGCTGTTGCATCGGAGATGAGAATCATCACGTTGACGGATCGAAGAAGAATGTCGCTGTTTACACAAGCGGGGATTGGTCCGTCGGATATTGCGAGTTAGTCATCGAGATCTTTGATGGTTGCGATTCACGGAGCAATGCTGTCCTAAGTTTGTTTGGTCAATAACCAGTTTAGTATCAACCATGAAACACACCTTCACACTCCTTCTCTTACTCTCGTTGTTCGTTAGCGGCCAATGCTTTGCGGCTAACAAGCCGAATATCCTCATCGTCTATGCCGACGACCTCGGTTATGGTGATGTCCATAGCTACAACCCCGAGCGAGGTAAGATACCAACGCCGCACATCGATAAGCTTGCTTCACAAGGTATGCGTTTCACCGACGGGCACTCGTCCTCTGGCGTTTGCTCACCTTCACGCTACACCTTGCTTACAGGGCGATTTCATTGGCGCACGAAATTGCAGAGTGGCATTGTTGGCGTCTTTGGCGATCCCTTGATTGCACCCAATCGAATGACCATCGGCACGCTAACGCAGCAGCATGGTTATCGCACGGCTTGCGTTGGGAAGTGGCATCTCGGTAGCGAATGGAATCTACCGAAGGGAAAAGAGCATCTGTTCCGCAACTTCAAAGACATTACCGTTGCCTCGGACGAGCATCGCGAGGTCTGGGCAGATGTGTTTTCACGTCCCATTGCAGGCGGCCCTACTACGCGAGGATTCGATCTCTACTATGGGACAGACGTTCCGAACTGGCCGCCGTTCTGCTACATCGAGAACGACCGCACTTTCGGTATCCCGAGCGATCTGCTGCCGACAAAATTACTTGAGAATAACCAAGCCAGTGTTCAGGGTCCAGCGCTGAAGAATTGGACGCTCGAGCCGATCCTGCCAGCGTTGGGCGACCGCGCCACGAAATTCATTACACAGGCCGCAAAGGATAGGGAACCATTTCTGCTCTACATGCCCCTGACCTCGCCGCACACTCCGCTATCTGTGAACGAGGAGTGGAGGGGCAAAAGCGGACTCAATCTCTACGCCGATTTGTTGATGGAGACCGATGCTGTTGTCGGACGGGTGCTCGATGCCTTGGAAAAGTGCGGCGCAGCCGAGAACACTTTTGTCATCTTCACCTCCGACAACGGTTGTGCGCCCTACATCGGAATTCCTGAATTAGAAAAGATGGGACATTACCCGAGTGGTCCTCTTCGCGGAGCCAAGGCTGACGCATGGGAGGGAGGGCATCGCGTGCCGTTCATCGTGCGATGGCCGGGCAAGGTTAAATCGGGCAGCATTTGTAACCAACTTGTACATCAAGCCGACATCATGGCCACTCTCGCTGAGATCCTGGGAACCAAGCTGCCTGATCACGTTGGTGAAGATAGCTTCAGCCTGCTGCCTTTGCTGGAAGGAAGTGAGAAACCGATTCGCGAGAATGCCGTCAGCGCTTCCATTCAGGGCATTCCTGCTGTTCGCAGCGGTTCCTGGAAATATATCTCCGCGTCTGGCTCCGGCGGTTGGGGTAAAGGCGGCGATCAGTCGGAGCCAGTGCAACTCTACGACCTCGCGAACGATATTGGCGAGACCAATAACCTTGCTGCAGCCATGCCAGAGAAAGTTATTGAAATGCAAGCCGTACTCGAAAAACTTATCACAGCAGGTCGTAGCAGCCCAGGAGCCTCGCAGAAGAACGATGTCGAGGTGCGCCGTTATCCCGCTTCAGTTACCAAAGATTGACCCAACAATGAATTGCCGACTTCCGATGACAAACAAGCAGCCGCAGCTATTGAACGGTCGTTCTCTCATTGGTTTTTTGATGATAGCGGCATGGGTGCATCCTACTCGTTGACTTTGGTTGATCATGGGTATACGCTCAGCCGGAATCTACTGGATGGTCTTCGTAAATCATGCGA
>CAMDKL010000190.1 GCA_945900945.1 Pirellula staleyi DSM 6068
GTCACACGCGAGCGGCCGGGTTTGTGTTGGGTTTGAGTTCGCTGCAAATGAACCGTGACCACGATTACGGTGGCGTGGTCGATAATCAATTATGCGTTTTCGAGCAGTTGGGCCTTTTTCGAATCCATTGGCAAACGGAAGCCACACAATCGTTGCGTTCGAAGTTGAAAGCAGAAAAGATACCGAACAACGAAATTGATAATCACGTTCGAAGTTTCTTGCTGAATAAAGACCCGATGGATTTCCCGGCCTCGACTCTATTGATGCATCCACCTGAGAGTATGAAACGTTTGGTCGACCCATACGATACGATGCAAAAACTGGATGATCGGGCTCGAGCGTATCTACACGCAAATTGCGCACATTGCCATATAGGAGCTGGTGGTGGAAACTCGCAAATCGATCTGGAATTTCTCACGTCGCGGATAAAGACTGGGATATTCGACTCGCAACCGCAACACCACACATTCGGCATCGCAGATGCACGAATCATCGCTACAAACGCACCAGAACGATCTGTCTTACTCCATCGTATGGCCATTCGCGACAAAGGGCAGATGCCGCAACTCGCGACGACACTCGTTGATCGTCCTGCGTTGCAACTGCTGCAGGAATGGATTCAACAAATGCCGCTAATGGAAGAAACTAGTATCAAATAAGTCCTCTGAATGAAACCCGACGCTAGCGAGTTCGGCTCACGGTGGACAAAGGATTATGCTAGACCATCGATGGGTTCGCCGTGGTAGATCTGGTGTGGTCGGTCGGTTGCATCGCGCCATACGGCGGTAGGAGGGATCCCAAGCGCATGGTAGATGGTCGCTGCGAAATTCTCAGGTTTCACCGGCCGTTCAGCAGGAAAAGCACCATGGGCATCTGATTTGCCGACTACATTGCCTCCTTGTACACCTCCCCCTGCAAAGAATACCGATTGCACCGCCCCCCAATGGTCTCGCCCAGGCAGTTTGTAATGCTGCTGAAGCAAAGTGATCTGAGGTGTCCGACCAAACTCACCTGCCATCACCACCAACGTCTCGTCCAGTTCACCTGTGGATTGCAGATCGTCCAGCAATGCGGATACCGCTCGGTCCGTTGGTGGCAAGAGGGAATTCTTCAAGTGAGGGAACGCATTTCCATGTGTGTCCCAAGTCTCGTCATTGCCAAGATTGACTTGAACCAAGTTGACTCCAGATGAAACGAGCCGACGCGCCATCAGCAAAGACCAGCCAAATGAGTTCCGCCCATAGCGTTCGAGCGTTGCTTCCTCCGCTCGCGTCACATCCAAGGCTTTTTGAATTGATTTTTCCGTGAGAAGCGAGATCGCACTCTGCCGAAATCGATCGAAGGATTGAGTCTCCGCAAAACGAGACAACTTGATCTGTTGGCTTTTTAGCGTCTCCAATAGTTGCAATCGCCCGTTCACTTCCTTCATCCCTAAGCCGTCAGGCAAGGTTAGCTGTGGTGCCTGAAAGAGTCGGTTGTCTGATTTGCCACGATCCTGGTGATCAAAACCATACTCAGGGAACGCACCGTAAGACGTGTTATGAAAGGGCGAAGCGTCGATCAGCCACGGGTCATGCTGCGAACCCATTTCTCCTGCATGTTGCCCAGGGATGATTCTGCCCGTCGAATGAACAAGACGTTCCGGCAGCATCACCGCAGTAGGCAAGTTGTTTCGAACCTTCGTTGCGAATCCAGCTACGGAAGCGATTGACGGTCGGTCGGTTCGATTGGAACCGTTGGGATTGAAACCGGTTGGCAATTGCGATTGCCCCGTCAACATCATGTGGTGAGCAGCCGAATGGTCATTGGAGCTGTGAGTCAGCGAACGACATAGAGCCCAAAGTGGACTGCGTTCTGCCAACATGGGCAAATGTTCGCAAATCTGCAAGCCAGGTGTTCGCGTGGAAATCGGTTTAAACTCTCCTCGAACGTTATCGGGGGCGTTCGGCTTCATATCAAAGCTTTCGTGATGCGCGAGGCCACCCGAAAGGAAAATGAAAATGCAAGACTTTGCCTTGCCAAACGAAAGGTTCCCTTGCGCTGCTCCGGCTTGCCGAAGACCCGATAGGTGATTCATTCCGAGTCCGAGAATTCCGATGGAACCCGCTTGAATAGCAGTACGCCGCGTGAGAGTGGGATGATTCCACAGGAAATCAGAATTCATTGGATCGCTCTTTTGACTGGTGAAGTCACAAATCGTCAAGCATTGTACGAGACCGTGTGTTAGACACTCCACTATTCTAACCCAACGAAACTCCTACTGCGATGACTGGAAAATCCAGTGGTAAATTCCAGTGGTAAATTCCAGTGTATTCTGGCAGGAGTCGCTCGTGACGGACTCGGCATCTCGGAGTGCCGTCAAGTGTTATTCAAGATGTAAGGCCAGCGGTTTTGCTTTAAAAGAATAATAAAAGCGCAAAAAACACCCAAAATACCAACAGGTCGTGTTGAACGTTGAACGGAAAGTCGTTAGGTTTATCACCCTAAATAGTTTTGATCCCCTCGTTTTCTAGGAAAGCACCGAATGAAGAAACCCGGTACGATTGCGAAGATAGTAGCCACCCTGGCGATTGCATTGCTGGGAGGTATTTTGCACTCAGCAGTTGCGATAGGTCAAGCACCAGAAGAATCTGTGCGTCGCGCCGGCGGTGAAGCAAATCTGGTCCTGCCGGATATCGGGGGAACCAATTTTTTTGGCGTTCCCGGTACCTATCTTCTCTATGCCGGACTTCTGGTATGCGGTGCAGGTTTGTACTTTGGAATGCTGATTTATCGCGAATTGCAAAATATGCCTGTTCATGCATCCATGCTGGAGGTGTCTGAGCTGATTTATGAGACTTGCAAAACGTACCTCATCAACCAAGGCAAATTCATGGCCGTGCTTTGGGCGTTCATCGCGTGCGTGATCGTGATGTACTTTGGATGGCTTTCAGAACAGCCTGCCGGCGTGGTCGGAATTATTGTCTGCTTCAGCATTGTCGGAATTCTGGGAAGTTATGGTGTTGCATGGTTCGGCATCCGAGTCAACACCTTTGCGAATTCGCGAACTGCGTTTGCAAGTCTAAAAGGGCTACCTTACCCGGTCTACGCGATTCCAATCAAGGCGGGCATGAGCATCGGCATGATGTTGATCAGCGTCGAGTTGTTGATCATGCTCTGCATTTTGCTTTTCGTCGATCGTCACTACGCAGGGGCATGTTTCATCGGGTTTGCGATTGGCGAAAGCCTTGGCGCGGCCGCTTTAAGAATTGCAGGCGGTATCTTTACGAAGATCGCCGACATCGGCTCTGACTTGATGAAGATCGAATTCAAGATCAAAGAAGACGATGCTCGCAATCCAGGTGTGATCGCTGACTGTACCGGGGACAATGCTGGCGACTCGGTCGGGCCAAGCGCTGACGGCTTTGAAACCTACGGTGTGACTGGCGTTGCTTTGATCACTTTTATCTTGCTTGCTGTAAACCCAAAATCAGCCGGTACAGCTTACGAAACAATACAGGTGCAACTGCTTGTCTGGCTATTCGTAATGCGGGTTATGATGATCGTTGCCTCGTTCGTTTCGTACTACATCAATGAACAATGGACCAAATCCAAATACGAAACAGCGGAAAAGATGGATTTTGAGATGCCGCTCACACGCCTTGTGTGGATTACCAGCATCATCTCTATCGTCATCACCTATGCCGTTTCGTACGTCATGATTCCAGAACTTTCGGGCAATACGCAGCTCTGGTGGCAACTTTCCACGATTATCTCCTGTGGAACATTCGCTGGCGCGCTGATCCCGGAACTCGTGAAAGTATTTACCTCGACATCTTCGAAGCACGTTCAGGAGATTGTCACATCCAGCCGTGAAGGAGGCGCATCGCTCAACATCCTTTCGGGGCTAGTTGCCGGCAATTTTTCTTGCCTATGGCTTGGCGCCGGAATCGTCGGTTTGATGGCGATCTCCTACGGGATTTCAACGCAAGGCCTAGGGCAGTTGATGGCCGCCGAAGCCGTCTTTGCATTTGGACTAGTTGCATTTGGATTCCTTGGGATGGGACCCGTAACGATTGCGGTGGATTCTTATGGACCCGTGACCGACAATGCCCAAAGCGTGTTTGAACTATCGCTCATCGAACAGGTTCCCAACATCCATGCACAGCTTAAGTCCGAATATCAAATAGATGCCAACTTTGAAGAAGCCAAACACTTACTCGAGGAGAACGACGGGGCTGGAAACACATTCAAAGCGACTGCCAAGCCAGTGTTGATCGGTACAGCAGTCGTCGGTGCGACCACGATGATTTTCTCCATCATCATGTCGCTAACGAATGGCCTAACGACAGACCAGGAGAAACTGTCTTTGCTACATGCACCTTTCGTATTAGGCTTGATTTCCGGCGGTGCAATCATCTATTGGTTTACCGGTGCATCCATTCAAGCGGTTACCTCTGGTGCTTATCGCGCGGTCGAATTCATCAAAGCCAACATCAAACTGGACGGTGTTGTCAAAGCCTCTGTTGAGGATAGCAAACGCGTTGTAGCCATTTGCACTCGGTTTGCTCAGTTGGGAATGTTCAATATCTTCATGGCCGTGTTCTTTATCACGCTCGGTCTCGCCTTTATTGAACCGTTCTTCTTCGTTGGCTATCTTTTCTCCATCGCCATCTTCGGCCTCTATCAAGCCATCTTTATGGCTAATGCCGGTGGTGCCTGGGACAATGCCAAAAAGATCGTCGAGGTTGAACTCAAACAAAAGGGGACACCACTGCACGACGCTTGCGTCGTCGGCGATACCGTTGGCGATCCGTTCAAAGACACTTCAAGCGTGGCCTTGAATCCAGTGATTAAGTTCACGACCCTCTTTGGGCTACTCGCAGTGGAACTCGCGGTCAAACTCAAGGAGATGAAGGGACCGAACCTTGGAATGTGGCTTGCAATAGGATTCTGTAGCATAGCCTTAGTCTTCATTTGGCAGTCGTTCTACGGCATGCGAATTCGAAGCGAAAGCAAGTGACATGGGTTTGGAACAACCTAATTGAATTCCTATGCTGCTGTATCACCATTCCGACTTTGCGTTGCACAACACCCAAAGTCATCCCGAATCGGTCGCTAGGATAACAAACGTCAATCAAATGTTGGCGGATTCAGGCTGGGTAGAACGATGCACCCTACCCACCTGGAATCCCGCTAGCCACGTACAGTGCCAGCGAAACCATTCTCGAACGTACCTCAAGGAACTGGAGGATTGGTGCCAAAACGACGCTGGCCGAGTCGAGGTTGACACCGTCGTTTCAAAGGGTTCCTGGACAGCAGCCACGCTCGCTGCCGGTGCTGTTTGCGACGCAATCGAACGGGTCGTTGCAGCAGAGGATAACACCGCGTTCTGTGCGATTCGACCTCCGGGGCACCACGCATTACCCGAGTCTGCCATGGGATTTTGCTTGCTCAATAATATTGCCATTGGAGCGTTGCACGCTCGCTCTCTAGGCCTCAATCGCGTATTGATTATCGACTGGGACGTGCACCATGGAAACGGAACCCAAGCGACATTCTGGGAGGACCCATCCGTAGGATTCGTTTCGATTCATCGCTCGCCGTTTTATCCTGGAACGGGCAGTGCTGACGAAACGGGAAGCGGCAAGGGACTTGGAACGAAAGTAAATATTCCAGTTGCCGCCAGTATCGCACCGGATGAATTCTTGAAGCGACTTTTCGAGTCCACGGAGAAGATCGCAAACCAGATGAAACCGGAATTGATCCTGCTCAGCGCAGGTTTCGATGCGCATCGAAATGATCCCGTCGGTGGTTTGACTCTGGAGTCCGAGCACTATCTCCAAGCTGGCAATTGGATTGCCGCTTTGGCCCGACAGCATTGTAGCGGGAAATTGGTTTCGATCCTCGAGGGGGGATACCATCTCAAGCATATGCCAGAATGCGTCGACGCTCACTTGCAAGGAATTGCGAGCGAGCGAGTCTAAGGGATGCGGCGAGCAGAGCTTCCAGAGAGTGCGTTCCCAAACCGGATCTCAACCCAGCGAAGGACTTTCATCAATGAAAACATTGAGTTGAGATATTTTGAGATTCATGGTCGCACCCGGCAGGTGCGACCTACCGTGGGTCACTCTTGCCGAGAGTAACGTTGTATGTCATCAGCGGCTCAATAAAGTAAGTGGCTCAGTAAAGCAAGTAGTGTTGGTATTTACTTATTCTTCTTGCCCTTGCCAGCCTTTTCTTTGAACGCGTTTTGAGCTTGATCGGGCAACTTGGCAAGCTGCTCCGGTGTCAGCAATTTGCCAATCTCAACGCGAACCTTCCCAAGCATCTCTTCCGTATCCTTAAAGACTTTGGTTTGGTTAGCGGTCAAACCCATTGCAGCTTCAGCGGCAGTTTGAATTTCTTTTCCCTTCTTACCCCCGTCCTTCGCGGCCTTACTAGCATCCGTCCGCTTCTTCAAAATTTCGGCGGTAATGCCACTCGCTTTGCGTTTGGCAGAAACGTCCGTTGCAACCTTCGCGAACATTTCTTTAATCTTGGCGGTTTCTTCGTCTTTCAATTCAGCCTTTTCAAGCTGTTTCATGAATTGGGTCACCATGGCCTTGGCTGGATCCTTTTTGTCCCCCTTTTCTTGAGCAATCAATGAGACGGAGTTGATAAGCAGGGCTGCAATGGCGAGCAGGGAAAGTATAGACTTTTTCATGTGTGGATTCTTTGCGGTGGGAAATAGGAACGGAAACGGAGAACTCTTTATGCCTAAGCGAACAATTGTGGAATGATGTTGCCATCGCGGACGAGCGTGATTGGACGACCTGTTTCCGTTTCAAACTCTTGCTTGGGATCAATTCCCAAGTTGTGATAGAACGATGCAGCTACGTCACTTGGTGAAATGGCGTCGTTGGCTGGCCCCGCAGCGGTATCATCACTCTGTCCAATAACCTGACCTCCGCGAATTTTGCCGCCAGCCATCAACATGAACATGCATCGAGGATAGTGGTCGCGGCCACCCAAGGTAGCTCTTGTGTTAATTTTCGGCGTGCGTCCGAATTCTCCGGTCACCATGACAGAAGTCGAACCGAGTAGCCCCTTTTGTTCTAGTCCATTCAATAGAGCCGATACACCGCCGTCGAACTTGGGTAACAGCTTGGTTTTTAGGTTATTGAAAATGTCGGTATGGTTATCCCAACCACCAACCTGAAGCGAAACAAACCGCACTCCGGACTCAATCAGACGCACCGCCAACAAACAACTTTGCTCGAACGGGTCCGTTCCAAACTGTTGGGAAAACGATGGCGATTCCTTGGAAACATCAAAAGCATAGCGTGCCCGCTCGCTCGTGAGCATCGAGTAAGCCTTGTCGCTAAAGCGGTCCAATCCTGTCAACAATTGGTCCCGCCCCTCCAACGATGCAAATGTATTGTCTAGATCGTGCAAGAGATTCTGGCGTCGATCCAACTGTTCAACCGTAACCCCTGCACCCAGCGAAATTCCACGAACATTAAATGGCTTACCAGCTTGCGGCGTCGCGCCTGTGTTCATCGGTGCATATTGAATACCTAAGAAACCGGCTCGCTGGCCACTATTTGGTATCGCAACAAACGGAGGAATGTCCGATTGAACTGGCCTCTCCTTGCAAAGTACTGCACCGTAGCCCGGGTATTCAAGCGACGATAGCGGTCGGCTGCCCGTGTTCACAAATTCGCTGCCCAGTTTGTGAGCGGCGAGTGTATGAGAGACTCCCCGAAGGATTACGTATTTGTCAAAACTCTTGGCTAGTTTTGGAAGCTGTTCGGAAATGTGCACGCCCGCAACGCTTGTCGGAATGGTTTTGAAATCGCCACGTATGCCTTCTGGTGCATCTGGCTTCGGATCGAAGGTGTCTAAATGGGACGGACCGCCGCTCAGGTCGATGAAGATACCTGAGGTAGCATGCCCCTCTTTTACATGACCTGCTTCGGCCATTTTCAAATAGTTAGCCAACGTGAATGAACTGGCGGACAGAGCGCCGACCCGAAGAAAGTCACGTCGATGGATTCCGTCACAATAATTATGAATGGACATGGTGGGTTTCCTTTTTTACGGTTTGGTAATTCTTGCTTGAGCCGCAGACGCTAGTCGCGTATTGATAGGTCTATTTACGCGGCTAGCGCCTGCGGCTCAGATTTGGAACGAGCGCAATCCTCGTTATTAGTGATTCAAAATAAACTCTTTCGAATTGATCAAGGCCCAAAGGACATCGCTGATTCCGTTCAACGGGTTCTCAGCGATCGCAATCGCTTTTTGCGATCTCTCTAATTCAATCGCGGTAGGCTTTCGTGAGAGTGTCCTCAGATAAGCTTCCTCAACTAATTTTGTCGCGTCGTCATCGCTCATCCCGTTTTCCGATTTAACTGGCATTTTTTCAGAATAAATCGGGAGAGTTGAGGATTCCTGCTTGGACGAATCGAGCTTCGACGACATCAGTTCTTTTAATCGCTTTTCCGAGAGGGCCAAACTGGATTGAATGGCTTTGATTGCCTTTTCGTTTCCCTCTTTTCCAGATTGAATCTCGAGCTGTTTTCGATACTTTCGAACATCGCGGTCCAGATCCTCCACGGTCCGAACGTCTTTTTTTTCCTGCATGCGGGGCGGGACTGGAGCAGGACCGTCTCCGCGAGGTGGCGCCAGATGGTACTCCTCGGCTACCTGTGCCAGCCAACTGTGCTTTGGATCATTCATGGCCTTCAATACATCCGAGTCGTTGCGAATGAAAACAGTCTGAAGCAAACTCGGATCGCTAGATTTGTCGCAGTCGCAATTGCTTTCGCGAATCGACCGTCCGAATACAGTGAGTGCATAGTTGGACAGAGAGTTCTTGCCACCTTTGTTCTGAGCACTTGCGCCAGCCATGGTCATTGCGCGTTCACTTTCTAAGTTGCATATCGACTTCGCTTGCTCGGAGTCCGACAAAGCGATTCGCAATGCGTCGTAAGCGGTTTCGGCTGGTAACCGTCGCAAAAGGGCATGTGAGAAATTGCGTCGATCCAGCGCATTGGTTTCATTCGTTTGCCAACTTCGTTGATAAGTCTGGGAATTGAGAATGGTTCGGTGCAACCACTTTAGATCGTAGTGATTGTCCACGAATCCATTGGCCAAATAATCGAGTAGTTCGGCGTTGCTCGGAGCGTTCGCTAAGTTAAGATCGTCTGGCGGATTAACGATTCCCGCTTGAAAATAGTGGGCCCAGATACGATTGACAATGGCTTTTGCGAAGTAAGGATTGTCCTTTCGACGCAGCCATTCCATCAACGGTTCGCGAGGGTCAGTTACCGTCGAAAGGTCCACGTACTGGGCACCTAATAACCGTGCTGTTGGAAGCTTCTTTGGAGCAGCTGCCTGCTTCTTTCCTTTAGTATCGTTTTCCTTGCTTTTGTTCTGCGGCGGCTTGTTCGTTCGAACGAATAACTCAGGGAATGGAATGGTCTTGCCCTCTTTAGCCACTTCCTGAAGCTTCTTACGCAAATCATTTCCTTTAAGAGATTTAGCGATCCCGAGTTCACTAATCATCTTTTCTACAGCCTCTTTGGACTCTGGCATGTAGTTGCCTTGGGTTGCAACCACCCCGTCAAAGAGGCGCTCGAATTGATCGAAATCCTGTTTGGACCATTGATCAAAAGGATGTTTATGGCACTGTGCACATTGAATTCGCACGCCACAAAAAGCATACGCGAACGAAATAGCTTTTTCTTCGGCCGTTTTTAGATTATTGCGCGCCCAGTAATACATCATGTCGGAACGATCCGCAAAACTCTTTCCGGTCGCGTCACCGCATATGCTTGTCATTTTTTCGCAATACTCGGTATAACTTTCGTTGGGTTCCCTCGAGACAGCCGTGACGATTCCCTCGACTATTTGGTCGTACGGAACGTTTTTTGCCACGCGAGCGTAGATCCATTGATACCAGTGTTGGCTTGACTGTTGAGGTAACGGTGAGAAGTTTTTCAACTGGTCGTCGTTGTTGCCGGTCATGTCACAAAGGAAAGTAGTCCACCAAGCGGCATAGCCCGGTGAATCCAAAACCGTCTCGATCATCTTCAACCGCTTGTCCGCTGATGGATCGTCCAAGAACTTTCTGACTTGGTCGGACGTCGGTAGGGTGCCTGCAACGTCGAGTGACAACCGTCGAAAGAACTCCGAGTCCGTAGCATCGCCGGTTGGCATGATGCCCAATTTGTCGAGCTTCATTAAGACCAGCTTATCGATCTCGGTTTTCGCATTCGTAATTTGTTGTTGGAGCTGACCTGTCTTTCCGATAGGACGAAGCACACTCACAGGAACAACGGCATTGTCATACGAAACGACGACATGGGTATCGCCGGTTTCACCGCCCGTAACAAGCCCCTTTTCGTTGATCTTAGCAATGGAAGTGTCATTGCTTGCAAAACGGCACAGGGATGTGACATCCTCTTGCGATCCGTCCTCCCAAATGGCGATCGCATGCATCGACTTGGTTTCATCCTTGGAAGTGAAATGGATCTCTAAAGGTGAGACTTCTAATCGAACGAGTTTTTGGATAGGCTCCTTTTGCGCGGCACTCGTTTTGGGGGCACCTGCCTCAATCCATTTTCGCAGAACCCAATATTCCCAACCGTCCTTCTTGAACCGTTGGCCACCCTCGTGCATGTCGGCGTCCACCGGTTTGGTTAGAATCAAGCTTGCAAGCGGATCCTTCGCAGTGACACGACCGGCGTCTTTGTCGAGCAACGCCTTTAGGTCCGCATCGAAGTCGTAGCCGAAGAGTGACAGTGTAAAGCCACCTTGGCCTTGGAACGAGCCGTGACATGCTCGACCGTTGCACCCCAAACGACCGAGTAGCGGAGAAACGTGCTTTTGGAAATCAGGAATTTCCGCAGTCTCCGAAATACCGCCCGAGTTTGGTTGAAATCGCGATTCCAAAGGCGCGATCGGAACCTCACCAAGGGATTGCACCGACATCAATGCCACGACTGCAAATGCTTGGCTCAATCGCCAAAAAGGCGTCCGAATTAGACAGGGTGTTCGTTTCATGGACTGTTCTCTGTGACTTCCGAATCTGATCTTTTGGTAGGAATGGCTCAAGGTTTATCCTTGGACTCATTATTGAGTTTTGCGTCTTGCTTCGGTTTCTTTGTCTTGCCGATCTTACTATCAACACGCTTCAACAAGGCTGATAACTGTTGGTCAATCTTCTCTTCTTCGTGCCCCACAGTGCGAGCTAGCAATTGGTCAAGTTGCTCCTGCCTTTTGACCAACGTCGACTGTTCATGCTTCCATCGTTTTTTTTGGTTCTCAACTTGCAGTTTCAGAAGCTCTCGCAAGACGGCGGTATCGAACGACTTGTCGCGTGCAATACCCCTCGCGATTAACAAATCAATTTTCGATTGTAGTTTCCAAGCATCGAGTTCCATTGCATGCGAATCAACCTCCCGTTTTGAAAGCGATTCGAGTCGTTTTCGAGTGCGAACGATTTCGCGAATCGCCATCTCATACTCCTTTTGTCGCATCGACTTGAGCGATTGCAAAAGGGAAACCAACTCGGGATGATGTTCTTGAACAAATGCGATGGCATCTGTTTCAAGCT
>CAMDKL010000191.1 GCA_945900945.1 Pirellula staleyi DSM 6068
AGTTCAGATGGTCGCATACCTGTTGCAACATGGACCACCAACATGGATTTCAGCACCGGCGATAACTCAACCGCTGTTTTCCGTACCGCATCGATTGGAACGGGGATTACCGCGTTAGTTTCGGGTGCCTCCGTCTGCCCGCATCGCAACGCATCCACGGAGCGGAGCCTAGTCCAGGTCGATTCTGACACTAGCTCCTGTGCAACGCCCCACCGGAACATTCTACGAGTGCAGTTCATCAGACGATTGACGTACACCCTGGCGGAGCCGGAATCAATCCATCGTTGACGTTGCTGCTGCAATGCCCTCGGTCCATAGTCGGCAATGAGCAGTTCCCCGTCAAATTGGGATAGCTCGTCGCAAACTTGGGAGAGCCTGTGAAGTTCTGATTGGCTTTCGGCGTATCGCTTCGCAATGAATACGCGGTACGCCTCTGCTAAATGCTTAATCTGCAACGGCTTGTCTGCTTGATGCGTTTCCACAATCTTGTTTTGTGGTCCAAACATCGCATTCGCTCGTTCGCCCAGTTCCTTGGAATCGAATCCAGTTGGTAGCTTGCAACCGTTTTTCTGGTACTCGGAGAGCAAAACGGCATACCGTGCATGCGCTTCGGGTGACCCATGCTTGCCAAGATAGTAATCATGGCCATCTAAACGAACGACAGATTGCCCAGAGATATGGGCTTGGATGCGTGGTGCATCCGATTTTGGCCTGGCCATAAGAACAACTCCCCTTTTACGTTGTCGCCCACACTTCGGGTGTACTAGCTGACTAGTACATTTTCTCAGTATGAACTTCAGGTTTGAAGGGTCGCACGGGGAATTCCCGGTACGCGGTATGTTGCGTCCGACCAATGAAAAGACTGATGAATCTTGAGTACACCCATCAGGATTCGAACCTGAAACCCTCGGTTCCGAAGACCGATGCGCTATCCAGTTGCGCCATGGGTGCAGTTGGCTGCCAAGTTTTTATAGAAAACTCGGGCTTCCGTCAATTGCCGTTGGCGGAAGATCACGACTTGGGTCCGCTATTCTCCAGATTCCATTGCGATTTCGGCTTGCGATTCGCCCTAACAAATTGTCCAAATTCCAATATGTCTCCGAGAAATAAAATCCATTGTTTTAGGAATCCGTTTTTCCTATCTGAGTTTCGATAAAACTTAGCAGTGCATACGCAGCCTCTCTTTGCCTTGAAACTCGTCTCAGAAGATCGTCATGATCGTCGGCGAGTGGCGATGACAATGTGAACAACTTCACCTCTTTTGTCTCACTTTTCTCACCTCGCCGAACCAAAACGCAATAGACCAGTCCGTCCAACATTGGTGGCGCAAAGGGTCCTAAATGGCCTGTTATGGCAGCGGCGATCGTCGCCTCGGGCGTTTTATCCATTATCGCCTCAGCCAAGGCGAGTGTCACTTGAGCACTAACCGGCCCGATCGACGAATTCTCCAAGAGATCAGAAGAAATTCCTAGCCATGCCTTTTTCGTTGGTGTCCGATACACCACCATTGACCCGCATAAAAAATCAGAAATCCCTGGGATTCCCCCCAGTTCCGCTGCAACCAGACCTGCGGTACAACTCTCCGCCAGGACCAGTCGATCTCCACTGGCTTTCAAACTATCGCGCACTCGCAATGACATGGAATACAATGGAGTTGTTCGATAGTCCGCCATTTCGCTTTCCCTTTTTTGCAACATGAGCCTAAGACCAACCGAAAACCCGAAACCACAACCAAGAGCACGTCCGGTTCTCGGAACCAACATACCATCTTTTTGCTTCGAGACGATTCAAGAGCTTTCCCATTACGCAGCCCATCTTGTTGCGGCACTCGTTCACGAACGAGCAGCTTTGGGACAGAAAACCGTTGTCGGTTTGCCTGCTGGCTCCACTCCGCTGACAACATTTCGCGAGCTGATTCGGCTACATAACGAGGATGGCCTGGACCTTTCGAGTGTCGTCCTCTTTTCCTTGGATGAGTATTACGGATTGCCCGCCAACAGCCCGCAGTCGCACCGTGGTTGGCTCCAGGAACAACTCCTCAATCGCGTCAACATTCCACCCGACCAAGTCTTTTTTCTGGACGGCCAACTCCATCAAAGCGATATCGATCTGCATTGCCGACGCTATGACGAAGCGATTCAACATGCCGGTGGACTCGATCTTGTCATCCTCGGAATCGGGCTCAACGGTCACATCGGTTTCAACGAGCCATTCTCGGTGCGACGAAGCCGAACAAGACTCTGCACTCTCGACCCAATCACACGCCGAAGTGTAGCAAGCGACTTCTTCGGTGAGGACAATGTTCCCATCCAGGCACTCACCGTCGGCTTAAGCGGAATGCTATCCGCAAGACGCATTCTACTCTTAGCGATCGGCGAACACAAATCGAAGATCGTTGTCGAAGCGCTCGAACGACCAGTTAGCGATCGCGTTCCAGCTTCGTATCTGCAAGAGCACGGTGACGTTCGCGTGCTGCTAGATGGTCCGGCATCGTCCATGCTCAAGGGGGCGTCAACTCCTTGGCTTCTAGGAAATGTGACGTGGGGTGACGAATTAATCAAGCGAGCGACGTTGTGGTTATGTGCCCAAACCGGTAAGGCGTTATTGAAACTCGATGCAGATGATTTCCGAGCCCATGATCTTCATCAATTGTTGCGCCATCACGGTCCGGCCGAAGCGATTTCGCAAAAAGTCTTTCGATGGATGCTTGATACCATCGATTACCATCCTGCAGGCACACAACCGAAGAAGATTGTTTGCTTCAGTCCGCATCCGGACGATGATGTTATCAGTATGGGCGGCACGCTGATCCGCCTCAACGACGACAAACACGAAGTTCACGTCGCCTATATGACCAGCGGAAACATCGCTGTCTTCGACCATGACGCTCTTCGGGTCGCCGAGCTGGTGGCGGATTACAATCAGCTCTTCGAAATCGAACTGGAACAAACCAATCGCTTGGCCAATCAAGTCCGGGAAGCGATCGACCAAAAAAAACCTGGTCAACCCGATATGGAATCTATCCTGCGAATCAAAGGGTTGATTCGACGTAGTGAAGCTCGTGCAGCCGCCATCGCCATCGGTTGCAAGCCCTCGAATCTCCACTTCCTCGATCTTCCTTTTTATCGAACGGGAACGATCGCAAAGAAACCAGTTGGAGAGGAAGATATACAGATCATCGAGACGTTGCTCAAGACATTGGTGCCGGATCAAATCTACGTGGCTGGCGATTTAGCCGACCCACATGGAACGCACCGCGTTTGCGCCGAAGCGATCTTCGCGGCGTTGATTCGAATGACCGAGCGCGGTGAGAAGTTGCCTGACGTATTGCTGTATCGCGGTGCCTGGCAAGAGTATCCTTTGCATGAAATTGAAATTGCAGTTCCACTGAGTCCAGGCGATTTGTCCCTAAAGCGACAATCGATTTTCATGCACGAAAGCCAGAAGGACAAAGCTCTATTTCCTGGAAGCGACCCTCGCGAATTTTGGCAACGGGCCGAAGACCGAAATCGCGGCACGGCGGATTCTTACAATCGAATCGGACTACCCGAGTTTTTTGCCCTCGAGGCATTTGCACGATGGAAGGGAAAGCCGATCTAGCCGAATCGCAAAGAAGAGCGGCTCTTAACCGCGTTTAACCCGCGCAGCGACTGGCGGACCAGACATCAGATCCATCGCTCGCGTACCGCTTGGCCAGGTTGAGCTTTTTCCCGACGCCAGCGATCGAGGCTTTAGGGCCTCGATCGGTTAAACAAGAGAACATCTTGCGACTCGTTTAACCCCTCTTAACCCCTCTTAACCGTTTCAAGGCAGATGAACTGGGATTTTGACCACAAAGACACAAAGACACTAAACCTTGCCTCGAATATGCGCTGCTACGGCGTTTTTATAAAAATTGGCGAGAGCTTCATGCGCCTCTTTAGATAGGGGCGTCAAGTCACTTGCTCTTGAATTACTTTTGGCTTGCTCGCGACAAGATGCCCCTGGTATCACCGTGGTGATCTCTGGAAAATCAAGACACCACCTCAATGCCCAATCTGCCATCGACCAACCAGCAGGAACAAACTCTCGAAGTTGTTCCACAAGTTCTAAGCCTCGCTCGAAGGGCAATCCGGCAAAGGTTTCACCAACATCAAATGCTTGGCCATCGCGATTAAAGCTGCGATGATCCTCGGCCGCGAAATGCGTCCCACTGGTCATCTTTCCACTCAGCAAACCGCTTGCCAATGGCAGCCGAACTATGATCGAAACCTTTTTCATCTCGGCCTTTTCAAACAGCTCGGCGATTGGATTCTGTCGGAATACATTGAAGATGATTTGAAGTGAACTGAGGCCATCGATCTCTAGGCAATCAAGGGCTTCGTCGACCGATTCGACCGAAGCACCAAAGGCCAAAAGTTTCCCTTCTTGCTTCAACTGCCGCAGAGAATCCCAGAAGGAATCCTGTCGCATGATCTCAGGTGGAATGCAATGTGTCTGAGTTAAGCTGATTGCTTCTATGCCTAACCGTTTCAGCGAACGTTCCGTATGGAGTCGAATGGAGCTGGGTTTAAAGTTCTCAGGCCAGCCTGGATCGGAGCTTCGGCCTAATTTTGTTGCTACAAAAAATGGTTCTTCGTGGAATTTAGTGGCTGGAAATCGCTGGCATTAGGTCAAGTTTGCCGCAGAAAAAGAGAAATCTTGTCTGGGGATGCCCTCACGATGTTTCCTTCTCGCAGGACGTAATCGCCCGTCATGCTGAACTTGAGTGGTATCCCGAAGCGTACGCCCCGATCCCATTGTCCGAGCTGATTCCGCCGCGCTGGTCCCGCCGACGCCCAGCGGCCAAGGATGATTTAAAATCTGTAGTCTATCTTTGCTGCCCCGTTCAAAGTCAGGAAACCTGGGCGTTCCTGACTGCAATCACGACATTCAAGAAGGGGGACTGGGACGAAAATCCAGCCATGCGGCTGCTGCCCGTTCGTCAGCTCGACTTCAACAACACTGAAACGGCTCAAATATTTGAGGAGACCCACAATCTTGCCAATTGGTTTGTGAACTACGACGAACTGCTTGATCGTCGCCAGCTCCAAAACCAAGGTGTCCGCATTAGGCGGCGGTGTAATCGTAAGCGATCAAGTAGCGATCACGCGATTGCAGATCCGCGCAACGCTACCGTAGAAAAGCGAGTGCCTTCTGTATGTCCATTGCACCAGTTGAACTAGGCCGTAATCTCTCACCGAAGGCATTCAAGTGGTTTTGGGTGAAGTATGTGACGACGGTTAACGACAAGTAACATTGTACGAATTGCCTACGGGGCCGATACGGAAAAGTGCTCAGTAAGCACAACTCTGAGCTGACCAAGACTCCCGTAATGTTGCTGGATGAATTTCCGCTGGCGTCGTTTTCGGCAATTTATGTTTGTGGGATCATAATCAAAGGCTACCTTCATCGATCGGCGATTTCATCTCTTGAACCAGTAGTGAGAGTATTTGAGGGCTGTGCGAAAGCGTATCTCGGCGACGTTGACGATGCAAATGTTGTGAAGCTGCACAGATTCTCTGGCAAAGTCTCGTACCTTGTATGTCCTAAATTTGAAACGTTCCCTCGCTTACGCATCGGGTTAGTAGAAACGCCATTAATCAACTGGAATACGCGATTTTCATCAGGCCAGCCGGGGCCTGGCCTGTGCATCGAAAAGCACAAGTAACCATAAGACGCGATTATGGAGTTTCTCTTGTGATTGTGAAGTTCATGGATTGCATGCGACCATATCGACTGCGAAAATGACGAGAATCCTGCTCGTTCGTCAATTGCGACTCAACTAGCAAGTCAACTTCGCCACAAATTCACAAAAAACACCCTCAGTAGCTGGAGTCGCAAGACTTCAGCCGCGTAACCAGAATCACTGAACTCTTGCGAGTCCAGCTACGATATGACCCAAACAATGTGCCACCGAATCAACCTTTCTGGGATTCGTCCCCGTAATACGCTTTGCCCTATTGCCATTGCAATTCTTTTGATAGCAGTCCAAAGTTCAGGGGCACTCGAAGTTGAATACCAACGCGAAGTCAAACCGATCCTGACCAAATATTGCGTTGGCTGCCACAACGAAAAGGACAACAAGTCTGAAGTCCAATTGCAGTCATTCGCCAACATTATCAAGGGCGGTCCCAACGGAGCGATTGTTATACCGAATGATCCCACACAGTCAATCATGCTCAAAGTAATATTGGGTACGAAGGAGCCCAAAATGCCACCTGAGGATTCACCTCAGCCTAACGCAGCCGAAATCGCAGTTGTCCAAAAATGGATCGAGCTTGGTGCCAAGGGTAGTGATATACCGCTGCCGCTTAAGTCCCAGTGGAACATAAAGAACATACCGACGGCGTTCAACGGGCGGTTGCCAATTACCGCAATAGGCAGGACTGGCAGCCAGCAGTTGTTGATAGGGCGATTCAATGCTGTCTACCTCAAACAGGAGCAATGGAGCGAACCGCTGCCTTTCGAGATCGTTGGCAAAGTGACACAAGCACGAACTACCAAAAATGGAAGATTTACCGTGATCGCATCGGGCATTCCAGGCATTGGCGGACAAGCAACAGTTTTGAAAAACGAAAATGAACGCACTCATCCGACGATCGTACGAACCGTAGAGGGACATAAAGATACGCTTTACACCGCAGTTTTAAGTCCTGACGCCAAAATTCTTGCGACAGCCGGTTATGACCGTGTGATCATGCTATGGAACATGGCAGATGGAACGCTATTGCGGAAATTGACCGGACACAACGGAGCAATTTACGATTTGGATTTCGATGCGACCGGTCAAATTCTTGCGTCAGCAAGTGCAGACGAAACCATCAAGATCTGGCGAGTGGAAAGCGGCGAGCGACTCGACACATTCGGTCAATGCGAAGCAGAGCAATATTCCGTTCGATTCGATTCGACACGAAAACGGGTATTGGCCGCAGGCGCAGATCGGCGAATTCGCATTTGGAATTTGCTTTCTATGGACAAGCCGTCGGTAAGTCCGATGCTCTATTCTACATTCGCGCACGAAGGATCCGTGACTCAATTAGAACTGACCACGGATGGCCGCTTCATTGCGACCGCAAGCGAAGACAAAAAAATAAAACTTTGGAACGCGGAGAACTGTTCGCCCTTGGGCCAAATCGGAACGATGGACGAAGTCCCCTCCGGTTTGCTATGGGACGCGAATCAGACCACGCTCACGGTCAGTTCCATTGGTGGAAAAATCTCTGGTATGGATGCAGCACTGCTTATGAGCAAGCAGTCTACGTTTAACCGATCGGAGCGATTAGCGGCGATCGCGGGCGCTGGATTGACGCGGCAAGCTAGTGTCCCAGAATCAACCGAAGCAACGAAACCACTTGATGAGTTTGCGGGGCGACGTTCCATTGCATCAGCGCAGGAGATTTCTGGTCCGTGCGAAATAGGCGCGATCCTATCACTTGACGACGTTGCGGATGAATCTCCGGGTGACTGGTACGCATTTAATGCAAAAGCAGGCGAACCCTGGGTGGTTCAAATCGACGCAAGTCGGAATGGTTCGCCCATGGATAGCACTATTGATATCCTCGAGCAAAATGGGGAGCCCATTGTCCGAACTCGACTCCAAGCGATCCGTGAGACTTATTTTACTTTCCGCGGCAAGGACTCCAACAACCCTGACGATTTTCGCTTGCACCGATGGGAAGACATGGAACTGAACGAGCTTCTTTATGCTGGCGGAGAGGTCGTAAAGTTATGGCTATATCCTCGCGGCCCAGATTCTGGCTTCAAGGTCTATCCAGGTGCTGGTAGTCGCTTTACGTATTTCGATACGACGGCAACAACGCATGCGCTCAATGAGCCAGCATGGATTGTTCGTGAGTTGACTAATGGTGAGCCCGCCATTCCAAACGGGTTACCTATTTTCCCCATTTACTACACCAACGATGATGAGGCTTCTCGACAGTCAGGCAAGGATAGTCAAATCACTTTCACTGCAAAAACGGACGGACGCTACTTGATTCGTGTCCGCGATGCACGTGGACAGTCAGGGGAAAACTACAAATACAACCTCACACTTCGCCGTCCAATGCCTCGATACAAACTGCGAATAGAACAAAAGGAGATAACGTTGCGGCCAGGAGTGGGAACCGAATTTGATGTAGCCGTGAATCGCTTCGATGGATGCGATGGCGACGTTGAAGTCACTGTTCGTGGCGTACCCGAGGGAATCCTTTTGACGAAACCATTCGCTATCCAAGCGGGACAATCTCGAGCGACCAGTTCGTTGCATTTGCCCGCCAATCTAGCCGAGACAGTTAAGGAATTTACTGTACAAATCTCGAGCCACAGCATGTTGAGCAATCGCAAGATCACTGACGGAGAAACGCTTCAGTTGTTGGTTAAGGTGAGCGATAAGCCTGCGATGCAGTTAAAAGTGGTTGCGAAAAATCAGGGTCCTGATGGACAGGCAATAACGGAACTGGAAATACGACCCGGGCAAACCATTTCAGCGAATCTCGTCATCGAGCGTGGGGAAAACAAGAGTGATATTTCTTTTGGCGGTGACGACAGCGGTCGCAATCTGCCTCATGGTTGCTACGTTGACAACATTGGTCTGAGCGGCTTGCTAATACCTGCCGGGCAATCCGTACGAGAGGTTTTCATCACGGCGGCGCCGTGGGTCCCATCGCAATCGCGGTTGTTTCATCTGCGAGCCAAAGTCGATGGCAATCCGACCACGTTGCCGATTGAGATAAGAGTGCTGGGGGAATAGAGTGTCGCCGATCGCTCCGCGATCGTTTGGTGCCAACAAAAAACAAATTGCAACGAACGATCTCGGAGCGATCGGCGACACTAACCTCGTAGAGATTCTAGCGGTTTGAATCGCATGGCGGAGAGGGCTGGGATAAGACCGCCGACCAAGCCCATCATCATGCTCAGCATCAAGCCGATGCCCAACACTCCCCAGTCCACCACAACGCGAAACACTACCGCTTTACCAGCTGGGCCGTTGCCACTGCTGACGATACTCGTCACTCGAAACCCATTGAACAAGTAGCCTATCAAGCAACCTACCAGCCCGCCCAGCAATGCGATCAAAAGCGATTCCACCAAGAAACTGACCAAGATTCGCCAACGGCTAAAACCGAGCAATCGGAGCATTCCAATATCGCGTACCCGTTGGCTGATCGCAGCAAACATCGTATTCATAACACCCATGACGCCACCAAAAGCCATAACCGCCGCAACAACCATCGTTCCAATCAACAACTGAAGATTGGTTTCTCCCAACGCCTTGAAATAATTGGTTTCAGTGAACGCATTGACCTGGGACTTTTCGTACTTATTGTTCGTGTCCTTGCCACTGAAAAAATCCTCAAGCTTTTGTGCTTCTTCTTTGCTGGTCGCTCGCAGAACCAATGTTGTATAGTTGGTCTTGCCCAGGAGCGGCCCGATGACACTCTGTTTTGCCCACACCTCTGAATCAAATGTCGTTCCCTCCGTCTTCATGATACCGGTAACAATCAACTCTCTAGTATCCAATTGGATTGTGTCACCAACCTCTAGCCCATCTGGATTTTTTGCCTTAAGACGATTCGCTTCGGACCGATCTGAACCGAGCTCCCGCGATATCCCTTCTCCAAGTACCACTTCGACAATCGGTTGTTTGTTGGGATCCTCCGAAGGACGAACTCCTGCGTCCGAAAACCAGCTACCACCAGGTAGCAACTCGAAATTATGCACTTTGGCCGAAGCAAGCGGATCGTACAGTCCTCGCATCTGCAATAGCCTGCGGCTAGGACTATTTGGCCGAGGTTCTGCTTTGGGCAAACTGAGGACGAGATAGACTTCTCGGCTGCAAAGGGGTTCGTCATTAAAGCGGGCAACCCCCTCTTGTTGTGCAATGTCTCCCATGCTTTCAAATGGCAAATTACTAATCCCTTCATCGGTCGCCCCTTGGGAAAGGACAATCACGTTCTCCGGGTTGCCACTCGATTGTGTCAATTTTTTTAGACCGTTGATGAATCCCATGAGGAACGTCAAGACACCGATCACCATCGTAAACGCGACCGCAGTCAACAGAGTCGTCCGATAACGCACGACCAAGTTACGTATGTTGTAACCGATAGGAATTCGAGCCATATAAACGAAAAGCAGGATCAATGCAAAAAAGGCAAAGCAAGCTGGGATCAATGTCCATGCGTTTTCGAAATTGATAAACAGGACAAAGAACCAAATCAACAATCCCGTAACTGCAGCGAACAGGAACAAGATGCCGACCACTTTTAGAATCGCAATAAGTCCAGCAAGCAGGTTCGGCATTTTTTTGTATCGCTATTCTTTCTTATGGAGTCTTACTACTTGCCAAAAATCAATTCTGTGGCAACGGAATCAAAGGCTTCGCGAGAACTGGTTCGCTTGAGCGAGTTGAACCGACTTACTCTTGCTCGGTCTAATGACTCATTCTATCATAAACTCGGGGTTCGGAATTGAAGAGTTTACTGCTAAAAGGCTCATGACGAACAACCTGAGAATCCGTTCAAGCTCCCAGTTCGAGCAAGGAACGCATACTAAAGCTGATAAAGTCCTCGCGCGAACGTGGTCTCAAATACGCTTTGAAGTGGGCTTGAGATGTCGTTATCGGGATCAAGCAAAGGGATCGGGACGGTTGGTATCGATGCCGTTCCTTGCCAGGCTGTCACCGAACATCGACGTCGCTGCTCTACTCGTGATACAAAGCAGTAGTATTCGCCGACAGGTAGTGGTTGTTGTTGCGGTAGTCTATGGCCACTCTCAAGTAAATCCAGTTCGACCAAATGAACGGGTTGCCCGAGAAGCGTAGAACGTTTGTCCAAATAGCGACTCCATCCGGGTTCCACCTTGTTCGACGGCGAAAGCAATTCGAGAACGGTTACTAACCGACGATCTTTGCGTAAAAGGATCTCGATTCGCGTCTCGTGAAGCTCTTCTTTAATTTCGAGATGGTCCAACATAACAGTGGTCGTTGATAACGATTCGGCGTCCCATACATATTCGCCCAAATTCGATCGAACGATTGAAACATCTGGTCCAACACGCCTTGGTGGGCCGACGGAACGAACTAGCGTTAATTGTTCACCAATTCTCGCTTCATAGTTAGCTGGCAAACTCTCGGCGATCGACTCTTGCCAATAGTTCAAGAATTTGGCGTGAAAATCAAGCCATAAATAGTTGGTTTCGAGAAGTGCGAGTCGCGGATTTGGCACGAAAATGTCCCTCGGCTGTTACGTTCGACGAACTTGGATTGTAACCACATTCTAAGGATGATTTACACTCAAGTCACCCATTCGGATAGACATGGTACTCAAGATGCTAAGCAACCTTTGAAAACACATCGACGACTTTGATTGTGCGAGTCGAAAGGGCCGGCAATATGCTGCCAGCGAGGGAGGTTGCAAATCCAATGGCTGCCCCCCACCAAAGCGCGCCGTCCAAAACTGGGAAACTTGAAAAAAACGCGATAGGAAATGGAATGCCACCCAATACACGGTTCACAAAGAAATAGGTTCCGATCGAACTAATCGA
>CAMDKL010000192.1 GCA_945900945.1 Pirellula staleyi DSM 6068
CAGATGATGTTTGCGATCATCACGCCTGCACTGATCATCGGTGCCTTTGCGGAGCGAATGAAGTTCCTTGCATTCATGGTTTTTATAGGTTTGTGGAGCTTGCTCGTATACAGCCCGATATGCCACTGGGTTTGGTACGGTCCTGTGCACCCAATTTTCGGTCTTGGATCATTTGATTTGGCCAACAATCCGGTTGGAGCGCTTGACTTTGCGGGCGGGACAGTCGTGCACATCAACGCCGGAATAGCGGCATTGGTTTGTTGCCTGGTCTTAGGCCCACGCCGGGGTTTCCCCAGGCAAATCATGCCGCCTCACAATTTACCGTTCGCAATTCTCGGTGCCGGAATGCTGTGGTTTGGTTGGTTCGGATTCAACGGTGGAAGCGCTTTCGGAGCAACGCCCCAAGCCGTTCGCGGTTTCGTAACGACTCAAGTTGCAGCCGCCACCGCAGGTCTAACTTGGTCATTGATCGAGATCATTCGAAGCGGCAAACCGACTGCACTTGGGATGATTACGGGTGCCGTGGCCGGTTTGGTGGGCATTACCCCAGCGGCTGGCTTTGTTGAAGTTTGGGCTGCTATCGTGATCGGTGCGGGCGCCACGATCATTAGTTATATTTTTATAGCATATGTTAAGCCAGCTCTGAAGTACGACGACTCTTTGGACGTTTTCGGCGTTCACGGGATGGCGGGTATTTGGGGGGCAATGGCAACAGGTGTATTTGCCATCAAGGGTTTTGGCGTTGATTTAAATGGCGGAGCCTTTTATGGCAACACGGCTCAAGTGATGCTACAACTTAAGGCCGTTGTGGTTACTATTGTCTACTCTGGCGTTGTTTCGTTCATCCTGCTAAAGCTAATTGATCTCACTATAGGGCTACGCATAAGTGAAGATGGCGAAAAGATGGGACTGGACTTGAGCGATCACGCGGAAACAGCCTACACCGTTTCGTAATTCCAGTGCGTTAGGTTACGAGTAAGCAATTTGAGGGCTCGGCGGACTGCCGAGCCTTTTTTGTTTGCAGAACGATCAACGGTCCGTGCGTTAAAGGAAATCGAGCATCTGAGACTTCTTCATGCGTTCCAATTTGGCTGCATCGGAATCTAAGAAAGGACCAACAATTGTCCGGCTGGAATCCTTAAGATCGATTCTAAGATTTCCGAGTTGCTGCAACCGAATGACCGGTTGCAACGGCATGCCTGGGTTTGCTTGAATAACCAAGGCTCTTGAATCCTCGTCTAAAAAGACTGTCGAACCGACAGGACACCGAATGAATATTCTTTTTCCACAATCGCTCTTTGAGCCAATCGTTGATGGGAAGGCCAGCATTGTGCAGAACCTGGCCAGTAGCGTCAGTTAGGTCGAAACTGAGCACCGTACCAATCTGAAGATCTTCGGTTTGTATCACCCAGGATTGTTCTTCGCTCATAACGCCCCCCTTTACCCAGCCGCTTTCGACAAGAATCCAATTCCACGTATCCAGGGTTGGTCGTGGTGCTAAACCACAACGCTACTTTTTCCGTGAAATAATCCTTGAGTCGACGTACTGGAAATTATCGAACAACAATTCAAATAACTGAAACGAGCCTTATGCTGTTGTACGTGACTCCTCAAGGCGGGTGTTGCCGCGATACGGGACTACACTTCAACCGCGAGCGGCAAGTTCCAAAATGGATGCTTCTGGCATGCAGCCCCATCGATAGGGATGAACGCCGGAGATTCCCCTGGATACGTGCATCAATGTTTCGCCCTTTGAAAAAACCCCTGATGCATAGCGTGCCCCATACCGACTAGGGACAAGGACTGGACCAATTACCGGAAACCGAATCTGGCCGCCATGGGTATGGCCGCACAATAATAGTTTGCAGCGATTCGCGATCCCCCATGCAAATTGGTCAGGGGAATGCGATACCCCAAGCCGCCATGCTCTCTCATGTGTTTCAATAGCAGGCTCCGCTTCGCTTCGAGTAGGGTGCCTTTGGAACCATGGCAATTCGTTGCCCATTAATTGGATCACAGTATTTCCCTTTCTTGCGATCGCATTCGAAACGCCCAAGTCGGTCCAGTTCATGGCGCAAAATTCATCGCAAACATCGGTCGGGACTGGCAATCGTTTTTCATGGTTTCCCAAAATGAAGTACGTTCCCAACGGAGCAGATAACCCATCGAAGACGGGTTGGATTTGCTGCAAAGCCGATTCGTAGTCAACGATATCGCCGGAGATGACAATTAGATCGGGCGACTGGTCGGATAGCCAATCTATCGCAAGTCGATAGAAGGAAGTCGACAACTGTCCCGTTAAATGCACATCAGACAAATGAGCTATTCGCAATCCGTCCAAATCATCTGGCAGACTATCTATCAAGAGGCGTTTTCGATTGCGTTGCATCGAAACAATTTGATTGCCGGGAAGCTTAGCCATTCTCCGAAAGCCACTCCCCTGAATGTACAGTGCCGCGTTGCTTTCAGGGTGCTGTAGCTGACTTAGGTCTTCCGACTCCATCAATTCAAATCGATTCTTGGAAATTGCAAACTGCGGGCGATCCAATATCCAAAACGGAGCAACAGCGATTGCAAAGAGGATCACTATTACCGAATACGATTTTGTAACGACACTCAGTTTGGCCCAAAAACTACCGGATTCAATGATGCTTGTGGCCCCATGGAAACGAAGCTCGATCAGCAGGATTCCCAGGGGGATTAATCCGCACGACAAGACGAATGCCTTTTCGGTACGCTTGATGGTCTTGCGTTTAAATCCCGAAGCGTTGATTCGATTATAAAGCCAGATCCAAAGTCCAAAGTGCCCCAGCACTGCGGCGGCTAGAATTGCGCCGGACAATGAGTAATCGAAGACCACGCTCGTTGCCTGAATCATTCAGTGGGTTGAGGTCGATAGTCGATTAGAGTTTCTGTTACGCTCAGCAATTGATCCAGACGAAACGGCTTATAGAGAATCGCTTTGGGATGTAATCCGGATTGACGAGCTTTAACGATCGAGTGCCCTGGGTCGTATCCGAAACCGGTCATCAGAGCAATCGGCACATGAGTCATTAATTTCTGCAATCGGAGCATTAACTGATAGCCAGAGTAATCTGGAAGTTTGATGTCCGAAATGATTACGTGATAGGGTTCATCGAGGCAATTTCGCACCATCGATACTGCTTGATCACCTTCGTGGGCCGTTTCGACCGTGCAACCATATCGTTCGAGCAACGCATGTGCGTCATTTCTCACTTGCTCGTCCGCATCCACAACCAGGATGCGTTTTCCTTGCAGTTTCGTATGCTTTTCTGTGTGGCAGCCGGGCGGACTCACGTCGGTTGGAGCAAGCGTCTGGCCAATTTCCTGGATCGACCGTTTGATGCTTCGGGCCTTTGCCAAAACATCTCTCAAACGAGCAACTGTTTCTATATCGTGACCAATGTACTTTTCCATCAAATGAACTGCATCCAGCAGCAGATCGTCAATCGGAAGCGCAACTGCGGCGTGGATGGCTTCGCAGCTTTGCTGTGCAGCGTTGGTTCGTTGTGCGACCAGCAGTTCTAATGTGTTGAGTGCTACGGCAACGTCGCGCGCAAAGATCTCTAGGAATTGCTGATCGCTCGGAGAAAACGTATCCAGAATTGGGCTCTCTACATTGATTGTTCCGATCACACTTTCGTGTAACAAAATGGGAACAGTCAGAGAGCTCCTTGCTCCTTTAAACGCTTCCAGGTATTTCGGATCCTTGGTGGTGTCGCGACAGAGATAACTTTTACCGCTTGCTGCGACAAAACCTGTTACACCATGGCCTTGAGGACTTGCCATCAATCGTCTATCCGCCGCAGTCTGATCGATGCCAACGGAAAGCAAGGGGATAAGGTTTCCCGTCGACTGTTCCAGAAGCCGAATCTCGATAACTTCAACGTTGAGCAAATCCTGGGTGTAGTGCCGAATATTGTCCTTGAGCAAATCGATTCGCTGCTCGACATCCATAGCGAAGATCTCGTCGGGCTTGAGATCGGTGAGTTTCGCACCCGCTTGATGGATTGCTGCAAGTTTTTGTTCTTGCAAGATCTCTTCTGTAACGTCGCTCAGAGTGACGACGATTCGGTCGATGTCGTTAGCGATCGAATCGTTTGAAGATCCACCTGAATAACTGGCCAACGGAGCCGCGTGAATGTGGTAGTAATTCCCTTTTTGGGTTTGAAGGGTCGTACTGGCTTTTCGACCGCTGGAGAAACATGTTTGAAGCGGACACAGTCCAGTACCAACAATATCTGGATTCGCCAACGCGGAATAAAAATTCTCGCCAGTCCGATCAACACCGCCGAACCACTGTTGAAAACACTGATTGTCCCAAAGGATGGTCAAATCGCCTCCCAAAATGGCAACCCCATCAGGCAAACAGTTTAATACGTCCTCGGCCGCTATGCCTGCTACGCTGATTTTCGCCACGCCAGCCTCCAGAACACCATTCGAATCAGATTCAATAACATTGCTTCAAGTACTCAGTAGCAACCAGTATCTTACTTAAACGAGAGAAGACAAGTGAATCGTAACACGCTGGCCTCCAAGATCGATCCAAAGATTGAAATAATTCCGAGAACTTTTCGACACTCCTCGGTCAGCGCCGCCCAATTTTGAAAACTACGATTCATCGGAGCTTGAGATTCACAACAGACCTTTCTGATTTCTGATATTTCCAGTTCAATCTGCGATTCATCTGTTCCTGTTTTGAACAGACGCGCAGAGAGTGAACGCTGTAAATTAACCGTCTGCATAGAGCCGCTAACCCACATGGTGTCGCTGCTACAAGTACTGTTGGTGCCCAAGCTCGGTCAATTGTTTTACGGCTTCGCGAACTCTCTCTTCTTCGGACTTTGGGGCAACCAAAGTTGCATCGGGAGTGTGAACAACAATCGTATCGTGCATCCCGATCGTTACAATTAGGTGATCTGGTTCCGACCGAATGATATTGTTGGTGGAATCGATCGACAAAAAAGGACCATCGACCGCATTCCCCCGTTCGTCCGGAGCAATCAATCTCGCGATGGCTTGCCAGCTTCCGACGTCGTCCCATGAAAAAGGTGCTTCGATGACCACCACATTTTCGTGTCGTTCCATGACTGCAAAGTCGATCGACTTGCCTTTGATTTTTTCGAAATGCTCCGCAAAGTTCTTCTGGAAGTTGGCGGTTCCAATGTCACGAGCAATGTTTTGGACGTGAGCGTGCATTTCGGGCTCATACTCCGCCAATGCTTTCAGGATCGTGCTGGCTTTCCAAAGGAAAATTCCGCTGTTCCAGTAGAACGTTCCTTGCTCAACATATTCCTCTGCGGTCTTTCGATCGGGTTTTTCACGAAATCGATCGACCTTAAAAGTCGATGTACCGGCGTCGCCGACAATCGGTTCGCCCCGTTGAATGTAACCAAAGGATTCAGCCGGATAGCTTGGCCGAATGCCAAATGTGACGATTCGCGTGGGGTCGCTTTCCACCAGCTTGGCGGCAGCTCGAATCGCCCTATGAAACTCAGACCGAGGTTCAATCACGTGGTCCGATGGCATGACGACCATGATACCATCTTTGTCGGCGGCCTGGACCAAGGAAGCTGCCACACCGATACACGGCGCTGTATCTCGCTTAAAGGGCTCGCCGATGATGTGCTCCATCGGCAAATTGGGAAGCTGCATTGCTACCGCATCGGTCAGTTGCTGATTGGTCGCTACCAAAATGTGCTCGCTCGACACTAAACCCTGCAGCCTATCGAACGTGGTTTGCAACATCGTTCGTTGCCCGCTCATTTTAAGCAGTTGCTTAGGTTTAATTTGGCGACTTGCGGGCCAAAAACGGGTTCCGGAACCGCCAGCCATGATGACCGCGTGGAGCATGAAGTTTCCTCGTAAATGCTAAGCAAAATAGGTGTCGACCAAAATGCTAGACGACCTTTGAATTTTCATCCGTACTTCTTCTGCGTCTAGTGCCCAATGTGGGTTAATCTCAACTTTCACGCTAGGGCTTACTGACACACCCGATTGTTCTAACCAGCGCTTATGTTGTGCTACGACTGCATTTTGGGAAGTGGTCGGAGTGTCTGTTAAAGCCCCTTCGGCGTTCTTTACCGGCGCAAACACGTCGGCAGCGTCGCCTTCTACCACCATCGTTCGATCGGCCAGGGGCAGCAGGTCGAAAACAAATCGCTCAAATTTTATTGCGTTAGGCGACGATGTTTTTTCAACAATTCCCTCATCGTTCAGAAACGGAACGGCTTTTCGCGCACGGTGGAATGGCAAGCCGTCGGCATTTTTCGCGGATGCAGCTAAGAAATTCAATTCCATCGCATGGACAGCAATGTTCCCTGCCCAAAGACTCAACTCCCCGTCGGCATTGGTTCGATCAGCTGCTTCGTCGGGCAGATCGCTGTATTCAATGATGTGGGTTCGACCATCCAGCGATACCACGTTTCCAACTTTTTCTCTTCCAAACCGCTTCTTGACGACTTGGGTAGTCAGTTGCGACTTAGAAAGTAGGTGGTAGCCAATCAAGAGAGGATCACAGGCTCGGACCAACGGATTGTCGACCTGAGCATAAAAAAAATGCTCAATGCCACGATCGGAAGCTGATTTTAGAATCCCCTGGCGATCAAGAGCGGAAACGATCCCGCCGTGTCCGTCTGGACTAAGTGCAATATTGGAAGATGAATCCATTAAAACCTTGCCCGTCGAAGCATCGATGGCTGGCATCGTCCCTTGGCAGAAGACAATTAGCTCTCCTTTATTTAAACCCAGCGATTGGTGCTGGCTGAAGTATTCTCGCGTCTGAAGATCGGTGGCGGGACTCGTCATAACATACAAAGGAATCGAAACGGAGTAACGACGCATGGCTCCTCGAAGAGAGTCTGCATGCATGGCAAAGAGGCTTCGATTGGAAACAGGGCCGATTCGGAACATGCCTTTGGGAAGATCGAAACCAAGCCGTGTTCCTTGCCCACCCGCAACCAGGATCATTCCGATCTTGCCATCACGGATCGCTTTTTCTCCGCATTCACGGGCGTCGTCCATTGAATATTTTGGATTCGGATCATTCAATCGAATAGCGGCTGGCGCGATCGCCTTGTTGGAAAGTTCAGTCCAGTCGATGGCTTTTTCTACCCCTGCAAATAAATCGGCAAGCTCTTGGAAATCTATCGACTGGATTTGGCCTGCTAAGTGATTGCGTTCTTCTGGGCCGAGTTCATTCCAAAATTTGAGCAAATGTGCATGTCCGAAATCATGAACACTCTGCACCCAGGTTCTCATTGCATCCTGCATGTTAGGTACCGTAATTGTTTCGCGATTATTTTTTGACGTCCAGGAGTTCTAATTCGAAAACAAGTACTTCGTTGGGATTGATTCCGGCCTGAGGTTGGCCTTGTTCGCCGTAGCCCAAGTTAGGTGGCAAAGTTAAGACCCACTTGTCACCGACCTTCATTCGCTGCAGAGCTTCTGTCCAGCCTGGTACAACACCACTTACGGGGAACGACGCGGGTTGATTTCTCTTGATTGACGAGTCGAAAACGGTTCCATCTACCAATTTTCCTTCGTAGTGACAAACAACGGTATCAGTAATTGTCGGTTGTTTTCCTGTTCCCGCCTTGAGCACTTGGTATTGCAAGCCGGTTTTGGTAGTTTGGACTCCGTCTTTTTTCTTGTTGGCTTCGAGATAAGCGTTCGACTTTTCCAAGTTTTGTTTGGCCGTTTCGATCATCTTTAGTTGCATGCGTTGCTGAAGCGATTTCATGGCTTCTTGAAACTGCGGTTGCGACAGTTTAGGCTCTTTTTTACTCAAAGCATCCAGCAATCCAATCAAGAATTCTTTACTATCAAAATCCTTTTCGCTGAATCCGCTTTGCGCCAGGTCGCTGCCAATATTGAAGCCAATGGCATAACTCGATGGATCCTTTAGGACCGCATTGGCTTGTGCGGGTGGTGCAAGCACAGCCCCACCTACTTTTTCTTGCGCACGGCAATGCATCAATCCAAATACCAGCACCATAGATAGGGTGACCGTAGCTCTAAGCAACATGAGAAAAATTATCCTTCGAATCGGAAGTAAAACGTAACCAGCCTTGGAATGACAACGGGGCCGATTCCATTGCTCTCAGACTACCCAACAATTTGGCTTGTTTACAGTGCAGTTTATGGCGAAATCTGCGCCAAAAGCCATTTATTTGCTCAGAGCAATGTGACAGCCTCCAAAATGCACACGATAACGGCGACGATTCACTGGAATGGATTGGGAAATAGCGGCTTCAGGCCAGACTTGGTTTGTGGAGGTCTAAAGATGGATGGGCGCTGGGCAACTTATTATTCAAAACGGAAAAACCCAGGGGAACGTCCCCTGGGTTTCGCAAGTTTTTACTTGAATGCGGTAACGCTTTAGTAACGCATCTACCAGGTGTACTCGCCACCCAGTGTGAAGCCTTGGAGCGTGATTGCCGCATTGTTATTGATGGTCGGCACTCGATTAACATTTTGTCCAAATCCTGTCGGTGGGACAGAGTTGAAGTTGTTCGTAGCGAGGGCGACGTTGTCGATGTAGATAAATTGATAGGACGAGCGGAACGCCCACGAGTGGTTCAATCGGTAGGACACTTGAGGCGAAATCTGAGTGATGCTGGCGACCTTATTTGACAAAACTTCTTCCGCGACGTTATTCGCAAGTGAGTTGGCCGAAATCCCCGTGTTTTGATGGGCACGGTTATTATATAGGCCTGTCTTTCCCTCGACTCCAAGCTTCACGCCTGGAATAATGTTGTACCAGAGATCGGAACCGACTTGAAAACCGACCAGCGAGTTCTGAGTGTTAACCGTATAGTTTAGAAAGCGAGGGCCGTTGTTTGCACCGGCGTTGTTGTCTTCACCGCGTGCTGCAAACGCTGCCTGTTCGTCGATATCCAGATATCGGACCCCCATCAGAAAGCTTCCTTGGAAGAAGCCAGATGGCTCAGACCATCGACGGCGCAAATTGATTTCTCCGTTATTCAAAGTGGATGAATAGTTCAAGGTGTGCTGAAAGGATCGGTCTGAGTCGTCAAAGCCGTTTGCTGGTACGGTACCGAAGTCACTCAAAAATGAAAATAGATTCGGTACAGAGGAGGTCGCTGAAGCCGAGTTTTCCCATTTATTCAGACCAAAGTAAACGAGCTCCAGGTTGGAGCCTGGCCCTACTTGAAAATTGGCTTGCACTCCCAATCCAGCTCTAAGATCACTTAATGGAACGTCGCCTGTACCGAGGACAAAATTGTTGCTTCCGGCACCGAGCGAGGAGGTATTGAAGTTCGCTACGGAACTGGTTCTCGTTAGAAAGATTGCTTCTGCGGAGACGTCAAACCAACGTTGAGTCGCGATGCCACCTTCACCGTACGGACGCAGACAGCCTCGACATCCGGCCAGACGACATCGCATGGCGTGGAATAGCGAAATGGGAGAGCGGCCAAATCGGTCGCAAGGTCCATTGCATTGATCATTGTATCCTTCGGGGCCGTACGGCATGCCGTCAGGTCCGCAAGGGACCTGTGGCAAGTTCGGATCCATGCCCATCCCCATCGGCATCCCCATAGATGGGTCCATCGACGGATCGCCCGACATTCCTGGCGGAGGTCCGGGGATTCGGTAGGAAGCCGGCCCGATTTGAGGTTGGCCTTGTCCCAAAATGCGTGGGTCTAGGCCCCCAGGCTTTTGGGCTTGCAGAGTCCCGCTAAGTGAAGCGAGTGCCAGTCCGGCGAATAGTTTTAGTTTCCAGCCTTTGAGCAACTTCATTGAAATCTCTCCAACGCAAATTTGCGACTGCAGCCTCTGGTTGTCTTCAGAGACCGCAATTCCCCCATTGGAACAGATGCTTTGGACACCTGCTGGTCGGCACTGTTATGCCTTAAAACCGTCGAATAATCGGCTTGACACGCATGTTCATTACAACGAGACCGTGCGGAAAACCCGATACCACCGATATTATCGGCACCACCAGTACCAAAAGTTCGCTGAAAGAATGTGAATTCTCGTTACAGCCCGCAAAATTCCCCGAAACGTACCCATCGCCGTTTTGCAAGCAATCTGCGGCGTGGCAAACTCCCTTTCGTTATTCTCGAAAGAGAAATTTTACTCAACGATGCCTCTGGCTTGGTAGCGTATCGCGTTGCATTGGCAGTTGCATCTGGGCAGCATTTCTCTTTTTCCAGTGCGGTCTCTCAAGTTCGTGATCGCAGCGGTGGGAGGTGTTGCCATCGGTTGCAGCGTCGGGGCTGCTGCCATCGCGATTCATAACCGCCTGGATGAGCCGTTGATCGAAACAGTGGTGACTTTATTGACTCCTTTTGCAGCCTACTTGGCCTGCGAAGCGATCCATTTTTCGGGTGTCCTAGCAGTGGTAACTGCTGGACGGATGGTACGTCAAAGGGCCTCCTATTTGTTTTCGGCAGCCACTCGCTTGCATGCAAATGCAGTTTGGGAATGCGTCGTCTTTGTCCACGTCTCAACAACCGATGGATACACGGCTCGTGTTGCTTGCAGCCGCGAATTTGTATCTCGACGGTCTAAGATCGCATGGCGATGCTGTTGCTGAGATAGACGATTTGCGATCCCGTTTTCGAGTCCAAGCGGGCAGTTGGCTCATGCGTTTGGATTTAGACGACGAATCTTTTTTGGAAAACCAGTCCCCGGTTTGCCCTAGAGCATTTTCTGGAGTTCTAACCGCCCAGCGGCAACGTTTGAACGAGCTAGCACGTCAGTCCATCATTGAGGAGTCGCTGGTTCAAAAACTAGAGCGAAAGATCGATATGGAAGAAACTCGCATCAAATCGATCTCGAACGTGAGCTGAATGTGAAAAACGTATTGACCGAACAATCAACGATCCGCTAACTTGATGACTAGAGATCTTGAGGAGGCGTCTTTTTCGACCGTATGCTTTGGATCTTTTGTTTGATAGATGTTTACCGTTTGGGTTAAAAGGTGATTTAGTGACAATTACGCGTGTTGGAACGAATGAGAAGTATTCGGATGGCTGGAATGGAATTTTTGGCGGCAAGGCTTCTAAGAAGGCAGCTAAAGAAGGTCCATTAGCAACCCAAAAGTCTGTCAAAGCCAAGAAGACGGCTCCGATAACCACCGCAGCCAAAGTAACAACCAAGTCTGCGAAGAAAGCAGTCGCTCCCAAGCCCGCACCGGCCAAAGCTTCCGCGAAGCCAATTGCGGCAAAACCGGCTGTCAAAAAAGCTGCGAAAAAGAAGTAGTAGTCAAAAGGCTGTGCGGTTCGTTTTGTAAGCTCTGCCCAGTAAGTCCAGGCAGACGGGTCGCTATTGAGGTTTTGGCTGCCGGCTTATGTTTCGAAAATTCCTCAGGTCCAAAATACACCGCGCGACAGTCACCCAAGCGGATCTCCAATACGAGGGTTCGCTCACCCTGCCCCCCGATTTGCTACTAGCTGCTGGAATTGCGCCTTTTGAAGCCGTCCAGGTATGGAATGTGACTCGAGGGACTAGGCTTGAAACCTACGCAATACTAGGTGAG
>CAMDKL010000193.1 GCA_945900945.1 Pirellula staleyi DSM 6068
GGCAATCTGGGTAGGACAGTCGATTCACGCGAGAAAACTAAGCGTCAAATCATTCTTATGAGTGGCAGCCATCAAGAAACTTCCGCGTGAACCGACTGTCCCACCCAGAAGTGGGTTCGTTGGTACGTTTTTATTGGCCGGTTGCCTTAGTAAGTGCAAACACCTCGACGTTGACACCGTGCGAACCAATCGCATGATCAAATGGACGTTGTAACGAAGGAAGCCCATTTAATTCGAACAGGTCTGTTTCGACGTGCTGCACTTCGACGTTGCAAAGCGGATAGGGAGCATGGTGCACCTGCCCTCTGAGAATCTGCTTGCGAGGATTGACTGCAAACAGCAGGTAGCGCTCGGTTAGAAAGGATTCGAGCGTACCTGGCTTTGCATATGCTACGTTGGTCTCAAGCGAATAGGTGAAATGACTCGATTCGGCGGCCTTTTTTTGCGTGGATCGCTCTGAGCGATAGTCGATGGTCTGGCCATTCTTTAGTGACGCTTGCATTGACGCGTGCTGGTATGGCAAATGAAAAAATGTTCTAGCCGCCCAGACAGCAAGCGGTTGGTTGCAATCCAAGGAAAAGAACCATACTCCGGGCCTACCCAGCTCATCAAACACGTAGGTCCGAAGGTTGAGTTCCAAAAAGTTAGATATCCAAGGCAACGCAGGCGTCCGACGGAATCGGATGTTTTTCATAAAAAACGGAACGACGCCGAGGAATGCCGTTCCGTCAAAACAATCCACGAACAAGCCCGCAGGCAACAGTTTCTGGATCAGCTTTGGTGCGACGCTCCAATGCAAAAAAAGCAATTTATTCCAGCTCTGGAACATCAACGCGGCCCCTGCAGGACGATGTCGCATTGCAAGTCTTTGTTCATCAGTAGGCATTGACAATTTACTTCATCCTAAATCTTAGGGAGTTTAGATTGGATCATTTGACCTGCGGCTATTCGTTTTTGTAACGCAACACGAACAAGCGTTCCAAGCCCGAACAGGCTGCAAGTCGATAAAAAAACCTCCATCAAGAGCCAGTACTGCTGGTTTTCTCACTCACTTTGCGAGAATTGTGCAATCTGCGGATGAAAATATCGTTCGATAGTGGTCCGCAGATTTCGCAGATGACCGCAGATTTTAGTTAGCCGTTCGGAGTTTTTGAATTGGTAGTGTTTGGTCTACTGGGATTGGGTACTATCTGGCGATGAACCAGACAAGCCTTGCGAAAATGGCCGGACTTGGGAAAATCAAGGTTGAACCCGGATCGTTCACGCGGCATTGGGCACTTGCCCGGATGATTTTCAGGTTATTTATTGTTCAGCCACAGGGCTTTGGCTCTGGGTTACGGTCGCAAAAACAACCGTGGGCTAGCACCCTTCGGCTAATGAATAGTCCGGTTTTAATGCGTTACCTATATTGAATTTTGTTTCGCGATGTTAGGGGTTCGGATGATCCATGAGTGTTGATATACAACGAATTAGGGAACAAGTTCTCAAGCACACCGATCAGCTTGAGCGAATTCGAGCGGAGGTTCGGAAGGTACTGATTGGCCAAGACGTCATGTTGTCGCGACTTTTAATCGCGCTCCTCACTGGCGGTCATGTGCTCCTCGAAGGGCTCCCTGGGCTTGCCAAAACCACCGCGATCAAGGGCCTTGCCAACGCAATTCATTGCCACTTCCAACGCGTTCAGTTTACGCCAGACCTACTGCCAGCCGACTTGATCGGAACGATGATTTACAATCCTCGCGAAGGGTCGTTCGGGACACGTAAAGGGCCAATTTTTGCCAACTTAGTTTTAGCCGACGAGATCAATCGCGCTCCATCGAAAGTGCAGTCAGCACTGCTCGAAGCTATGCAAGAACGTCAGGTAACTATCGGCGACACGACTTATCCACTCGATGAACCTTTCCTTGTCATGGCTACGCAAAATCCAATCGAACAGGAAGGAACGTATCCGCTGCCAGAAGCCCAGGTCGATCGATTCATGCTCAAGGTTGTCGTCAGCTACCCGACCAAAGCCGAAGAACGCAAAGTTGTGGATACCGTCCTCGAGGATTTTCGACGCGAGGTGCAACCGGTATTGGAAAAATCGCAATTGTTTGAAATGAAGAAGACCGTCTCGATGATCTACATGGACGACAAAATCAAAGACTACGTTCTCGACGTGGTGGCCGCGACTCGGCATCCAGAGGAATTTCGGCTCAAAGAGCTAAAAGCGCTGATTGAATGCGGTGCCTCGCCACGTGCCTCCATCAATTTGTGCCTCGCAGCCCGAGCGAACGCATTCTTGGCTGGACGAGGTTACGTCACTCCCCAAGATGTAAAAGATATCGCATACGAAGTACTCCGCCATCGCATCATCTTGACTTATGAAGCGGAAGCGGAAGAGATGACGTCCGATGACGTTGTTTGCAAAGTCCTCGAATCGGTACCGGTTCCGTAGACAACTATGGCTGCACGTGAGCTAGAAGACGTTCTAAGAGAAGTTCGCCGCATCCAAATCGTGGCGCGTAGGCAGGTCAACGATTTGTTGGCCGGAGAGTATCTTAGCGCGTTCAAAGGACGCGGTATGGAGTTTGATACGGTACGCGAATATGTACCTGGTGACGAGATACGGAGCATCGACTGGAATGTCACGGCTCGATCGGACGCACCGTTTGTGAAAACGTTTTGCGAGGAACGGGAACTGACCATTCTGCTGGCGTTAGATATTTCCGCATCGGGAGCTTTCGGCTCACAAAAAATTAGCAAAATCGAGACGGCGGTCGAGGTCGCTGCTGTCCTCATGTTCACTTCACTCCAAAACAATGACAAAGTGGGGCTGCTATTCTTCGCAGACGACATTGTGAGGTACATTCCGCCACGAAAGGGACGGGCCAATGTTTTGAGGTTGATTCGCGAGATGCTTGCGACTGAACCCGTGAAATCGGAAACCAATATTGCAATGGCGCTCGAGTACATCGGACGGGTTCAACGTCGGCGCTCGGTTGTTTTTATTTTGAGCGATTTTCTTGGTCCCGATTGTTCCAGAGCTCTGTCTGTTGCCAATCAACGGCACGATTGCATTGCCGTGACACTGGAAGATCCTCGCGAACGTGAATTGCCGAACGTCGGCTTCCTCATGCTGAGAGACGCCGAAACAGACGAGTTGATCGAACTCGATACACGAAATCCACGCGTGCGAGCCATGTTTGCGATGGCCGCTCGCGAGCGCCAATCCAAACTGAACGACTTGCTTCGCAAAGCGAATGTCGATCGCTTGGAAATCCGAACCGATCAGTCGTATGCAACAAGCTTGCAACGATTCTTTCGAATGCGAGAGCGACAACGATGATTCCAATCCACGTAGGTCAGCCTGTCCTCAGGCTGACATTGCAACACGTAGGCCAGCCTGTCCTCAGGCTGACAGTGCAACAATGTTCCTCTGCCTCATATTCGGCTGAGGACAACCGGACCTACGTGAGTCGCATGCGTCGGAAGGGCGATCACCCGCGAATTGCAATCCTACTTTTACTATTGTTTGTCGGTTGCTCCGCTGGCCGCGATGGCAATGTCGCAAGCGATCAGCCTGCTTCCGATGTGATCGAGCTTAGAAGTGATGCTGGGCCAGTTACAATGCAAATGCGTTTGTGGCCCAAAGAGCCGCGATTGTCCGATCTCGTTGAATTAGAGATCGAAATCTGTGCCGAAACGGACGTCGTGATTCGACCGCCAGCTTTCGGAGAGTCGGTTGGAGATTTTCTTGTTCGTGACTATACCGAACGAACGCCCAGCAAGAGATCCGAGCAAAGCAAACCGAGCCGACGTGTCTTTCACTATCAGCTCGAACCGGTCCATACGGGCACTCACTTGATCCGGTCCATCGCGATCGAGTTTGTTGACAACCGAGAAAACTCAGAACAAAAGGGGCTTTCGTCTTGGATTGAGTCTGAGCCGGTCGAAGTAAAAGTAACCTCTGAGCTCGGAGACCAAGTACCAAGTTTTGCGAATCTAGAACCAATGGCTCCGCCACAAGCCATTGTTGAATCCATTCGTTGGTGGTGGTTAGCAGGAGCCTTGCTGATCGTGGGTGCTATTTATGCTTATTTCCGAACCCAGCGAAGCCGAGCGCAAAGTGTGCTTGCGTATCAGCCTACCGCGGAAGAGATCGCCCACTCGCAATTGGAAAAGCTGCTTGCTGAGAACTTGCCGTCACAAGGCATGTTTAAAGATTTTTACCTTCGCCTGACCGGAATTGTTCGCCACTATATCGAGGGGATCACGGGATTGCATGCACCAGAGCAAACGACAGAAGAGTTTTTGATTGAGATGGGAAAACAGGAAGTTTTTTCGCCGGTACACTCGCGTCGACTCAAGGAGTTTCTCGAAGCCGCAGATATGGTCAAGTATGCCGGGCAACAGCCTGACACATTGCAGATCGATACTTCGATCCTTTGTGCTAAAGATTTCATCGACATGAAGCCGGTCCCGCCAGAAAGGGAATCTTAGTCAATGGATTCCTTCCGTTTCTATTCTTGGCATTGGTTTGGTCTGATGCCATTATTGTTCGCACTCCTGTGGTTTTTCTCCCAAAGGACTCAGCGACCCGCATCACTTTATTCCAGTATTTTGGAGTTAAAGGCTCTGCCAGTAACACTGATGCTGCGCGTGAGTCGACTATTGCCTTATTTTTTTGCGACGGGACTGTGCTTGATGGTTGTCGGCTTGGCCAGGCCACAGGCGGGCAAATCCGAGTCACGTATACGTGGCCAAGGAATTGCGATTGAATTGGTATTGGACGTCTCCGGTTCGATGGAAGCTCTCGATTTTCAATTGAATGATAAAGAGGTCAGCCGATTAGAAGCCGTGAAGCATGTGGTTAGCGAGTTCATTGCCGGTTCCCGCCGCAGTGGTTTGGCCGGGCGAAGCAATGATCTTGTAGGATTGGTTTCCTTTTGTGGATTTGCTGACAGTAAATGTCCATTGACTTTGGATCACGGCGCGCTGGTAGAAATCGTGAAAAACTTAGAAGTTCCGAAAGCGATCCGGGATCGACGCGGCAGAGTTATTAATCAGGATACTTTGCAAGAGGAGTTGGCCACTGCAATCGGAGACGGTGTAACGCTTGGTGTTGATCGGCTGAAAGACACTAAGGCCAAGAGCAAAGTGCTCATTCTACTTACGGATGGGGACAACAATGCTGGCGTAATCGATCCTCGGGAGGCAGCTGCAATCGCCAACGAATTAGGGATTAAGCTCTATGCGATCGGAATCGGTCGCAATGGCACTGTACCCTTTCCGCAGGAGGATGAGTTTGGGCGTCGCGTTCTCGTGGGCGCGCAGTTTCGCGTTGATGAACCATTGCTCAAAGAGATGAGCGAATCGACCGGAGCCAGTTACTTTCATGCTTCGGATGCGGTTGGCTTGGCCAAGGTCTACGCAAAGATTGACTCGATGGAAAAGAGCGAATTTGAGGAGTCGCAATTCTCACAATATACTGAGTTATTTCGTTGGTTTTCAGGTGCAGGCTTGGCGATCGTCTTTGGTGTTTATGTCATGAAGGAGACACGGTTCCGATCGCTACCGTAACGAGTTGTCGATTGGAATTCAAACTATGGACTGGCTTTTTCCACAGGCGTTGTATTTGATTTTGCCGATGTGCTTCGGTTGGTTTGCGCTAGCGATCTACTCCGAGGGGAAACGCGAGTCTGCTCGATTGGCTTTCATGATGCAGCCAATGATGGCGAGGATGATGCCAGTGAAGTCAAGGGCGAGGTTTTGGTGCAAACTGACCCTGTTTGAGATTGCGATCGTCATGGGGCTTGTGGCGCTCGCTGGGCCTAGATTCGGTGAGCAGATCGAAGTTGTGATTCCTCGCGGTAGCGATTTGTACGTCATAGTCGATGTATCGCGTTCCATGTTGGCAGAGGACGTCCTCCCAACAAGGTTAGGCCGCGCGAAAGCAGACGTTTTCGCCCTCGTGAATCGTTTGGATGGGGATCGAATCGGTTTGATCGCTTTTGCGGGCCAAGCGGTCGTGAAATGCCCGTTGACTGTGGACTATGATTCTTTCCGAAGAGCGCTCGGCGAACTTGACACGGATAGTGCTCCTCGAGGAGGAACGGCCATTGGAGATGCGGTCCGCAAGGCACTTGAGGTATTCGACGCTAACGCTCAGCGAGATCAATCGATCCTGCTGATCACAGACGGAGACGATCAACAATCTTATCCACTCGAGGCCGCGACGGTTGCGGCGGAACGCCAAGTTACTGTTTTCACGGTAGGCTTAGGCGACTCAGAAACAGGTTCACGAGTGCCGCAAAAAACCAATTCGAGCACGTTTATGGAACATGATGGTCAGCAGGTATGGAGCAAACTCGACAACAAGCTGTTGCAGGAAATTGCTCTCAAGACTTCAGGCGTTTACATACCTGCTGGGACTCGAGCGTACGACCTTGGTCAGTTGTATGTTGATCATCTTCAAGGCAAACGCGGTAAGGAAGCGGACGGCCAGCAGCGTATCCGTAGGGCTGATCGGTATCAGATTTTCCTTGCGATCGCATTGTTTGCATTGATTGCAGATTGGTGTTTGAGTCCGTACGCTAAGAAACAATACTTCGATTCAATCCATGGGGCGAACCGATGATACGTTTGATTATTTGCGCCGTTGTTTTCGTCGCGATTGGGAATTGGCTTGCGGCTGATGATCCAACCAACAAGATTCGCGAAGGAATGCGACTCTATTCCTCTAAGCAATTCGAAGAAGCCAGCAAATCATTTGCCGCCGCGACAGAATCATTTGAAAAAGCGCGTTCCGACAAGGCAGCGATTTCCGCGTTCGACGAGGCTTGTGCGCTCCATCGCAACGGAGATCTCGAATTGGCGAGAGAACGCTACTTAAAGGCTGGCTTAAGCCAAAACAAAGGGATCGCAACCAGCGCCCATTTCAACATGGGCGTGATTGCATCGGAACAGGCGCGCAAGCTCGCTGGTGAAAACCCCGAAACAGTTCCTCCTGACACGCGAAAAGAAATCCTGAATGAGCTCAGCCGGTCAATTGACTCCTATCGGCATTGCTTGGAATTGCAACCTCAACATGTTCCAGCACGGCGCAATTTGGAATTATTGCGACAGTGGATTAAGTATCACACCGACCGATGGCGTGAGGCAGATCTACAAAAGCGTCGCGATGAAACGAACCTGATCCAGTTTCTTGAATATTTGGTCCAGGTCCAGTTATCGCTCAAGGAAACGGCGGAAAGCTTTAACGTCAACACTTCACCCAATGCATTTGCAGAATTGAAGCGAGTTCAAGAAGAATTGCGAGCCGAGATTCCTCATTTGAAGGACAAGATCGATTTCGAACTTCGGCCCAAGGAGGATGACCCAAACAGTCAGTCGTCCATCGCAAATTCTGCTCAAAGCAACAGAGACTTAGAAAGAGGGATTGCGTTGCTGAGTAGCTGGGCTGATCAAGCTGGCGAAAAGATGGTTGCTGCAGGTAGAGAACTAATGAAGCGTGATGCCATTGCTGCGATAGACAATCAACAACGATCTGCGGACCAACTTGATCAAATTTGGGATGCTGTTGTTCCGTTTCATCCATTGCTTGCCAAGGAGCTTGCCGAGCAGACTCAAATTGCAAATCAGCTCGCTCCCATTGCATCTACTGAGAACGCAAAGGTTGAAGGTGCTTTTGCCGAGAATCCCGCAGAGCCCGAGAACCAGCATCAAAAACTGGATGTTCAAAATTCAGATTGGTCTCAACTGCTTGAACAGCAAGAACGAGTGCTTCGCAAGTCCCGTCTTCTTTCTCCAAAAGCAGAGTCGGAACTGGCTCAAGTAGAGAACAGAGGGATGGCAAGTGAAACCGAGAGCGAAACGACTCCCGCTGGTGTCGATGAAGCAGGGTCCGCTGCGTCCAAAGTTGATCCAGAAGCGATCAAAGCGGGATACCAAATAGCGGTGACGCTAGCCCCGAAAGCAGTTGCGGAAATGGAATCTGCGGTTAAGCATCTTGGAAAGCGGGACCGCGATCAGGCCGCAACTCATACGGAGGAGGCACGCCGTATCCTCAAGGAAATTCAGGATGCGCAACCCAAGCAACCGGAACAACAACCGAACGATCAGAACAAAAATCAAGACAAAAACCAGCCACAAGAGAAAGACCAGGAGAAAGATAAGGACGACGAGCAAAAGCAAGACAAGCAGCAAGAGGAAGAGAAAAAGTCTCCTGAGGACAAAAAGGAACAGGGGAAACAAGCCGAACAGCGACAAGAACCAAAAGTCTCTCAAGACCGAGTCGAAGATGCGCTTCGCAAGGTCCGTGAGCGTGAACAGGAAAAACGGGAACGGGACCGAGAGCTAAGGGCACGTGTGCTCGGTCGCGTTCCAGTGGACAAGGATTGGTAATGAAAACAGAGTGTACAATTGATCCAGTAAACACAATGAAGTTTGAAAGGTCCAACGGCAGGCATTTCCTAATGACCTTGGGTCGTAAATTCGCTATTCCAATTGCCTTTGTGTTGCTTTTTTGGGCGAGTCAACATCTCTATGCAGCTCCACCTCAGATCGTGTGCTCGGTGAGTGAAGAAGAAGTATTCCTAGGCGAATCCATTACTTTTCAAGTCGATGTACAAAACACAGAAAACCCAATCGCTCCTAACTTATCGGCATTGAACGAACAGTTCGAAGTTGAGTTTATGGGTGAGCAATCTAGAAACCAAACGTCGGCCATGTTCAGCGGCGGACGACTTTCGCAGTCGAGCATCCTTAGCCATGTCTTCCAGTATCTTTTGACCCCCAAGATCGCGGGCGCTATTGAAATTCCTGCGGTGACGGCCACGCTAGACGGTAAGAATCGCACAAGTAACAGAGTCGCCTTGCGCATTTTGGAAATCCCCGAGCAGGATACTGTTGTTGCTGAAATTCTTTTGGATCAAACCAAGGTTTATCCCACGCAGAGTTTCTCCGTCAAGCTACGGGTTTTGGTAAAACCGATTGCAGACGCTAGTCCTGATCCGCTGCTCCCCCTCCGACGCAATCCTCCGCAGTTGCAAATCAATTGGCTCAAAACCCCGAAAGGGCTCAATTCCAATGAGAGCAACGAGTGGTTGCAACCCTTGCTTTCGAAAAACAACATTGGTTTTACAATCAATGAGGTCAATTTACAATCCGGTTCCTTGTTTGCTCGAGAACGGTCGGCCGTTTTTGGTCTCTTCAACGGTCGTGAAACGCTCAAGGGGCTCGAAGGCGATGTGATTGAGTATTTTGCATATGTGCTCGAACGCAAGTTTGTGGCTGAAAAGGTTGGTGCCTACAGGTTTGGCCCGGCTAGGGTAAAGGGTATCTTCGTCACAGGCGTTTCCGGTCGGCAGTATGATACGGAACGAATTGTCGCTATTGCTAGTTCCATGAGCATTGATGTTTTAGAAGTCCCCTCGCCTCGCCCGAACAACTTCACGGGTGGCATAGGCAGCTACTCTGTGTTCGCTTCCGCAACTCCAAATAAAATGCGAGTGGGTGATCCTATGACACTCACTCTCAGGTTCGCACAAGGCAAGAATAGTGGCTCGTTAGAATTGATATCGGCTCCGGACCTCAATGCCGTCCCCGGAATAGCGGATCAATTTGAAGTGGTCGACAAAAGCCCAGTGGGCCGAGTAGAGAACGATACAAAAACTTTTGCTTACGGACTAAGAGCAAAAAGAGCCGGAGTATCTATTCCCGCGTTGTCTTTTTCGACGTTCGACCCAACCTCCGAGAAGTTTTCTAGCGTTACAACCGATCCGATCGCGATCGAGATTTCAGAAGCGTCGTCTATCGTCGTCGGTGATTTAGTTGGCTCGCTAGGCATGAGCAAGTCAGTCGCGGACATCAAGACGCGAGCCGAAGGCATCTTCCATAACATTACGGACGTTAAGCAGCTCCGGAATGAACGAGCGGATCTCGTGGAGGGACTCAAGTGGATCGCTTGCCTGTGGTTGTGTACTGGCATCGCGATTGGTTCGCTGATAACTTTTCGACGGCGGTCGTCCGATGTGGAACGACAACGAAGAGTCTCTGCCCGACGTACAGCTCAATCGCGATTAACTGCCGCAGGTGCTTTTGCGAATCAAGGAAAGCATTCGGAGTTTTTGCGAGAAGTTCGGGCGGCAATCCTTGGCTTAGTTGCTGACACCGGCAACCAAATTGCGGACGGATTAACTATTGCGGACGTGAACGCGGCAACGATTGCTGCCAAGGTCCCGATCGACGATCAAGAACGATTGCAAAAATTACTGGATGGGATCGAGTCAGCAGAGTATGGGGCTGCGGATATTACAGACACGAAGCTTATTCTTAAGGACGCATTGGAACTAGTAGATCGGGTTAGTCCCTTTCTAGAACGGAAACCCGCAAAATGATGAGTCCAGGAAAACTCATGACGATGCTAGTTTTGATCTATGCCATTGCACCTGATTTGTTGGCAGATTCGGTCCTTGATCTTGAAAAGGATTTTTTGCGGTCACTTGAGTTATTTGATGTGGCTAAATCGCCCGAAGAATTTCGGGAGTCGGCCAAGGTGCTTGAGTCGATCGATGCGGGCGGATTTCGCAATGGTATCGTCTACTATAATTTAGGGAATGCGTATTACCGAGCTGGTGACTTCGGACGTGCCATCCTGAAGTATCGCAAGGCGAAACTCTATCGACCACGTGACCCTCTTTTGGAAGCCAATCTTCAACAAGCACTAGCGTCCGCACCTGGCAAGATCGCCGAACCGCAAAAGCCGTGGTGGCAACACGTGATGTTTTGGCAAGATTCGTTATCGCATCCAGCCCGAGTTGCGATCGCACTTATTTCGTCCGCACTAGCACCACTTCTCGTGTTGGTTGCACTTTTGATTCGTCACCGCAATCTCCTTTGGATTGCTGGAGGATTGACTTCGTTGGCTTTACTTTTCACGCTCGAAGCTGGCCTTAATTCCCCGGAAATTTTCAGCGCGAGCCGGGCCATAATCACTGGTGAAACGGTTGCTCGCAAGGGGATAGGTAAAGACTACGAAGCGGCATTTGATGCCCCGCTGAAGGATGGTGCCGAATTTATTGTTTTGGACGAGGCGAGTGGATGGACCTTTGGACATTTCGCTGGGATAGGGGACGGCTGGGTCCGAAACGAATGCGTTGCCAGATAATTAGCAAAGCTCACGTCCAATGCCGCTGACTTTGAACCGGCGCACGCTAGCCCCGGGCTTCTCTGAGGCAACTCATGGTGCGCGTCTGTGTCCAACGATTTACGCGATAATGGCAACCGGACAATAAAAACGTACCAACGAACCCACAGCAGTTCGAAAAATGCTAGCGAACCAATGGATTTGTCCGCAACGCTAAATGTCGTTTCCAATCGTGGATTTTCATATCGCTAGCGTTTTGCGAATTGCTTTAGCGCCCTACC
>CAMDKL010000194.1 GCA_945900945.1 Pirellula staleyi DSM 6068
GAAAAGTCCAACGCTAGAAATCTTGGACTCAAATTCGAGACGTCGCTCGATGAGTGGCTACCGGTGCGCGACGACCTACGCAATTCTCGAGACTTTCGACTAGAATGCTGCCATTCAATCGACTGTCCGACTTATGATCGAGGCCGAACTCCGGTGCAGGATGGGTTTGGTTGCCCTATGCTTTGGCTGACAAATACCCGATCGCTGGCCGAACACTCGCTTGGCAATTTATCTTTCCCGCCAAGGGTATCTCTCGAGACTCGCATCCACGATCGCTTTTGGAGGGCGAGACGGTCGGCGAGCATGTTACGCACAACGATCTAACGCAATTGCGTCGTCACCATGTGCATGAGAGTTCCGTCCAGAAGCAAGTCACTGATGCCGTTGGTCGGACAGGTATCCCAAAAAAGATAACGTGCCACACCTTTCGGCACAGTTTCGCAACTCATTTGCTTGAAGCCGGAAAGGACCTTCGAACGATCCAAGAATTGCTCGGACATGCTGATATCTCGACAACGATGATTTACACTCACGTCAGCACATTGGGTAGTAGTGGCGTGCGGAGCCCTTTGGACTCGCTCTACTTGCTTTAGGCGAACTGCAATAGGCGAATGATTTGGGGAGTGCCTGCGATGATGTGCCTACTTGTTACCTTTAAATAGCCGTTGACAAATAGTGATAGTCGTATAGACTCGCGATCGGACTCGGGTGCTGGGTCAGCATGTCGCTGGCTCGGAGAATAGGGAAAACGGTGCAAATCCGTTGCGGTCCCGCCGCTGTAACCGGAAACGAAGCCTACACGATGCCACTACGGTCGAATGACTGTGGGAAGGAGTAGGCTGAGGATAATGCCGGAAGTCAGAAGACCTGCCCGATCGTCTGTTTTATTTGTGGTAGTGCCCTCGGGAAATAGGGACTGTCGCGTTTCGCTTGCACACATCCATCGGTCACTGCGCACATTTTCGCTTGGATCGTTGCGTTTTTTGCCTTCGCGGATTCGTCGATAGCGGTCTGTCTCGTTGGTGCTCCATAGGAGTTCCCGCTCCGCATCATCGAGGAAAATGATGAAAAGATTTCTTAGTCGCCGTCGCGGCTTCACATTGGTTGAACTCTTGGTCGTCATCGCCATCATCGGCATTTTAGTAGGGCTGCTTCTGCCCGCCGTGCAAGCTGCTCGTGAAGCTGCTCGCCGCATGCAATGCAGTAACAATGTCAAGCAGATCGGGCTGGCACTACACAACTATGAGTCCGCTTTCCGAGCCTGGCCGTCGCAGTCGACCGGGCCGGAACAAGGGCGTAATTTCAATGCTCGTCGAGGTAGTTGGTTCACTGCCACTCTCCCTTATGTCGAGCAAGTAGGGTTGTTCCAACAATTTAATCCCCAATTTCATTGGCACGATGCCGCCAATCTGTCGTCAGTCAAGACAACAGTGCCATCCCTTTCCTGTCCGTCAGCTATCCCAGTTGACGGTTTCGAGTGGACCATCCTTGTTGACTACGCTAACGCAACAACCACGACCGCAACCCTTGGCTCACGCACCTTCTTCCCAGGCGCGACCACGGACTACTCCAACGTCGGTGGGATCAGCATCCAACTCAACGCCGTCCTGCCATTGAACCAACAGCTCTCCGACCCGCTCAATTGCGGCATCTTGAAAGGGACTGCCGTTCGACTTGCCGAAGTCACCGACGGACTTTCGAATACCTTCTTGGTGGTCGAGTGTGCAGGTCGTCCCAAATTGTATCAAAATAGCCGACTGGTTCCAGATGGCACAACTGTCAAGACGTGGAGCGGCTCAGCAAGTGTCACTCGCCCGTTCCCGACCGGCGGTGTGTGGGCCAGCCATAATAAAGGCTTCCTCATTGACGGTTCGCAGCCCGATGGCAATACGTTAATCCGACCTGGCACCTGTTCAATTAATTGCAGTAACGACAACGAGGTTTATTCGTTTCACACCGGTGGAGCAACGATTTTGATGGCAGACGGATCCGTTCGATTTGTGTCCAAGTCGCTTGCGATCGATCAGCTCGTCGCATTGGCTAGCCGCAATGGCCAGGAAGTCATCTCTGCCGAGTGAGAGTCCAACGTAGGTCCGGCTGTCCTCAGCCGGACATGAACTGCAATTGGCAATAGCCCAGAGGTAACTTTCATGACAGCTAAGACGTTGATGGTCATGGGGACGAGTTCTTCCGCTGGTAAGAGTCTGATTACGACCGCGATTTGCAGGTGCTTCGCGCGACGCGGTGTTCGCGTTGCACCGTTCAAGGCTCAAAACATGTCCAACAACTCAGCCGTCTGCGCTGACGGATCCGAAATCGGACGATCGCAAGCGCTCCAAGCGTTGGCTGCTGGGGTCACTCCGCATTCGGATATGAACCCAATCCTTTTGAAACCCGAGGGGGACACTCACTCACAAATCATCCTCAACGGTCGGCCGCTGAAGTCGACCGACGATGGTTCGAGCGTTTGCAATTCGCTTCAAGCCCACGAGTACTTTAAACGCAAGAAAGAGTTTTGGCCTCATGTCACGGGAGCTCTCGATCGATTGCGAGATCAGTACGAACTAATCGTGATCGAGGGTGCGGGCAGCCCGGCGGAACTGAATTTATCCGCAGTCGAAATCGTCAATATGGCGGTAGCCCGTTATGCTTGCACGCCAGTCATACTGGTCGGTGATATCGAACGAGGAGGTGTGTTCGCTCAGCTGCTGGGTACCCTTTGGCTCCTGCCCCCAGAGGACCGTGCATTGATCAAGGGCTTGATTGTCAACAAGTTTCGTGGCGATCTGAAACTATTCGATAGCGGCGTTGAAATTCTAGAGCAGCGTGGGGATGTTCCAGTCTTGGGCGTATTGCCTTGGATCGATGCACTGGCGTTACCCGAGGAAGACGCCGTTGCGTTGACGAATGCCGGTGGGAACACAGCTTCAGCATCCGATCTAGCTACGAATCCGCTCGATATCGCGGTTGTCCACTTGCCCCATATTTCTAACTTCGACGACTTTGATCCGATTGCCAGGGAATACTCGGTGCGGCTTCGTTACGTAAAAACGTCTCAGCAACTTGGGCGTCCCGACGTAGTCATTTTGCCTGGAACGAAGAACACACTCGGTGATTTGAATTGGATGCGGATGACGGGTCTTGCTGACGGAATTATAGCGCTACACGCTCACGGTACGGTGGTCGTCGGGATTTGTGGCGGTTATCAAATGCTTGGCCACCGTTTGAGCAATCCGTACGGTGTAGAAAGCGATTGGCATTCGGCCTATGGACTGGGCCTACTCGACGTCGAGACCATTTTTCAAAACGAAAAACAGACTTATCAAATCGAAGCCGAAATTACCGACGACATTATTGCGCCTGGCACGTTGGGAGAGTCCATTAGCGGCTATGAGATTCATGTCGGCCAGACGAGTTCATCGTCGTCATGGCTCCAACTGGCAGACGCCGGCACGGCGACCGATTCAATAAAAACGGGCCGCTCTCGGTTCGATGGAGCACGATCTGACGATGGCCAAGTATGGGGCTGCTACCTGCATGGACTTTTTCACAACGATCGGTTCCGCTCGGCATGGCTCCATTCTCTCGGTGCCACAACCTCCACTTCGCGGTCAGACAATGCGAATGATGCGATCATGCGATCCCTCGATCGACTTGCGGATGCCTTCGAAACCTACATCGATATAAACCAACTCGAAAAAATCATTTGGAACCAGGAGCGAGTCGATACCCATGTCGGATGAAATCAATCAAAAACACAAAGAGCGAATGGTCCGGATCAACGAGGTCAAGGACCGACAACTCGCCGAAGCAACGGAAGAGAAAGGACTCATTATCGTCCACACCGGCGCTGGCAAGGGCAAGTCGACGGCATCGTTCGGGATGGCCGTTCGCTCTCTGGGTCAGGGCATGAAGGTAGCAATCGTCCAGTTCATCAAAGGTGCAATCCACACTGGCGAAGCGACTTTCATCGAAAAAATCGCTAAGCTTGGTATGCCAATCGAAATGCACACACTCGGCGAAGGATTTACGTGGAAGACACAGGACCGTGATCGCGACATTGCGACCGCACTCAAGGGTTGGCAAAAGGCTGTAGAGCTAATGCGAGATCCCACGATCGATATGGTGATCTTGGACGAACTGAATATTGCGACCAAGTACGAATACATTGCTACCGCAACCGTAGTTGAGGAATTGCTGCGAAAGCGACCGATGCTGCACGTCGTGATAACGGGCCGCAATGCCAGTCCTGAATTGATTGAGATCGCCGATTTAGTTTCCGAAATGAAAGTCATTAAGCATCCCTACTCGCGCGGAATAAAACCACAGCGAGGAGTCGAATTCTAAACTCAAATGTCTGATTCCAAACTTAAAGGCACACTGACATTGATCTTGGGCGGAGTACGAAGCGGGAAGAGCCGTTTCGGGCAAGAGCTAGCGCATCAATTGGGTGGTGATAACGTGTTGTTCGTCGCGACCGCAGAATCGCGTGACGCTGAAATGGCGCGGCGGATCCATCAGCATCGACAATCACGCCCCATCGCTTGGCAGACGCTCGAACGCCCTCTGAAGACCGGCATTGCGATCGCTGCTTACGACGCATTAAAAACAGTTGTTCTAGTCGACTGCCTGACATTGTTAGTTAGCAATGTGCTGCTTGCAAACGAATCGGAAATCAATTCTTTAGACGGCATTGCAGCGATCGAAAATCGGATGCAAGCCGAAGTCGATGACTTGATTCGAGTGGCCGAAAATCATGAGACGCATTTGATTGTGGTCTCGGGTGAAGTGGGAATGGGTTTAGTCCCTGAGACTTCGCTAGGTCGATTGTTTCGCGACATGCTCGGATGGTCAAACCAGCGGATGGCAGCGCGAGCGACATCGACTTACTTCATGGTCGCGGGATTGCCGATCAACGCATCCTCGCTTGCGTACTCGGTCCAAAAAGTGGCTCAAGAACTTTGTTGCAATCGAGAATCGGGAGCGATCCAATGAAATTAATGTCTAAGAACAAATGGGATTTCATTGTAAAACAATTGTCCTCAATTGTTCTCATCTCAGACGCAGCACGGAAACAATTGGGACAATTGTTCTACACTGGAGCGAGCTCTTTGCTTTGGCTCCTGTGTCTTTTTTTGGTTGGGTGCGACAATAATGAGCCCCGATTGCCAAGATCTTCGTCCAGCAAATCCGCCGAAGACGTCAAGTTAGAAATCGTCGCCGTCGATCGACTAAAACGAACGGTCTGCTTCACCAAAGTACCGCAGCGGATCGTTTCCCTTTCGCCATCGACAACCGAATTGCTATACGCGATCGGCGCAGGGGACCAGTTGGTCGGAGCCACTGAGCATTGCAACTACCCGCCTGCCGCGGCCAAGCTCAAACGAGTCGGAAAAGGGACATTACAAGGGATCAGCAGGGAGACCATACTCAGCCTCAGCCCCGACTTGATTCTATGCAAATGGGATAATCATCAGCCGTTGATCGAACCCTTCGATCGCTTCAAGATACCGATCATGGCGGTTTGTCCGGATACGCTTGCCGAACTGTACGAGGAAGCAAACTTGTTGGGCCGAGTGACGGGACATGTGTCCGAGGCGAGCGAATTAGTCGAAAACATGAAGCGGCGGGTTGTGGCTTTGACTTCGTGGGTCGATTCTGTTCCGATGGATCAACGACGCCGAGCATTTTATGAAGTATGGGACGAACCATTGATGACCGCCGGGCCAAAGTCGTTTATCGGTGAAATGCTCGAGATGGGCGGAATGAAGAATATCTTTTCTGATGCAACGGTCCAGTATCCGCGTATCAGCGATGAGGTGGTGCTCGACCGCGATCCTGAGGTGATCCTTGCCCCCTCGACGCACCGAGCGCAGGTCAGCTTGGAAATACTTGCTAAGCGACAAGGCTGGGACCGGATTACTGCGGTTCGCGAACGACAAGTGTTCTTGATCGATGGCGACCAGGTTTCGCGTTGTGGTCCGCGGATGCTGGATGCGTTGGAGGAAATGATTCGTGCGGTCTATCCCGACAAGCTTCCAAAAGTTCTGGCGAATGAACAGCCAAAGCAAATGGCGGATCGCGTTGGTGTTTCAAACAAGGATGTGGACCATTGAAGTCTTCCTTCGTTACGTTTGTTATTGCGATGGTGTTGTTGCTGGCACTGGCCATCGTCAGCTTGATATCGGGTGCCGTATCCATTTCCGTTTTCGGAGTATTGCAGTGGGTTGTTGGATTGGAAGCAGCTTCGCTGACTGAGACGGAGCGGACGATTCTGATGCAATTGCGATTGCCCAGGGTCATCACGGCGTGTCTCGTTGGCGGCTCGCTTGGGATCGCTGGCGTCGGTTTTCAAGGATTGTTTCGCAATCCGCTGGCCGATCCCTATGTGATCGGTGCATCGAGTGGAGCCGGTCTTGGAGTGACTTTGGCCGTTGTGCTTGGTTTGCAAGGTAGCGTGATGGGGCTGAGCGGTATCGCAATGTCGGCGGTGGTTGGGTCGTTGTTAGCGGTAGCAGTTGTGTTCGCCATCGGTTCGGTTGGTCGAGGGAGTTCGGTATTGACACTGTTGCTCGCTGGCGTCGCGGTTAGCAGCATGATCAATGCGATGGCTTCGTTACTCATGTACATGAACGACGATAGCGTGGTCGTGATCTTAGCTTGGCTGATGGGGAGTCTCGCTGGGAATGACTGGAGTGTCGTGTTGGCGACGGCGGTTTCGTCGCTAGTCGGATTCAGTATCTTGTGGAGCATGTCTCGACCGATGGACGTTTTTTTGCTTGGTGATGTAACGTCGCAGTCGCTCGGTTTGGACTTATTTCGTTTTCGGATTTTGTTGGTAGCTGGTTCGAGTATCGCAACCGCCGCTGCGGTTGCTTCGGCGGGTGTAATCGGTTTCGTTGGTTTGATTGCTCCGCATATTGCTCGCAGAGTGGTTGGGCCTCGTCATTTGCAATTGCTCCCGATGAGCGCATGCGTCGGGGCGGCGATCATGTTGGTCGCAGATGTGGTTGCCAGGACAGTTGTTGCACCTGCGGAACTGCCCGTTGGGATCCTCACCGCATTGTTGGGTTGCCCTTTCTTTCTGTTCTTATTAAAGTCACGCAACGAAGCACACGCAGGTGCCGTATGAGTGAGCTTACGAGCAAGGACTTGACGTTTTCGTACGCCAACCGATTGATTTTGGATCGCATTTCTTTGGAAATGAGAGCCGGTGAAGTGGTGGTACTGCTCGGTGCCAACGGTGCAGGGAAGACAACTCTACTACAATCGCTATGCCGACAGCTTCGGCTTGCGTCCGGTAGCGTTTCGGTAGCGGACCGGGATATCACTCTATTCACTCGACGTGCACTGGCTCAGAACATCGCTTTCATGCCACAGCAAGAAAATCGGCAATCGGAACTGACGGTCCACGATGTCGTTTCACTCGGTCGTACGCCACACTGCGGATGGTGGATGCCATTGTCCGCCCATGATCGCGAAGTGATTGAAGACTCGCTCAAGGCAACTGGGCTAATGGAATATCAACAACGGCGCATCACGCAACTATCCGGAGGCGAATGGCGACGGATGATCTTGGCCAGAGCGCTTGCACAGGACGCTCCGATCTTGCTGCTGGACGAACCCACAGCCGGGCTCGATTTGAAGTACCAGTTTGATGTCCTGGACCGAGTGCGTCGGATGGCCAAGGAACGCAATTTGGTCGTCGTGATAACGCTTCATGATTTGAACCATGCTGCCATGTTCGGTGATCGATTGGCGTTATTATCTGAACGATCATTGATCGCGATAGGAAGTGCTAGGGAGGTTTTGACACCAAGCTTGATTCGACGAGCGTTCGACGTATCGGTCACGGTGATAGATCACCCTGTGCATGGAACTCCGTTTGTAGTGCCCTTGTATCCAGCGGGCTCGACCGGTAAATCGGTGCGAGATGATTGAATCAAGTTTTGCGGCAGTGGTCGTTTTGGCCTTCATAGGTGATGTCGTGTTGGGTGATCCGCCGAATCGCTTTCATCCGGTAGTTTGGATGGGAAACGCGATCTCGCTAGTCCGTCGATCGACTCCCGCATCGGGCGAATCGATCCGCTTTTTATGTGGATTGGCTCTGCTATGTGGCGGAATAGTGGTGGTCGCGTTTTCCGGATGGATTATTCAACGAGCCTGCCAAGCGTGTCCCTTTTTTGTTAGCATCCTAGTACAAGCGGTAGTTTTGAAATGCACGTTCAGTGTAAGTTCGTTGGCGAAAGCGGCGAAATTAGTCAGTACCGCACTCCTCAAAGAAGATATCAATTCTGCTCGTCGTCATGTCGCATATCATTTGGTCAGTCGCGATGTTTCGAAACTGGACGCATCGAAACTTGCTGCTGCGACCATCGAATCCGTCGCAGAGAATACGAGCGATTCGGTTATTGCACCCTTGTTCTATTTCGCGATTGCAGGCTTACCCGGTGCGCTCGTTTATCGTTTCGTTAACACGTGTGACGCGATGATCGGCTATCGCACCGCAGAGTTGGAATGGTTTGGAAAAGCGGCGGCTCGAACCGATGATTTGCTGAATCTGCTGCCGTCTCGAATCACGGCTGTTCTGATGCTCGTCGTTGGTGGACTGCGGACCGGAAGATTTCGCAATGCTCTTACGATCTGGATGCGAGACCGTCGTCGGACCGCCAGCCCAAACGCTGGGCATCCGATGAGTGCCGCTGCCGGTGTGCTTGGAGTCGTCCTTGAAAAAGAGGAGCACTACGTCCTTGGGCTGGGTCAACCGAATCCGACCCCCTCAACAATCGAGCAATCGATTCGGTTGTTGTGGGAGACGTCCCTGGCTGGCAGCGTAGTGCTGGTCGGAACCGTTCTCTCGTTAGAATGGGTAATCCAATGAGCGACTCATTCGATCCATTCATTGAAGCGTATCATGGCGGAGTTGACTCAGCGGAGTTGATTCGACTCGGTATCGATCCAGAACTCGCGATCGACTTCAGTTCCAACATTTTGCCTTTTGGACCTTCGTCGCAGGTGTTAGACGCGATTCGCAATACGCCGATCGATCGATATCCGGATCGGGAGTGTCGACGCTTGCGGGGTGGGATAGCGGCGTTGCATTCGATCTCTTTTGATCGCATCTTGGTCGGCAATGGATGTAGCGAGTTGATTCATGGAATCGCGAGTGCGTTGATTCGGCCGGGAGATCCAGTTTTGATTGTCGGACCCACGTTTTCGGAGTATGAGCGGGCTACGCGGTTGGCTGGCGGGATTATTCATGGGTGTGTGGCGATCGCTGAAGATGGATTTGCGTGTCCCGTTGACTCAATGGATTCGGCCCTTTCGCGTTCACCCATTGCGTTGGTGTGGATTTGCAATCCGAACAATCCAACCGGTCAGAGCGTGACTCGCGAACGATTGCTCGGATGGCTAAAAAAACACCCACATACCCTTTTTGTCATAGACGAAGCGTACATCGAGTTTGCTGTTTCCGTTGAGTCCATGATCGATTGTGAATTGGAGAATTTGATCGTATTGCGATCGATGACGAAAGCCTATGCAATGGCCGGATTGCGACTAGGCTATGCTGTCCTGTGCGACTCTTTGCATCGAAGGATGCGTGGTCGGCGAGCCCCCTGGTCGGTCAATTCGATCGCCCAAACCGCAGGCTTGGCAGCGATAAACGACCAGCCCTACTATACGAACGCTATGGTACGGCTACACGAGGCAAAAGGTTCGTTATGGGAGGGATTGGTTTCGAGAGGTTTTTGCCCGCTTAAGAGCGACACTTGTTTCTTTATGCTGCCGATGGAGGACGCTGCTGGCGTTCGCAACGGATTGCTGCTGAATGGATTGGTGGTGCGAGACTGTCGGTCGTTTGGAGTTGAGAGCCAATTGCGAATCGCTGTGCATACGCCGAGCAATAATCTCCGATTGATTGACGCTCTATCAAAGCGAATGAGTAGATCCAGCCTGCCGGGCTGGACTTCATCACCGAACATGCAGATTGAAGTGCAGGCTGCAAACCACGCCCATTGCGAGGTTGATTGGGATGACGACTTTCGGCATGGGCTCAATCGACTATTCCGTCGACGGCGCGACGTCCGTCGGTTTCGATGTGACGCGATACCAGCGGGTTCGATGAAGCGTTGGATTGAGGCAGCTTGTTTAGCTCCGTCGGTTGGTCTCTCTCAGCCTTGGCGGTTTGTTTCAGTCTCTTCGCCGGAATGCCGTGCGAGTGTACTCAAGGAATTTGAGACACAGAATGAAGCAGCCGCATCCGGCTATGACGACGAGACCGCAAAGCGATATCGAGCACTAAAATTGGCAGGGCTTCGCGAAGCACCTGAGCAGTTGGCCGTTTTTGTCGACCTCGATCCGGATCAAGGGCGAGGACTGGGGCGGGGGACGATGCCGGAATCAATTTCGTATTCGGTTGTGGCCGCGATCCAAAATTTCTGGCTCGCAGCCCGAAGCGAACGGGTTGGGGTGGGCTGGGTTTCGATCTTACGCCCAGAATCGATCGTTGCAATCTTAGGAGTTCCGTCGACATGGCAATTGATCGCGTATTTGTGCGTTGGATATCCGGAAGTTGCAGTCGATGAAATCCCAGAATTGGAGCGGGAAGGCTGGGAGCAACGGGCCAATCTTGAAAGCCATTGGATTGAGAGGTAAGCATCGATGTTTTAAAAGTAACAGGGTTGAGACGATGACCGAAACTAAAAAACCGTCGAATTTTATTCAGAGTTTTGATCGCTGGATTGCTACTACTTTTTTGTGGTCCATCCGGCATTTCTGTGGATTTGGTAGAATCCTGGTTTTGGAAATTTCGGAATGCAAGACAAAGAACTTTACCAGACAATTCTGGGCCTTGATACACCTTGGCAGGTAGCAGACGTAGAATTGGATTTGAAAGAGGGCGAGATTCGGGTGTCGGTCGAGCACCCTCGTGGCGTCAAGTTTGACTGTCCCGAATGTGGCTGCTCCCTGGCTTGTTTTGATCATGGAGAAGAGCGTCGTTGGCGTCATTTGGATTCGTGCCAATTCAAAACGATTCTTGTCGCCAAAGTTCCGCGAGTGAAGTGCCTCGAGCATGGGGTCAAGACAGTCTCTGTCCCTTGGACTGCTGGAAGTAGTCGGTTTACTCTTTTGTTTGAACGATTGTAAGCGCCCACCATGACCGGGGTTAGATTTTGGCGGCGCGGGGTTGATTTGCGGGGTAGTTTTTGCTTGTGGCAACGTCGCCACTTTTTCAAAGACCAACTCAACTCGCGAGGCCATCGTGACCCGATCTCCAGACTCCGCCAAAGCC
>CAMDKL010000195.1 GCA_945900945.1 Pirellula staleyi DSM 6068
TGACTAACTTTGTTGGTTTTTGAAACCGGTCGGTGACCTTGGTCATTTGGTCACCTTAATTTTCAATCATAAAACTCATTAGGTAATCGACGTTTGCTATAAACATCAATTTAAAAACTCATCCACCAGATTGTCAAAGATCAGTTCAACCGAACAACGCTTCGCAAGCCAATACGCATCTCTCGATGTATCTCAACATTGCCAACCGTCGCTGAGTTGGGGTCGACGTTGTAACCGAGGGTATCGGTTACTGTCAACTGTTTGTTCCTCTTATTCTCCAATTTATTGGCTTATCAGCCGGATCGGAAAACTCAACCCACCGAGGTCGGTATCAGGTATCAACCGAGGTTGCATGCTGCGAGGAGGCGAAAAGGTAGTGCCACCCTTGCGGGCCCGCAAGGGGCAAAAATCGTTTTTTTGCAAAATTCGTTCGTTGCTCACCTTTCGCTTGAAAAAAGCGATGCCTGGGTATTTCGCGTCTTCGTTTCTACCGCTCTTGCGTTTTGAGCATAGTGCCTTAGAAAACCTGGGTGAAATTTCTACACAAAGTGTATTGTCCAACACGGTTTTTTGCCGAATCCGCGCGAATCGATAGAAATTTTTGGATTCAATCCACGCTGCAAAGTACCGAGATGGCTTCAATCAACCCAGTTAATTCCGGTTTTTCTTTCTCCAACGTCGACCTTCCTCTTCCTCCCAAAGCAGGTGCATATGGACTGGAAGAAGCCCTGGAACGAATCAACCGGCTCTCTACGCAAAACTCAGCTGCCCGCAGCTCAGTCCGACCAAATGCCGCGTTCCCCCCAACTCCCCCTAACGCTTCGTACGTGGCGAACTCCTCTGCACCGCCTACTACCGCGAGTATTAAAGAGGTCAGCAATGCCAATCCACTCCTCAAAGTGACGCACAATTCAAATGAACCCATTGTTCCGCTCGAACCGTCCACCTTGGAAGCAACCGGTATTAACGGCCAAATCGTGGAAGAAATCATCATGCGATTCCTTCTTAATCGAGGAGAGGCGTCCGGGCGTGATATTTCCGAACAAATCAAGCTGCCATTTCGTTTGATCGAGCCTACTTTGACTAGGCTCAAAGCGCAACAGCTCAGCGGCTACTTGGGCTCCACAGCCATGAACGACTATATCCACACTCTTTCGGATACAGGTCGCGACCGCGCTCGACGGCACATGCAAAAGACAACTTATTTCGGTTCGGCCCCCATACCTTTAAATCAATATGTTGATTCCGTTCGGTTGCAATCGGTCGAACTGCAACATCCAAGCCGTGAGGCACTCAAGGCAGCCTTCTCCGATTTGCTGGTCTCGCCTCAACTGCTCGCTCGACTCGGGCCGGCGGTAAACAGCGGTCGCGGCATGTTTCTTTTCGGATTCCCTGGCAACGGAAAAACAAGCATCGCGGAGCGAATAACCAGAGCTTTCGGAGAATTCATCTGGATTCCGCGAACCGTTCTCGTGGACGGCGACTTGCTCCGCGTTTTCGACCCTCTTAATCACGAGGAGTGCCCGCACGAAAGGACGGATGGCCTGCTTCGGGACAGCCAGATCGACCATCGCTGGGTTCGAATTCGACGTCCAACGATCGTCGCTGGCGGAGAATTGACGATGGCCATGCTAGAAGTCTCGCGTAACCAAGAAACCAATGTCAGTGACTCTCCGCTACAACTCAAAAGCAACTGCGGCGTTTTGCTGATCGATGACTTTGGCCGTCAACGCATGAGTGTCAACGAATTGCTGAATCGTTGGATCGTTCCACTTGAAAAACGCTATGATTACCTGACCGTAAGCAGTGGAAAAAAAGTCCAAGTCCCCTTCGACCAACTGGTTATTTTCAGCACAAACCTCGAGCCAAAAGACCTAGTAGACGACGCATTCCTTCGCCGAATCCCCTACAAAATTGAAGTACACAATCCAACCGAAGAGGCTTTTAGGAAGCTTTTTGAAATCATGTGCAAGGTAATCAAGATCCCGCATAAACCCGAGTTGATCGACTACCTCATCGAAATGCATTATAAACCTATCGGTCGCCCGATGCGGAACTGCCACCCCCGGGACCTGCTCCTCCAAATTCGTTCCTACTGCTATTTCAATTCAGTGCCTCTCGAATTAAGACGAGAGTATCTCGATTTCGCAGTGGAAAACTACTTTTCCATCATGTAGACCCATGCTAGCGCCCGCCGGTTCACGAAATCGTTAAATGAACGACGATTGGCCAACGATTTTCTGCTAAACATTGATTTCGCTGTGAATAAATCCGGAGGCATCTGCGTTAGGAATCCTGTCCACAAAACGGTTTGCCAATTGTCGTCTTGCGTAAAAACGACGCTTTTCGAACAATGGTACTATCGGTTGGGTATTGTTTGAACACAATCCTAGGACTGAATCAAACCTTTTTTAAGCAGTGGAGCATGTTCTCAATGGCGATGTCCGTTCCCGAAACCGTTAAGCCGCATACCATAAATAGGCTTTACCTAGGGACCATTTTGGTTGTCCACTTGCTCGGCCTGATGGCGCTCGTTCCCTATTTCTTTTCATGGGTCGGCTTCATCGCCATGTTAATTGGCATCCACGTATTCGGGCAAGGGATCACGATCGGCTACCACCGATTGCTAACTCACCGCAGTTTCAAAACGCCGCGATGGGTTGAGCATACGTTTGCAATTCTAGGTATATGCTGCCTTGAGGATTCGCCGGCACGATGGGTTGCCATCCACCGAATCCACCATGTTCATTCGGATCATCAACCCGACCCGCACTCGCCACTCGTTAATTTCCTTTGGTCGCATTTCGGCTGGCTGATGGTGAATAACCGTGAAACACACTCCATCAGCGCGATCGAAAAGTTTTCGAAGGACTTGTTGAGAGACCCTTTCTACATGTACATGGAGAAAAGACCTCTGACCAATCTGTTCATTGGTCTCTCACAACTTCCGATCTTCTTTATCGCGGGCTACCTGATCGGTTGGATCGGTTGGGGGCAAGCCAGCGCAATGCAACTCGCGCTGAGTATGGTCGTGTGGGGGGTCTATATACGCATCATTGCTGTGTGGCATATCACTTGGTCGGTCAACTCGCTTAGTCACATGTTTGGATATCGCAATTACGAAACCGGCGAACACAGCCGCAACAACTGGTTCGTAGCATTGCTCACCGTTGGCGAAGGCTGGCACAACAACCATCACGAGGATCCTTCGTCTGCCAGCGTCCAACACCGTTGGTGGGAAATTGACATTAGTTACTATGAGATCAAGCTTTTAGAAATGATGGGACTTGCGTCGGAAGTGATCGCGCCGAGACATACGCGGCACACATCGAAAGCCAAGGCGGCCTAGTTACGCCTCCGGCGTCGAAACGGCATGCTGAGCAAGCCACGCTTGAATCCAAGCCTCATCATCCCCGGTAAGTGGTATTTCTGGCGGATTGGAATAGTCAATGGCGTTACCGTAGCGACCGTTCTCATAAGCAACGTTGACCAGCGACTGCAAAGGTAATCGGATATCCGATTCGTTATGACGCAATGGGATTCGTACGTCCGGGAGTGGCGATCGATAGGAAGCCTTATAGACCTCGCTCTCCTCGGTTGTTTCGCGTCGCGTTACGGCTATGCGATAGGGTTTTCGAAGTTCCCGTGGATAGAGATCTTCGCAGGTCGCCATCACCCAAGTCCCCTCTCGCAGCAAATCGATCTCAACCAAGCTTACGTCGCCGTAGATGAGTTCGTTCTGCTTTTGAAGATACTGTCGTCGTCCTGCGATTGTTTTGTTGGCGGGACTCAGAAATTCAATGGCAGTTACAACACGCCGGTTTGCTTTCAAATCGAGTATTTCGATGTAGCGCAACGTATCTGGTTCATGGATTCGTCGAATGCGAATCGGTTCACTGAGGGCGTCATCTAAAACGACGGCAGTTGCCCCCAAAGCTGCGTCCAAGTACGCTGATGCGACCTGCTGGGAGATATGAATATCGGGTGCGATGCGTCGATGACGATCTTTCGGATCGCCATAGGGTTCTTCGACCGAGAGATATTCTTCGACGCGAGCATGTAGATCGGATGGCAATTGCCTCTGGATCGAATCGCACGAGTACATAGTCAATCGCGTATGAATATCACCCCAGTAGGATTCCAACCAGGGGTTCATTCCTGGGAATGGATTCTTTGCAAAATGCATCTTAATAGCTCCGTTCGATCGGCTTCGATTCGACTCCACCTGCAATTGTAACTTGCTCCGAGTCGTTTGTCGTCAAATGCAAGCCTGCTATCACTTCAACGGAGCTTTTGCATGAACCGGATAAAGTCTTTATCTAACTTGCTCAAATCTTCTCCAAAGCACTGCCGAAAGAGCTCGATACGTTCTTTGGGGCTTGCTCGACTGCCGGGTGGTTTGTCCCGAATACTCTCCATGTAACTCACAAACTGCTTAGGCTTGCTCTTGATAAGATAATACGTGAGTCCCCATGCTTCGGCATACGACGAAGACATGGTCTCGGCGGTTCGCAAGCGATTGTCGTCCAACAGCAACAATTCCAACGATTCACTCGAACGTGACGGGATGTAGTTCGCAAGATTCATGTAATTGTGCTTGTTCAGTTTTCCAACGCCGCCCCATCCGTTTTGGCTGGTTAGGTCGGGAGATTCAAAAAAAGTCGCCAGTCCTTCACTTAACCAAAACGGGCTGTCTCCCAACCGAACTTGAAGTCCGCTATTGAAAGAAATCTGATGGCACGCTTCGTGAACGATCGTCGCAATCAACCGCTCTGCCTGAGGTCTCGAGACAATCTGATTGATCAGCTCCGCTCGCATGACCTGAGCCTTAGGAGGAATCAAGCCTTCGATGCCCGTCAGATCGTAGGAGGCCAGTCGATTGGTCGACTGATGGAAGTAACCGATGGTATTCTCCGCACCTGCGAACTCTTTGCTGGCGAACCGAATGTAGTCATCCTTGGTCTCAAATAGGACAGCTACGAGCGGAAAGCGAGGGGGCGTGAGCTCGACCCCCTTTTCTTTCCAAAATCGATAGAAGCCCTTGTGCAGTCTTTCGTAGAGATCGGAGTTCCAGCGGGCGTAAGCATCCGAAGTGTTGTAACAGACTACAAAGTGCTCGGTGACGATCGATCGAGAGCCCTGGGGCATGATTCCTAGAACTTTGGCTGCAAGATCTCTGGCTGAGGTTGGAACCAAGGGTGTCGACAGCTCTTCGGCTCGCTTGAGTTCGTTGGGGGCTATGACGGTGAGCTGTCCATCCGCGTCGAGAATCAACTGCCCCATCGTCGAATCCAAAGCGACCAGCTCGCCGGTCACCGTGCGAAGCTTCTTGTCCTCTTCGAAGGAAACTCGCAGGACAGATCCGATCAGGGATTTTTCGGGGAGCCCGCTTTTGTCTTGGGATTGCACCTGCGGCAGCCCGATTGCCAGGACCCATCCGAGCGAAAGTATTTTTTTCGCTAGCCCAATGGCACGCATCTTAGCGTTTATCTGAACCGCAATCGTTAGGCTCGGGCTGAGCGCGAGCGACGCATCCGTTGGATTCATGCACGGGGCTGGCGGCCACCGCTTCACGAGATGGGTCGGAGCGGCTGGTGGGTGCTCTTGAAAATACATACCGCATCGAAGTCTTTCAGTCAGGATCTTTGCCGTTTTCAATTGGTTTGCGGCGAAAAACCGCCACCACGTCCTCAACCGGAACGACATAAAGTTGATTGTCGGGTTCGAAGTCGACCGGGATGGCGTTTTTCGGATGGAACAAGATCTTGTCGTATTGCCGCAAAGGAACGTTCTCGTCATGCTCGACCTGGCGGCTGATGGTAACAATCCTCCCGGTAATAGTCGGAATTTCCGACGCGTCGGGAAGTGCAATTCCACCCTTGGTCTCTCTCTTTGGCTCGTCTTTCAGAACCAAAATGCGGGCGCCAATGGGTTCGATATAGTCGAATTGAGATGTTTTTTTTGCCATCGACAAAGCATAGGCGACGCTTGCGAAACGGCAAGTACATTTGCACTTGCATCGCAAGGCAAATTTGTCATAATCATGGACTTCCCTATGATTTCCAAGGGCCGGAGTCTCGGCTCATCGAAAAACCGAATAATTGAAGCAGCGGAACGCAGCAGTAATGATTGAATCGATTGAAGTGGCCAAGCGAGACGTACTCGGCTCAAGGGCCATGATTAAAATTCGCAAAAAAGGCCTAGTACCCGCAATTCTCTACGGACACGGTCAAGAGAATGTGTGCCTGACCGTTTCATTGGACACGGTCAATAGCTTGATCAAGCACGGAACCAAATTGGTTACTTTGACAGGTGAGGTAGTCGATACGGCGCTTCTGCGGTCGGTTCAGTGGAGCAACATGGGTGACCGCGTCATCCATGTCGATTTTGCTCGTGTTTCCCAAACAGAATCCGTTGAGGTATTGCTCCCGGTTCGTTTGCACGGCGAGACCATTGCAGGCGGGCAATTGCGTTTCATGACTCACGAAATTTTGATTCGCTGCTCGGCTATGAAAATTCCTGAGTATTTGCTGTGTGAAATTGGTTCTTTACGGTTGGGGCAGTCGATTCACGTCAGCGAACTGACACTCCCTGAAGGGGCAGTGGCGGTTACACCAGGATCCGTTGTGATTGTACAAGTAGCGGCTGCGGCTGGCGAAGCTGCTGCGGACGGGGCGGACAATTCGCCTGAACCGGAATTAATTCGCAAGGAAAAAGCGGCTGAAGCTGGCTCGTAATGAGCGGCCCTAGTCCTCTTGGTAACTCTGTCGCCGATGCCGGCATGGCGATGGTAGTTGGCCTTGGGAATCCAGGTGCAAAATACGAGCAAACCCGGCATAATATTGGATTTGAATGCCTGAACGGATTGCTCGCAAAAATGGGGTCGCCCAATTTGCAGGCTAAATTCGAAGGGCAATTTACAAAAGGTCGATTCGGGCAACGGGATGTTTGCCTCGTCTGGCCACTAACATTCATGAATTGCAGTGGACGTTGCGTGGCACAGTTCGCTCGATTTTATAAAATTGAAATACGGAATATTTTAGTGATTTGCGATGACTTGAGTTTGCCACTTGGTAAACTCAGGATCCGCAAGTCGGGGTCAAGTGGCGGTCAAAAGGGCCTCAGCGACATAATTCAATCCCTCGGAACGCAAGATGTTCCTCGGTTGAGGATCGGAATCGATCCGACACCTGAGCATTGGGAAACAACCGATTATGTATTGAGTCGATTTTCGACCGCCGAACGTGCAATTGTCGACGACGGGCTTTCGAGAGCCGTCAGCGCAGTTGCCAGTTGGCTAAGCGACGGCATCGACGTGGCAATGAACGGTTTTAATCGCGAATCGCCCCCCCCGAAAAGCAAATAACTTTAATCAGTAACACCCAGGTTCATTCACTAGTATTTGGATCAGTTTTCAGGAGTTCATACGTTGGTTACCGGAATTTACGAGTGCTTGTTCCTTTTTGACAGCAATCACTACGCTCGCGATGCAAGCGGCGTTGCGGGTTCGGTCGAGTCCATGATCGCCGATGTCGGCGGCGAAATTTTAGTCAGCCGACTTTGGGCTGAGCAACGATTAGCGTACCAAATCAAAGGGCATCAAAAAGGAACGTATTGGCTTGCGTACTTCAAGCTAGATACATCGAAGCTTAAAGAATTGAACCGAGCTTGCCAGTTAAAGGAAAGCTTGCTTCGATTCATGTTCACACGCATCGATCCGCGCCTCATCGACGCATTGGTCGCCCATGCTCAAGAAAAGGTTGTGGTGCCAATCGATGTTGTGCTGGAAAAACTAGCTGTAGGCGTTGGCGTGGGTGCTGACGATGAAGAAGATCTTGAGGCTGATGACGAATAGGACATTCGTGGATAAGCCAATCGCTCAATCATAAACAAAGGGTCGAGGGTACATCATGGCTAGCTACAATCGAGTTATTTTGCTTGGCAATTTAACTCGCGATATTGAACTTCGGTACACCAACAGCCGCATGGCGGTTTGTCAAAATGCAATCGCTGTGAACGACCGGCGCAAAAACGCAAGCGGTGAATGGATTGATGAAACATCCTTCGTCGATGTGACCTTTTTCGGAAGGACCGCTGAAGTTGTTAGCGAGTACCTCAGCAAAGGCTCGCCGATTTTTGTCGAGGGACGACTGAAACAAGATACATGGGAAAAAGACGGCCAGAAACGAAGCAAGCTTCACGTGATCGTCGACCGAATGCAATTGCTCGGTGGACGGAGCGAAGGCAAAAGCGGTGAGGCTCGGCCACAGGCGAAAACCGGGAATACACGATTTATGGATACCGCACACGATGGACCTGGTGCCATGCAAACCGGAGGCAACTCTGAGATGCACGTGTCCGAGGTCGGGGACGATGTCTACATCAACGAAGACATGCCCTTTTAACGAATACCAATTACCATCTAACACGATGACTTTCATCGGATCGAATGTTTAAGAAAATGGCAACTACTAAAAAGAAGCGAGTCCCTCAGTTCCCACGATTGCCAAAAGGACCCAATGGTGGCATCCAGTTGATGCTAATCCAAAATGTCGAGTTCCTTGGCAAGTCCGGGCAAGTTGTGGAAGTGAAGCCGGGTTACGCTAACAACTTCTTGATCCCCGAGGGTTTAGCCATTGTCGCAACAGACCACCACAAGAGAATGGTGGAAAAGCACCGAGCCAAACTTCTCGATATCGAAAAGCAACGGCTTGTTTCGCTCCGGACGCTTGCAGACCAAATTTCCAAGCAATCGATCAACGTAGAAGCTAACGCAAACGACGAAGGTCATCTCTACGGTAGCGTCGGAGCAACCGAAATCGTCGCAGCACTCAAGGCCAACGGCTATCACATCTCGGCAGACCAAGTCCGGTTGGAAGGCGTTCTCAAAGAACTCGGACTGTACACAGTCAAGATTCAAATGCACCACGAGATTTCGACCGAAATCAAAGTGTGGGTCGTTCCAACCGCAGCTCACTAAAGTATGCTGCCTCGCGAAGAGTTTATCGAACAAGCTTATCTTTTTCGAGTTCTCGCGGAGCGTTTAGGACAGGACATGACGCTCCAAGATCTCTTGGAGCAATGCCGTTTCGAAGTCCTGGCGACGACCAAATTGCCGATGGCAATTGGTTTTCTTTCGACTGAGCTCAAGCACTGTGGTATTCTCGCGGAGGGAATGAAGCGGCTGCATCATTACTTCACCCCATTTCAGACATTCGTCGTCGAGCAGTCCGAGCTCGACAGCGGTCGATTTGATTTCCAGACGGCGCTCAGTGTTCTTCGTTTTGAAGCCGAGTACCGAGCCAAATCGGACAATCGCCAAGGCATCTTTTTCTATCAATTTGAAGTCCTTTGCCGCAACCGATTAAACTACGACCAAGGTCTGAAGGCGATGAGCGACGACCCATTGTATTCGGCCGAGTGGCGTGAGTGGATCTTGATCGTTCGCCAGCAGTTAGGGATCGTCGAAATTGCCGACCTCATTTTCGGCCGAAGCGAAGAGTTCGTGCACTATCGCAAACGGCACTTAGGCGAAAATGCGGAAGCCGAGTATCCGATCCTGTTTGGCGAGCGCGAGGGGAAAATTGCATTTGCCAATCGCCGCAAAGAACCCCTTTTTCTGTTCGCAGCCATGCATCGTCATCTAGGCTATCCGGCGGTTCCCCGCCGACGCGTCCAAGACACTTCGATCGAGATGATTCCGCAAATGCTCCGCCGAATGGAACGAGTCGAACAGCGTCTCAAATTCATGGAAGAAGAACAACGCCAAGGAATCGACATTACCAAGTTCTATGGCAGGCAAAACAAAAAGCCACCCATCAATCTGGATGGACTCGATGATTTGATGTAGCTAAATACCTACCGTGAAATTTTCCTGCCTCAATTGATTTTTAGCTTCATGCCTGCGGAGGCGTTTCAAAGTGGAAGGTTTTTGAGTACGATGTGTCATCGTTGAAAGTCTTTTGTTTGGGACCATAGACTTGTGATAAATCAATGGATACTAGATCGAAAGCTTTCGCGCTATAGGGTTAGAATAAAAAACGCATGCAATATCCAGGCTAGCACCTGCGGCTCAAAAATCGAGCGCTCTTCGGATTAGTATAACCGCTACGCCTAATGGCTTCGCTACTTGTTCTCGTGTTCGGTCTCCGGCGACATGACAGACGGACTCAGGGCCAAGCGGAAGCCGCGGATGTCCGTGCGGTTCGTCGGGACGCGCAAGTTCCGGTACGCTATCCGGCTATTCGCTGCGGCGGTGGGCCAACTCCCGCCACGGCACACGCGGAACGAGCCCGCTTCGGATACCATCGGATCCACTACGTTGCCTTCTTTATAGTCACGAAACCAGCTATGCGTCCACTCAAACAGGTTACCGTGCATGTCAAACATGCCACGAATGCTCGGACGGAGTTCACGTGGCGGGTGAACGTGCATACCACTGTTCTCTTGAAACCATCCAAAACGCCCTAGTATTCCTGCATCTCCACCATACTCATAAGCGGTCCGTCCTGCGGCACGAATAGCAAATTCCCACTCCGACTCTGTGGGTAACCGAAAGCCAGGGCGACCCAATTGCTGCGGCCAATTGCGTGGAGCCCAGTTGGCAGACGGGTTAGGCTCACGTGGATACTCTTCCTTGGCAAGTGATTCCGGGGAACCATAAGACTGATCTCCTTCCAACATTCCCGACTGCTCACCCAGCCAACGACAAAACGCAACGGAATCGTACCAGTTCGCTGCAAATCCCGCATCCGATGGCTTCGCATCAACTTGCTGCATGTTTTCAGCATAGTCCGGGTCATATGCGATTAGCTCTTCCATCGTAATCTCACGATCCAACAGCGCGAATGGACGTGTCAGTGTGACACTGTGCCGAACTTCATCTTTTTGACGATCCGGTTCATCACTGACCGAGCCAATCTCCGACTGCCCAGCGGGAAACACGATGAACGTATAGTAAAACGTTTTCGGTGGTAAAGAATTCGGTTTCACGTCTTCGACTACCGTCTTTTTTGTTCCTTCGGCCTCGGCAGATTGATCGGTTTTCGTATCCTTGTCGCTCTTTTCTTCGGCTGGTTCTTCCTCCGGCTTAGGTGGCGCGGTCGGCGTTACCGTGATGGCTAATGTGAACCATTCGCGGTCGGTTGAGTACGGGACTGCGGTTT
>CAMDKL010000196.1 GCA_945900945.1 Pirellula staleyi DSM 6068
GAAGGGCGAATGCCATGATCAGAATCGATAAAGAGTGACTCGGGAATTCTAGTTGTCGCTGCAATCCGCTAGCGAAAACGCTAGCATTTACGATTCAACTCGGGATTCTTAGTTGTCGCGGCTACGGAAAACTAGTTGTCGCTATACAAACTCGTTTATCGCCATTCAAGTCTCCCGTTGCGACCTGAAGCCCCACGCCAACATGCCCTCGTTCGATTGTCGACTTGAGAAACTCTCCCTTGGTAAGTTTGTAGGCGTGTATCTCAGGCATATCCTTTCCACCTGGGTCTCCGCCATTGTGAGCGAAGTAACGTTTGCCACTGATCAGTTCATCTTGACCGTCACCATCGAGATCAGCAAACGCCATCGCATGAGGTTGTGAAAAGGATTTGTCGATAAGCTTTTTATCGAATTGCAATGAGCCAAGGCTGTTGCTTTCGATTTATCGCCACCAGTAGAGACCGTAATCATGACCGGCACCGACGAGAAGATCGTTTTTGCCATCCCGATCCACATCGCGCACGATCATTGGGATGCTTCCTTGGATATCCCAATCGGGATGGAATTTCCAATCTTGGCCCCATGGGTTATCAGAGGGATGTTCATACCAACCTGAGCCAATCAATACATCGATTCGACCATCGTCGTTGACGTCCATCACGAAGTCGCCATTGCTCTGAACGTAGCCGTTCCAATCCTCGATGATTCGCAACGGTCTAGGCTTGAAGTCCGGAGCGGCGAACCAATTTCGGCCCGCGATGACGTCTGGCTTGCCATCGCCGTTCACGTCACCGATCGCACAGCCTTCATTGGCGTCGAGGGTCAGTTGCTCGATTTTCTAAGCTATGCTGGCTAGCGGGTTGGGCTCTTGCGAAATTGCGAACGGAATTGCGAGGCACGAAATCAAAGCAGCCAGGAGCGATTGTTTCTTCACGTTAGGATCCGAGAGGGTGGGGGTATGTGTTGGATGGGATCTTGTTTAAGACCTGACGGCTCAAGACCGAAGTCTGTGAACGAATGCTTTTGATCGTAGTTGGTTCTGTCTCGATACGCAACACCATGAGGTGCCAAGGGCCCCTTGCAAATCAAGACCTTTCGGACGCGATCGCAGTTAGCCATAGCGGTGCAATTTTAGACCACTCGAAATCTCGGGCGCGGGCAGCCGCACTTTGACCCATGGAATTGCGAAGAGATCCACTGGACAGCAAGCGATCTAGCGTACTTGTAATTTGATCCTCGGATGGGATGACGAGGCCATCCACGCCGTTTGAAATGGTATGCCTTATCGAAGGGCTGCAATCCAAAACGGCGACCGGTAATCCCGACGCCATCGCCTCCAACATGGATTGTGGGAAGCCCTCGTACTCACTGACTAAACAGTACGCATTGGCAGAGAATAGCGAGCTCCAAACCTCGTCGCTCCAAAGAGTCCATTGCACACTATTCTCAATGCCAAGTTCGGTAGCCATTGTCATGAGTGAAGCGCGCTCCAAACCGTCGCCGACAATTCGAAGTTGCCATTCCGGATGGTGTTCTTTTAAACTCGCCCAAGCCTTCAGCAATCGATCGACCCGTTTTTCTTTAGAGAGTCGTCCTAAAAAGACAAGAATTTTTGGTTGAAACGATTTTCTCGCCGATTCGATTGCCCGCAAGTCCATGTCTGGAATTTTTATCGCAGAGGGAATCACAATAATTTTGGATGGTGCAACCCACCGCTTAGATACAAGATACCCACCGACCTCTTTGGTTTGTGCGATGCAGATTTTGCACTTCGGATAATATTTCGTTCTCAGCATCTCCCATAACCGACTCAGTTGCTGTCGACGCGGGTCGCTTCGTTCAGACATGACCACGGGAATTTCAATTGGGCAAGCGATGAGGGTCAGGATGTTCGTCGAGTCGCAAAAGCTAACCACAACGTCTGGCCGCCAACAGCGAATGTGTCTTCGAATCGCCAGTATTCTGGAAATATTGGCATAAAGCCCGCGAAAAAAGCCTCCGCGAAGGGTTGTAAGTCCTAGACCAATTCGTTCGATTCGCGAGTCTAGCGGATAAGCGTCGTTGCTAGTTTCGTCCAACGTCACTAGGCTAGTTGTAGATCGAGTTGCCATTTCGTTGGCAAGGTAGCTCATTTGCCGTTCGGAGCCTCCGCCTCGCATCGAATGGATGAGCAACATCGTTCGTTTCGGAAATTCGGCAGACTGCTTTTCTGTTGTCATCCAACACTATACTTTCAACTTGTTCCAACGTATTCGCTCAACCCCATGCGCATTTAAAATTGTTCTGCATCCTATGCGCTGCAAATCGTTGGCACAACATACCATTGGTGACGCCTTTTATCGAAGCGCTCCCAAGAAAGAAATGAAATGACGATTCCGCTTAAGAAGACGCAATGTGTCCGAATCATCTTGGTCGGAGATGTCGTTGGAAAGCCAGGTGTAGCCATGCTATGCGATTCGGTAAAGTGGCTGAGAGAAGTATTGCAAGTCGATTTTGTTATTGCAAATGCAGAAAATGCAGCAGACGGAGCAGGCCTAACGATTTCGCAGTATAAGAAATTGGTTGCGGCTGGTGTGGATGTGATCACTCTCGGCGACCATATCTATCGCAAAAAGGAGATCGCAACGGTTTTGGCGGCTGAAACGAACATCGTCAAGCCAGCGAATTTTCCAAATTCCGCGCCTGGCCGCGACCACTGCATTGTAAAAACAACGGCGGGGGTCTCCATGGCAGTCATTAGCCTCATGGGTCGTGTCTTCATGCGCCCTGTCGATTGCCCGTTTGCAGCGGCCTCTAGGGTGCTCGCGGAGTTGCCGAAAGACGTTCGAATTCGGATTTGCGATCTGCATGCCGAGGCGACCAGTGACAAGCAAACGATGGGCCGCTTTTTGGATGGCAAAGTGACGGCAGTTCTGGGAACCCACACGCACGTAGCCACCGCCGACGAAGAAATTTTCCCAGGCGGAACTGCCTTTCAGTGCGATGTAGGCATGACGGGCCCGTATCGAAGCATCCTTGGTCGGGCCATCGAACCGGTGCTAAACACCACGTTGACCTTTGATCCCAATTCGTTTCATGTTGCGACCGAAGATGTTCGGCTCTCTGGAACCTGGGTCGATGCCGATCCTTTGACCGGGAAAGCGGTTGACGTTGGTCGAGTGCGATTGCATGAATCTGAATTGAAGCAATGGCTCAAGCAGCGTGCATTGCTTTCATCGCAAATTCCGTTAGCCTTATAGCGATGGAAATGGTTATCACCGCTGTAGGGCCAGACAACGTGGGCTTGGCCGACCCAATCATTCACGATGTCACTTCACGGGGAGCGAACATCGCTGAAATTCAGATGTACGACCACGACTAAGCAGCTTTGTTTGCGATGATGTGCCGTATTCATATTGGTTCCGATCAGCTCTCGCCGATCCAAGTTGCAATGAGCCAAATCGCAGACCAAAAGAAATTGGAAATCCGCGTTGGGAGCCCTGATGAACGTTCGATCCGACCGAATTTGGCGATCTACGCGACGCGACTTGAGAACACGCCGCGTGCAATCTTGGACGCATCATCAATTTACATCATGGTCTCTTGCCCAGCTTTCGTGGGCTGAGACCGTATCACGATGCCTATGCAGCCAGAATGCTCACGTTTGGTGCGACTTGTCATTTCATCGTCCCAGAACTGGATTCAGGTAATCAGACTATAAATCAATCCACTTCTTCCGTTCCTCCAGGAATAAAATTAGTGGATGTAATCGCGATAGGGGAACGTGAAAACGAGCCGACCTGCTTGGTTGAGGGCGTTCGCCGAGTTTGCGATCGAGAAGTGAAATTACACTTCCACCGTGTTGTCGCCCAGTGAGAATGGACAGCTACTTACCACGCTTCATCGGAACCGTCGTCTTTGAGCCAGATTACCGACCCCCGCAAGTCCATCAAGAAGCATCGCACATGAACGTCCCACATCTCCGCGTCACCACCATCAGCAATTTTCCTGGCACAATGTGAGGCGATCTCGTCATGCAATTGAAACGCGAATTTTCGGTGGTCTTTTTCCTCTCGCTTTAGTTCATGCGGGCTGTCTCCGTATTTCCCGTTCTGGCCTAAGAATTTCGCATAAGCCCCGCAATCCCGATGTTCCATAATGTAGACGTCTTGGATCTGATGAAGCTGGACGGCAATGTCCAGATGCTGAAAGAACACGTCGTACCATGACTCATGATCTTGTTGAATAACACCCAAAGCAGAACCAGCAAAAACAAGCTGGTCATAACGATTGGTTAGATTGTCCCCCTCCATAAATGGAACTAGGTCATCGATCAATCTCAGGTCCATGCAGCTTAGCAACAGCACGTTCTTGCGAGGAGGAGGATAGGGGCGAAAGTTCGATGAAGTCCGGTGGATTTCCATGAAATATTTTTGACAAGGAGTTCTAAAATTGACAAGTGCAATTCCTATATCTTAACACTGGTAGCCAGGTAGTGGTGGCATTGCATTCAAGGGAGCCTATGGGTAGCCGGTTTTTGCCTATGCTATCGACTTTCGATGGCGGTGCTCCGTGAGAGTGTCTAAATCCTAGATTTTTTTGCTACAATGTCGTCAGGAAAAATGAGGTTCGGATTGAACGTCGAATGGATTTGCAGGGCGTTCGCTCAAGGTATCGACATATGGCGTCAAAAAAAAAATGGGATCTGCCGCTCGCAAGGCCGATTTGGCAAGACGGCAAGATCAGCGGTTAGCAAAGCGGGATACCCAACACCCAGGCTTTTCGCACAGTGCGGGTTTACTTGAACTGAGACCCAAGATTGCGTCTGCCGAAAGTATTGAGGATGCTGCGATCTTTAACAAAGAATGCCGTCTGAAACTTTCTAACGAATTGCAGCTCGAGGCGACCAAAGTAATCGAAGCTTTGGAATTGACTGGAAACTCCAAGTTCGATGAGGCGATTGACCGGCTAAAGGAAATTCCAAGAAGCAGTCCGTTCGCGGATTGGCGGCTATTTATCAGGGGATTGCATTCGTATTATTCGGGCGAATTAGGAGCCACTCGTCAGAATTGGACGCGTCTGGACCGTGCCCGACGGCCTGCCCGCATTGCGGCAACTCTTTTGCTAGCTGAGGTTGACGAATCACTTGGAGGCGAGTCCCAGACTACTTCGTCTGTGATGGTCGAGCATGCGAAAACGTTGCGGTTTCGAAAAAAAGCGATCGCGGCTGCCATCGCAATTGCACAGGTCCGCCATCGCGATCCAGGTACGACTTTTTCGGTTTCGCAGTCCGCGATGCTCTCGAATTTTCGAGATGCATTTAGCAAATTGGACCCCGAGTTCGTCTCAACCGTTTCGTTGGCCTGCGTCCAGCTCTCGCTTCATCAAGGCGATTGGGGGCTCTTTGAACGACTGATAAAAACAGTTCCCGGACCACCAGACGATCCAAATTGGAATAGAACCAAATTCTTGTATGCAACCAATTTTCAAGGATTCGATAACGTCCTAGAAAAGGTGTCGAAAGCATATATCAACCAAGACTTGCCCCGCCTCACACAATTGCCAGAAGAGTTGAAAAATGCCCTCGCTTGCAAAATCCTTTTGGTCCTTGCCGAAGAAAAGCGGAGCTCTCAGGACGTTTCGACATCTATTTTTTCCTTCAGGAAATCAAAGAACGAATACGATCAAATAAATGACCTGTTTCGAAAGGCCATTGAAAAGTATCCCAGGTATCGACCGGCCCATGAAAAGCTGATTGGCTCATTGGAAGCTCAACTGGAAGAAAACGGCCTTTCCAAGTCGAATGAAGAAAGATTGGAGAAAGAACTCGTCGTCGCTCAAGAGAAGTTCGTACAGTCGATTCCAGATGAACTTGAAACGGCACTTTCGTTGATCGATTTTTATCTAGAAGAAGACCAGTTGGACAAGGCTAACGCGTTGGTCCAGAGGCTCAGCGGCCAACGATTAGAAGATCCACTTGCCAAGGCACTTCCATGGAAACTCAAATTGCGAGAAGCGATGCGACTGAGTCGGCGCAAGACAGACCTGGCGTTGGCGAACAAGGCCTTGGACGATGCGGAATCACTTTGGCCGACTTGGCTGAATCGCAATTGGCTACCTTTCCTTCATGCGGCCCTGGCTTTGCGAAGCGGCGATCTTGCAAAGTTTGAGGAACTGAAAGCCAATGCCATTCGCGACCAGAAAATTAGCGATTTCGTAGGTCGACTGATGGCCTTCGCTGCTTTGCAGCAAATGAATATCCCCATCGCAAATCTGAAACCATTTCGGACCGAAATCGATCTTCAGATCAAAAACGCGAGTAAAGCGTCGCTGGCCGATCTGTTCTCGATTGGAGCATTCTTTTGGGATCTGGTGAGGACCGGATTGGAACATAAAGGTTATCGGCTCCAAGCGAGTAAGTTGGGGAGGGCATTTGCCGATCAAATCAAGTTTCACGATAACAGCGACCTCGACGCGACCCAAGTCAACGCCTTTTGTTGGGGTGCTCACCACCGATTTTGGCCTTTAGGAAACGACTATTCGCCGAAACCATCGTTTAAGAAGCTTGCAATGAAAGAAGCTCGCATTGCGGCAGCGGTTCTCGAATGGCTCATCGAATGCGATAGCTTCCCGGATTCTCGCATGGTCGATTATCAGCCTTTGATCACTCTGACAAAGGAAGCCGCCCGACACGAAAAAGATCCATTCTATCGATACCAATTCGACCAAATCGCCGACGAAGCGATTGATATCGTCTCGGAAGTCAAGGCACGTGACGCCCAGCGGCGTTCCTATGCTACGACTTTTATTGACGAAGGCGAGTATAGTGAAGATGAAGATGAAGAGTTCGACGACGTATGCGATTGCCCAAAGTGCAGAGCAAAACGAGCTCGGATGAGCGGCATCTTAGAGGATGAGGATGACGCAAACGGCGAATGGAGCGAAGGCGTAAATGACATTCGTGACATACCTCCTATTATTCGCAAAGTTACCTTAGCGCTCGGTCCGATGGGTATGAGCGAATTGGATCTACTTATCAAATCGGATTTCCTATTACGTTCATCCGAAGAGTTCATGGACAAAATTGGACGGATCTTTTCTAGACATGGACTATCCATGATGCATGCAATCGAATTTGTAATGACCTTCCAAGAGATGGCCGAGAGAGATATGGCCGAGATTGGGATATCCACGTTCGGCGATATCGAACAGGACGATGTCGAGCAAGACGAGACGAGTGCACGAACAAGTGGGGCATCGTCGAGCCCTACCCTGACGGCCGAAGAGCGAAAGTCAGCAAGAAAGCAAAGAGAAAAGGAACTTGAAAGGAAAAAGCGGCAGGCAAGCCAGAATAGGTCTAAGAGATGAGTGTCACATTTAGTAACGCATACCAAATATTGGAATTGAAATCGGGAGCAACCAGCGAAGAAATTCGACGGGCATACCTCAACTTAGTTCGCCAACATCCGCCGGACCGGTCCCCGGACAAATTTCGGGAAATCCATGCCGCCTACGAAATGCTAAACGATCCGATGAACCTGGCAACAGCTTTAATGACTGCTAATCGTGTGCGACCAGATCTGTCTGCGGTCATTGTCGAAGCAGAAAAAGTCCGCCCTCGACTTGCTACCCTCAACCTGCTTGCACTCGGAAACCTAGAGTAATGAAACGATGAACGAAAGAACTATTTATCAGATGGAAACAAGCCAAACTCCAAGTACCGTATCGCACGACAGACAACCGGAGGTCGCTTTGGAACCATCGTTCGAGCGATTGGGTGCTGCGGATATTGTCGAAGCTTTTACAATCCTGCGTCATGAGATCAAGCTTCAAGTGCGTGGCGGACGCGAGTTGCAGCAATCGCTCCAGGAAAGTCTACAAAGACTTGAACAACGTATAGCAATGCCACCCACAGTTGCTGAGAGCGTCCCCGAGAACCGCAAGATGGCTGAGGCCATCGCAGAGATCGAGGAGAGCCTGCATCGAGCTATTGAGTCGATCGTTCAGCTGCCTGCAATGGCTCCTTCTGAAAATAACATACTGCATCGGTACGATCAAATGGTCTCAAGAGCCCCTTGGATTGCGAAAACATTTGCTGGAAAATGGATGGAGGATCTTCGCGCCGCTCTAGCGCAGTCGATCTTCACGGCTAAGCAAACGGAACCAACCCAGGACGCCACTTATAGAGGACTTGATCTTCTGCTCGCACGCGTGCATCGTTTGATGAAGCAGTGCGAAATCGAGCGAGTGAATGTGTTGCATCAGCCGTTCGATTCCGAGACGATGAATGCCATTGATCTAATCGTTGACCCCTCGGTTCCGAGCTCACATGTTGCCCAACAGCTTCGTCCCTTGTACCGCTGGCGGAACAATACGTTGCGATGCGCTGAGGTTCGGATTGCGACTTAATATATAGTTGGCCGACGCTAACCAGTCGGAATTGGCAAACGATTGAGGAGCAATCGGCCACTGCCTTGTCTTCAAACCGTCCCATTTTTCAAACAAAATCCAAATCAATCGAGACTACTATGGAAAACCAGCAATCAGCGATCGTCGGCATCGATCTAGGAACAACCAACAGTGTGGTGGCTGCGTATGTGAATGGCAAGGTGCAAGTCATCGCAGAAGAGGGGACAGCGATTCTCCCGTCGATAGTTGGCATGACGCTCGATGGCAGATTGATTGTTGGCACCGCAGCGAAAAATCAATTGTCTGCCTTTCCTGAGCGAACCGTTGCCTCGGTGAAACGCCGAATGGGACAAGCCGTACAGATGAAGATGGCAGGACAGGATTTCTCTCCGCAAGAAATCAGCGCAATGATATTGCGACGATTGAAACAGAGAGCCGAAACTTTTCTTGGGACTTCAGTTACGAGAGCTGTTATTACGGTGCCAGCCTTCTTCGATGAAAATCAACGACAAGCGACTCGCGAAGCAGGACGACTCGCAGGCCTAACTGTCGAGCGCATCATTAACGAACCAACGGCCGCAAGTTTGGTCTATCACGCGAGCACTGGCGAGCGACGCCACTTGATCGTCTACGATTTGGGTGGTGGCACCTTCGACGTTTCGATTGTGCGAGTGGAGGAGGGGGTCGTCGAGGTGTTGAGTAGCAAGGGTGATACGCAACTGGGTGGCGATGACTTTGACGAGTTGCTTAGTAAGCATGTTGCGGATGCATTTCTCACTCAGCATCATTGCGACCTAATGGGGCAGAGCACGACGCGTTGGCGATTGATGCAGGCTTGTGAGCGTGCAAAATGCGAACTCTCATCGTCAGGATCAGTCCGCATTGCCGAAGAATTCATCGCTACGGTAGATGGCAGTCCTGTCAATCTCGATATGGAGATATCTCGGTACGAATACGAGGATTTGATAGCGGCGCTGGTGGAACGAACCATATCCCGTGTGGACGATGCCATCCGCGACTCGGGATTGTCGACGAGTCAGTTGGACGAACTGATCTTGGTGGGAGGCTCGACACGCACACCCTTAGTGCAACGTCGATTGCGAGAGGAGTTTCATCGTGATCCAAAATGGTCAGTGAATCCCGACCTAGCCGTAGCACTAGGAGCGGCAACTCAAGCAGCGATGCAGGACGGTCATGCGGTCGGGCCCGTCCTCATCGATATTGCTACTCACACCTTGGGCGTTTCAGCCTTGACTGGTTCGCCCTACTCACCCGAACTCGAATTCGTTCCCATCATCCGTAGAAACTCTCCACTGCCAGCCAAGTACGAGGACCTTTTTCAAACGACTTCGGCCAATCAAGAAAAGGTGGATGTGCATGTTTTTCAGGGCGAAAGTTCACAACTGAGCCGCAATCAGTCGATCGGGCGTTTTATGCTCGAGGGCCTCAATAAAACAAAGAATTCCGATGGCGAAATTCTTGTTCGATTCGATCTCACGCTTGATGGTACGCTCACCGTCACAGCGATAGAACGCAAATCGGGCGTATCTAAGGCACTGAAAATTGACAACGCGCTATCGCAAATGAGTGAGAGTGGTAAACAAGCGTCAGAAGAACGCATGGAGTCTCTGTTTCGAGATTCCGACGGGTTCAGTTCCGTCGTCGATGGATTCGTGTTGTCCGATGAGGAAGAGGAGAGGAACCAAAGTGAATGGGCTCAGATAGGTGAGCCCTCTGTAAAGCATCGGGTTGACGGTCCAGGGACACCTGAACCGACCGAATCACAGCTCGTCAATCGTGCACGGTCGGTTCGTTCTTCGTTGTCTGGTGATGATGCAGACGACATTGACCGATTGATTGGTCTGATAGAGAGCGCCGAGCACGGGAACGACAAAGAGTTGTTGGAAGGGCTGCATGCCGAGCTAGAAGACTTGCTGTTTTACCTAGCATGACAAACGATCCAACTCAAAAAACTGCCGCACAAATGGGATCTATTGGCGATCGACAAATTGCATGTCCGGTATGTCGTGCGAAACAGATCGCTCAGCCAGAATGCCGCCGCTGCAGCGCTGATTTATCCCTCTATCTAAAAGCCATGCGAAGCGTGGAAGAGTCCAGAAGACAATTTGTGAATGCAAGACGCAACGGTGATTCGCAGCTTGCTGCACAGACGCTCGAATACCTACAGTGGTTGGCCGACCCATTGCAATAAACGTCCTGGCTGCTTGGCTTAGGTAGTTGCCAGACTCTCGTGGGCTTTCTCTTTTTCAGTGGATGTCCTCCTTTTACCAGAAAAAAGGGGCGTCTGGATCAAGCCAGACGATTTCCCGTATTGCCCCTTGTATAGCGACAACTAGTTTTCCGTAGCCGCGACAACTAAGAATCCCGAGTTGAATCGTAAATGCTAGCGTTTTCGCTAGCGGATTGCAGCGACAACTAGAATTCCCGAGTCACTCTTTATCGATTCTGATCATGGCATTCGCCCTTC
>CAMDKL010000197.1 GCA_945900945.1 Pirellula staleyi DSM 6068
ACTGAACCTCGAGGAACTGGATGGCCGTTTGAGACGACTGAGGCTACCGACGATGCGATCCATGGCGATCGGCTTAGCGGATCGAGCATCGCTCGAGAGCTGGAGTCATCTTCAATTTTTGGATGCTCTGTTGATTGCGGAGACGGACATCGCATCGGTGAACTTTGGAGAGCTAGGGGACCTTGTCCTGGCCTTGGCGCAGCTCTGTCTGCATTCGGCCTCGAATTGGGGAACTTCATTGCACGGGCTATTACGGAGAAAGCTGGCGACAATGTCGATCCGTGGCCATTAGTTGATAGGGTCTTTGCCGATCCTAAGAAACACCTTCCTTCGCACTTGACCGATGGGTTGGGCAAAACAATTCGAGAGAAGTGGACGCGATTGCCGGACGAACGTCGATCTCTACTCAAACTCCTTAGTCGCTTTGAGATTACACGCGATCAAGCAACGGTCCTCTATGTGCCACCGGAGCGAGCAAAGGCCGGTGTCGAAGCCAAGGACCAAGATATCCTGGGCAACCCATATCTGCTTTACGAGCTAACTCGCTCGACTGCTGATCCGATCAGTGTTTGGACCATTGACCGAGGAGTATTCCCTGACGAAGTCGTGCGCAAGAAGCATCCATTAGCAGAGCCATCGGCGCTGGATGCAGGCACCGATGCGCGGCGGGTGCGGGCATTAGGAGTCAAGGTGCTTGAAGATGCGTCTGCCAACGGCAGCACCCTCATGCCGCAGGAGCAGGCCGTTCTTGCAATACGCGATTTGCCACTTCAGCCGCCATGCGAGGTCGATTCTGATCTGATCGACGTTGCCAAGGACGACTTCGACGGCGCTATCGTCGAGGTTCCGATCGCCGATGGTTCGCCTGCGCTTCAACTGGGGCGATTGGCCGAGATGGGGGAAACAATCCGTACCGCCATCGACAAACGCATTAGAGGTAAGCGGCTTACGGTCGATGCCGACTGGCGAAAGCTACTCGATAAGCACCTCAAGTCCAAAGGAGCAAAAGCGACTGACGAACTTGAAGAGCAGGCCCGCGAGGAAAAGACTGCGGCATTGAAAGAGCTCGCAGAGTCCCGTCTGTCTGTTCTCATTGGGCCGGCAGGTACCGGCAAAACCACACTGCTTTCTGTTCTTTGCTCACATCCGCAAGTGGCTGAAGGAGATGTGCTTCTGCTTGCGCCGACCGGCAAGGCGCGCGTCCGTATGGAGCAAGCCACGCAGGAGCTGAAGCTGAAGGGCTATACCATCGCACAGTTCTTAAGTCCCCATCGCTACGACGCCTCAACGGGTTGTTACCGTCTTTCCGACAAGCCGGCGGAAGTTGGCGCGCGGACTGTGATCATCGACGAAGCATCGATGTTGACGGAAGAGATGTTTGGAGCACTCATTCAAGCGCTTAAGGGCGTCCATCGGTTGATCCTGATAGGTGACTTTCGACAGTTGCCGCCAATCGGTTCGGGCAGACCATTCGTGGATATTATCCGTCACTTAGCCCCAGAAGGAATTCGTGAGAAGTTCCCGCGCGTCTCGCCAGGCTATGCGGAATTGACGATCCGTCGCCGCCAGGCCGGTGAAGAGCGAGAGGACTTGCAGTTGGCTGAGTGGTTTAGCGGTTCACCCATCGCACCTGGCGAAGATGACGTTTTCGACAAGGTGGTTAGCACAGGTGAAAGTGAACATGTTCGCTTCGTTCAGTGGGATTCCGCTGATGAGTTGCGACAGAAGCTGATCGAAGTACTCGTTGATGAACTGAAGCTCGCAGGTCCAGATGACATTGCGGGCTTCGATAGAAACCTCGGCGGCGAGCCGTGGAATGAAATGCGATTCTTTAACATGCGAAACCCAAAGTATCCCGACAAGCTTGGGGCTGCGGAGACTGCCGAAGGTTGGCAGATACTGGCCCCGGTGCGTTCGGGGCCGCACGGTGTCCCCGACGTCAACCGCCTAATCCACAAACATTTTCGGCAGGAGATGATCGACGCCTGCCGCAAGGAACGAAACCGTAAGTACCCGAAACCGATGGGGCCAGAGGAAATCGTCTACGGCGACAAAGTCATTAATCTTGTCAACACGGACCCCAAGCTTTACTGGAATCAACATCGCAAGGTGTATCCCACCAAGGATGAGCCGTACATTGCCAACGGCGAAATCGGGGTGGCAATTGGATACTACAGGCGGAACGGGGCCCCTGACTTTCGGTGGAAGTTGGAGGTCGAGTTTTCATCGCAACCGGGCTTCAAGTACGACTTCACCAGCCGTGACTTTGGGGAAGAAGGCAATGCGGTTCTCGAACTGGCCTATGCGTTAACGGTACACAAGTCTCAGGGGAGTGAATTCGGCACCGTTTTCTTGATTCTGCCGAACCCATGCCGCCTTCTGTCGCGTGAGTTGCTCTACACCGCGCTGACGCGACAGAAAGACCGCATCGTCATTCTTCACCAAGGGCCGCGCGGAGAACTGCGTAAATACTCGTCCGATGATCGCTCGGAAACGGCGCGCCGCCTGACAAATCTTTTCGTCGCTCCTTCGCCAATCAACGTAGATGGTCGATTCTTCGAGGAGAATCTGATCCACCGTACGGCACGAGGTGAAATGGTTCGCTCCAAGTCCGAAGTAATCATCGCTGATCACTTGGCTAGAAAGCACATCGAATACAGCTATGAACAACCGCTGACCATTGCCGGCACGACCAAATACCCAGACTTCACCATCGAAAACGCGGAATCAGGTCTCAACTACTACTGGGAGCACTGCGGAATGCTCCACGTCCCCCGCTACCTGCGTCGTTGGAACGACAAATTGGCTTGGTACAAAGCCAATGGCATTACCGACGCTGGTGGAAAGAATGGAACTCTGATTATCACTCGCGACGAGGCGAACGGAAGCATCGACTCTTCCAAGATAAACCAACTTATCGAAAAGGTACTTAAGTCGTAGGTTTCGGCCGCGATGAATTTGCCACATGCCTAACGAAGCCGATACCTGCCGTCGATACGTTGTTCCCGGTCTTCAAGCCGCGGGGTGGGAGAACGATCCGCACCGAATCAACGAACAGGTCACCTTCACGGATGGGCGAATCATCGTGACTGGCCGGCGCGGGCGTCGACGGCCGGGGAAACGGGCCGACTATATTCTCCGCTATCGGGCCGACTTTCCGATTGGCGTGGTCGAGGCCAAACCGTCCTACGCGACGCCAGGCGAGGGGCTACAGCAGGCCAAGGACTATGCCGAGATCTTGGGATTGAAGTTCGCGTTCGCCACCAACGGGCACGGCATCGTCGAATTCGATTACACAACCGGGCTGGAACGCGAAATAACTGCTTTCCCCACGCCGGCGGAACTTTGGGCCCGACTCACCAACAGCGAGTCACTCAGCGCCGACACGGCAGAGCGATTGTTAGCGCCAGCCTACCACCTCAGCGGCAAATCACCTCGGTACTATCAGGAAATTGCCATCAACCGAGCGGTGCAGGCCGTTGCACAGGGCGATCCGCGTATCCTGCTTACTATGGCGACTGGTACTGGTAAGACCGTCGTTGCATTTCAGATTTGCTGGAAACTCTGGTCGTCCCGCTGGAATCGCACGGGGGAGCATCGCCGTCCGCGAATTTTGTATCTCGCCGATCGCAACATCCTGGTCGACGATCCGATGGCCAAGATTTTCGCGCCGTTTGGCGACGCCCGTTGGAAAATCGCGAGCGGAAATGCGGTCAAGAGCCGTGAGATGTACTTCGCCATTTACCAATCCATTGCGAAAGATGCGAACCGCCCCGGCCTTTATCGCGAATACCCGCCCGATTTTTTTGATCTGATCATCATCGATGAGTGTCATCGCGGCAGCGCACGTGACGACAGCAATTGGCGCGAAATTCTCGACTACTTCGCGCCGGCAGCTCAAATCGGCATGACCGCAACTCCACGTCGCCAGGACAATGCCGACACCTACAACTACTTTGGCGATCCGATCTACACCTATAGTCTGCGGCAAGGTATCGCTGACGGGTTCCTGGCTCCCTATCGCGTTCACCGCGTGGTCACCACCTGGGACGCCGTCGGCTGGCGGCCAAGCCAAGGCGAGCTGGATCGTTTTGGCCGCCAAATTCCCGACGAGGAATATAACACCAAAGAGTTCGAGCGAATCGTTTCGCTGAAAGCGCGAACTGAGACCGTCGCGCGGCACCTCACCGAATACCTCAAGCGGACCAACCGCTTCGCCAAGACCATAGTGTTTTGCGTCGATCAGGAACACGCAGACGAAATGCGGCGGGCGCTCAACAACTTGAACGCCGATCTGGTCCGCGATAACCCCGATTACGTCTGCCGCGTCACGTCCGATGAGGGCGATATTGGTCGCGGGCATCTCAGCAATTTCCAAGACCTAGAGCGCCGCACGCCTGTAATCCTCACCACGTCTCAGCTTCTCACGACCGGCGTTGATGCACCGACTGTGCAAAACATCGTGCTGGTGCGGATTATTAACTCGATGACTGAGTTTAAGCAGATCATCGGGCGTGGGACTCGTGTTCGGGACGACTACGGCAAGCTGTTCTTCAGCATTCTGGACTATACCGGCTCGGCGACACGGCTATTTGCCGACCCCGATTTCGATGGCGATCCGTGTCTCGAAACCGAACAGACCATCGACGACGAAGGCGAGCCAACCGGCGAAGAGACGATTGTTACGCCTGAATCGGAGCCGGAAGAAGATGATGGTGGCGGCGAGTTGCCACCGGATGAACTAGACGTTCCACGACGCAAGTTCTACTTCGATGGCGGCAACGTCGAAATCGCCGCCCATCTGGTTTACGAGCTCGATCCGGATGGCAACCAACTTCGAGTGGTTCAGTTCACCGACTACACAGCCGACAAGGTCCGCACGCTGTACCGCAACGCGGCCGAGTTGCGCGGCGAATGGGCCGATCCAGATAAACGCCGCGAGATCATCGACCGCCTCGAGGACAGGGGAATCGATTTCGACCACCTGGCGGAATCCGCCAACCAACCCGATGCCGACCCGTTGGACTTGATTTGCCACTTGGCATTCAACGCCCCTCCGCGCACACGGCGCGAGCGGGCCCAACGACTTCGCACGGATCGACGGGACTTCTTCGATCAGTTTGGGGCCGATGCACGGAAGATTCTTGAAGAGCTGCTCGACAAGTACACGGAACACGGCACGGCGCAATTCGTCATTCCCGATGTGTTGGAACTTCCACCAATCAACGAACACGGCAACGTGATCGAGATCGCGGCTCGCTTCGGCGGCGTCGAACAGTTACGGCAAGCTGTCATCCAGCTTCAAACCCTTTTGTACGCGGCTGCATGAGCAGCCGATCTGAATACCCTTGAAAACGATTGAAGACCAAGATGGCCAAAAAGAAAGCCAAGACGGCTGAACAACCAAAAACAACGGCGCAGCAGTTGGGAAGCCTCATCAAATCAGCTCGCGACATTATGCGAAAGGACAAGGGGCTTAATGGCGATTTGGATCGCCTCCCTTTGCTTACCTGGATCATGTTCCTCAAGTTTCTCGACGACCGCGAGAAGCTCGAAGAGGCGCGCGCCGGGATTGGCGGCAAGAAGTACAAGTCTGCTATTGAGGCTCCCTACCGCTGGCGCGATTGGGCAACGAATAAGCAAGGCATCACTGGCGACGAACTGATCGCATTCGTAAATCAAGATGAAGCGACGCGACCGGATGGCAAACGTGGATCGGGCCTATTGGCATACCTGCGTGGATTGCAGTCGACAAACGGTGACCGTCGGCGTGATGTAATCGCTACCGTGTTTGCCGGCGTGATCAATCGCATGATTTCCGGCTACCTGATGCGGGATGTCATCAATCTTGTCGATGGAATCCACTTCGATTCTTCGGAAGAGATTCACACACTGGCCCGGCTCTACGAGTCGATGCTTCGCGAAATGCGCGACGCAGCCGGCGACTCGGGTGAGTTCTACACACCGCGCCCTGTAATTCAGTTCATGGTGACCGTAACAAATCCACAACTTGGCGAAGTCGTCCTTGATCCCGCATGCGGCACTGGCGGCTTTATCGCTGAAGCATTTTCTCACCTTGAGAAACAGTGCAAGACGGTTCAGGACAAAAAGTTGCTGCAAGAACGAAGCATTCGTGGCGGTGAGGCCAAGCCGCTTCCTTTCATGTTGGCACAAATGAACCTTCTTCTACACGGTCTCGACTCGCCATCCATTGATTATGGAAATAGCCTAGCAATGAAGATTACAGAACTTGGCGAAAGGGATCGAGTGGATGTGATCCTCACCAATCCACCGTTCGGTGGCGAAGAAGAGGTCGGCATCCGGGGTAACTTTCCGGCCGACAAACAAACCTCCGAAACAGCATTGCTTTTTCTGCAACTTATTATGCGGAAACTACGCAAGCCAGGCACCGCTTCTGAAGCCGGTGGCAGGGCTGCGGTCGTGGTAACCAACGGTACGCTTTTCGGGGACGGCGTCGCCGCACGAATCAAGGAGGAGCTTCTTAAAGAGTTCAATTTGCACACCATTGTTCGCCTTCCATTCGGCGTGTTTTCACCATACGCCGATATCCCGACGAATATTTTGTTTTTTGACCGCTCCGGCTCTACCAAAGATATCTGGTACTACGAGACGGCGATGCCTGACGGTCGCAAAAAGTACTCGAAAACAAATCCCATTCGGATTGAAGAATTCGAGGAATGTATCAAGTGGTTTAAGCTGAATCGTAGACGCGAGAGCGAACGTGCTTGGCGGGTAAAAGCAACTGACGTAATCAAGTATGACTCAAGCGGAGCGATTCTGTCATGCGACCTGGACTTAAAGAATCCTCATAGCGAGGAAGCGATTGAGCATCTTCCTCCGGAGGTCCTCGTAGAGGACATATTAGAAAAGCACAAGCGAATTATCGCAGTCTTGGAAGAACTTAAAGCCGAACTCGCGGGAGTGCAACTATGACAGCGAGTGAATGGCCAGCAGTTCCGTTGCGAAGCGTGTTGCAGAGGCGAAAGCAACAGCTCAACATTGTAGACGAGGAACGCTACAAGCGGGTAACTATACGTCTATATGGAAATGGCGTTAGTGTTCGAGATGAAGTGCCAGGAAGTGAAATAGGAACCAAGAAGCAGTTTTACATTCGCAAGGGCCAGTTTCTTCTTTCAAAGATTGACGCGCTCAATGGGGCGTTTGGTGTTGTCGATCAAGCTTGCGATGGATCGATAATAACTGGAAATTTTTGGGCATTTGATGTCGACGAATCTCTTCTCAGCTCCCGCTATTTCTATTTTGTGACACGAACGCCAGGATTTGTTGATTTCTGCGTTCGCGCAAGCTCAGGAACAACGAATCGCAGATATCTTCAGGAATCCAAATTCCTCTCACAGCAGATTGCTTTACCTCCACTTGAGGAGCAGCAACGAATCGTGACCAAAATCGACAGCATGGTTGCAAAGATTGATGACACTCGACTTATGGCAGAGCAAGTCGAGAGTGGCTGGCGGGCGTTAGCACGTAGCGAGTTTGCACGAATAATCTCGGTCGCTCCTCGCGAGAAGATGGCAAAGGTTGCCCCACTAGTGCGACGAAAGACCGAGCCACGTTTTGGAGAGGAATATCCCGAACTTGGAATTCGTTCATTTGGTAAAGGAACGTTTCACAAACCGCCGCTAGATTACCTCGCGATTGGATCAAAAAAGCTTTATCGAATTGCGCCAGGCGACTTAGTTTTCAACAACGTCTTTGCTTGGGAGGGAGCAATTGCGGTTGCACAGCCAGAAGATGAAGGCCGATTTGGATCTCATCGCTTTATTACTTGCCACGCTCAAGAGGGGCATATAACGCCAGAGTTCCTTTGCTTCTACTTTTTGACGCCAGAGGGGCTCGAAAAAATCGGTGAAGCCTCGCCGGGAGGCGCAGGTCGCAATAGAACCCTGGGACTGGAAAAACTCTCGGAGATCGAAGTTCCAATTGCGAATTACGAACAGCAAATGCAGTTTGGACGTCTATTGCAGAGGGTTCGTAAAATGCAGCTCATAAAGCATGCTGCTGGAATTGAACTCGACGCATTGCTCCCCTCCATCCTCGACCGAGCATTTAAGGGGGCGCTGTAAAAAATGGTCAAGAAACATGACAAGACTTTCGGCGAGGCGCTCCGTGAAAAACGGATTGAGAAGGGCTTTAGCCTGCGCAAGTTTGCCCAACTGGTTGGCGTCAGTCCGACCTACCTATCGCAGGTTGAGCAGGGGAACGTAGACCCGCCCACGGCGGATCGCGTTAAACGGATGGCTGAGCTGATGGCAGAAAGCCCGGATGAATGGACAGCGCTCGCCGGCCGCGTGCCAGAAGACTTGCCGGCGATCATCCAGGAGAAAACCGAAGTCCCCGACCTGCTCCGCGCGGTCCAAGGTCTAACGGCCGAACAGCTCCGCAGGCTGACGGAGAATGCAGAAAGAATGCAGAAAGAAAAGAAACACGGGGAGAAATAGCCTGTGGCCAAGCGACTTTCATCTTCAGCGGCAAAATTGCCATTTTTGAATGACCAGGAGTTTGAGGACGAGGCCGCGCTCCTGTTGGCCGAATACAGTAGGGAGCATGGCGAAGTCTTGGTGCCGCCAATCCCCATCGATGAAATCGTGGAACTGTTTCTGGAGCTTCATCTCACCTTCGATGACATGCAAGCACTTTTCGGCGTGGAATACGTTCACGGCGCGTTGTGGGGCAATGACCTAAGAGTCGGGATCGACCATCGCTTGGACCGATCCATCAATTAGGCAATGTTGGTCCGGAATCGTCAACGTTTGATCGACTTAAAGTTCGTCACGGCTTCGTCCGTCGTCCCCAAAGCGATCTCTCACAATGGGATTTGGTTGTTAAATAGCGGTACTCTGTAAAACAGTGAATCTGAGAGTTGCAGACGAATTTGCTCGATCCGGTCGCGGAAATGCCAAAAAGGCCGCATGTCTGTCCGAAGACAGAATCCACCTTGCCCGGACTGTGCAGGTTGGAGAGGGCGTCAACCCTGCTCAACATGTAATCGGTGAGAAACAATGACTCACCGCGAGAAACTCGTTCTGATCAATATGAGCATGAACGGCGATTTCAGGTTCGCATCCCGAGGAAATAAATCTTCAGTAACCAGCAATTATCGTTGTGCTGTGACCAAAGGTGTCACGAAGATCTGGATAATGAAAGGCTGGAGATTCAGGCATCGGTTCTCTGCCACGGAATCAGTATTCCGAAAAGACAGGTTGTGGTTGCGAGTCTGCAAAGTGTGGTTTATCTAGTCGTTTGTGGTCAATAACTGCTTAGGAGCATTTCTATGAGGTCCGATTTAACAGACATTACGCTGGTTGTCGATCGAAGCGGTTCGATGCAAGAAATACGCTCTGACGCTGAGGGTGGCGTCATTGCCTTTATCGAAAACCAGGCCAAGGAGCCAGGCGAGGCGCTGCTCACCCTTGTGCAGTTTGATACGGAGTACGAATTCCTTTGCAAAGGCGTCCCGATCGCTCAATCGCCGGAATTCAAACTATTGCCGCGGGGAGGCACCGCGCTGCTCGATGCCATCGGCCGAGCCATGATCGAAACTGGCCAGCGGCTGGAAGCGATGGCTGAACAAGATCGTCCGGGTTTGGTGATCTTTGTTGTGATGACCGACGGCCAGGAGAATTCAAGTAAAGAATTTTCAAAGGCCAAGATCAAAGAAATGACTCAACTACAGCAGGAAAAGTATGGATGGCATTTTACATTCCTTGGTGCAGACCAGGACTCGTTTGCAGAAGCTCAGGAAATGGGAATCGCAGATCGAGGAACCGCTGACTTTGCAAAGGAGAAAGTAATGGCCGCCTACGGTGCGACCGACGCAAAAGTGGCGCGTATGCGTAAGCAGCGATCTGCCAACGATACTGTGATTAACGATTTTACGGCTGAAGAACGTGAGGGAATGAAGTGAAGCTAGTGATATGGCAAACCAGCCTGGATCTTTCGAAAGCGTAAGCATAGGTTTCGCACATCCACAGTTCGACGACAAATCCAACCACCAAAAGCACCCCGCTAACTATCATCAACAGAAAGTACCTCGATTGCCAAACACCATTAAAGCGTTTTTTGACCCACGAATGTCTTGCCCCTCGGGTGGATATTCTCCGTCTGGTGAAAAGCCAGCGGCCGTCTTCGCAGACTGGTTAGAGCAGAATCTCATTGAACCGATGTCCTTTGAACCGGTCAGTCATGATGACTTGTGCTTGGCGCATTCGACGGAATATGTCGAAGGTGTATTTTCTGGCAAGACGAACAACGGACATGGCAACAAAAACCTCGACGTTGCAGAATCGACTCGTTGGACGGTTGGTTCGATGGTTGCTGCGGCCCGCGAAGCTGTCCGATCGCGCGTCGCATGTTCGCCATCGAGCGGCTTCCACCATGCGTGCTACGGTTCTGGCGGAGGATTTTGTACGTTCAATGGATTGATCGTGGCCAGTCGGAAGCTGCTAGCTGAAGGTTTGGTGAATCGAGTTGGAATCCTTGACTGTGATTGGCACTACGGGGACGGTACCGACGATATTATTCAGCGACTCAAGTTAGCAAGCGACATCATGCATCACACCAGCGGTGCCCAATCGCTTCGAGATTCTGACCACTACTTCAGCTGGTTAGATTCGGCAATCGAACAGCTGCGAGACGCCAAGGTCGACTTGATTCTCTACCAAGCTGGCGCAGATGCACACATAAAGGACCCGTTGGGAGGTTTGCTCACGAACGAAGAGCTATCGAAGCGCGACTCCACCGTTTTTGAACGCTGCAGCCAAGACAAAATTCCTATAGCTTGGAATCTTGCTGGCGGCTACCAAAAAGCA
>CAMDKL010000198.1 GCA_945900945.1 Pirellula staleyi DSM 6068
TGCAACCAAGCTCTATGCCAACGGTGTTAAGCTCACCAAGAAGGCATTCGCGAAACTTGCTTCGCGATTGCAACGGACAGCAGGCGTTGAATGGTGGAGCGTCCGAATAGTTCCCCACCCGTGCATTCAATAAACCATAGACTGCGTAACGTCTAAAGCCTGTTTCAATCGTCGCGTTAAATCGAGTGTGTTGAGCAACCCACATTACACATCTTAGTGTTGGTACGTTTTTATTGGCCGGTTGCCTTGCTACGAAAACATCGTGGTCTAAAGCGTTGAGATCGTAGATGGGTATCTCCGACTTTTCTTTATTTGGCCCCGAGACCAACATCCTCATTTCGGTGTCCAGCGTATTGCCGAGCGGCAAGTACTAGCCTTTATCGGGCCATCCATGGGGAGTCTCAATGCAGATGCGGCAACGGTCATGATGTTCTAAAAGTCGCATGTCGCCAAGTTCTCCCTCAGCCTACGGCAATTTAATAAGATTTCTCCATTTTCCTTTTGATTTCTGACCGTTCGGCGAGCCTAAGTCATGGCAATTTTAAGGTCGGAACGCCTTTGCGTAGTGCCCAGACCGCCGCCTCGGTTCGATCGTTGGCTTTGAGTTTGCGCAGTACATTTTGGACGTGTTCCTTGACGGTTTCTAGACTGATTCCAAGCGAACTGCTGATTTCTCGATTGCTAAGGCCAAGTGCAAGATGTGAAAGAATTTGCAACTCTCGTTTGGTCAAATGTTCGGTATGAGGATTGCTTGGGTGTTCCGGATGAGTAAGGAACTTGGTCGACATGGTCAAAAGCGATTCGAGGGGGGCAACGCCGCTTGGGACTTCGGTAATCGATCGGAGCAAATAGGATGTACTCATTTTCTTGAGAACAAAGTCGTACAGTTTGCAGGCCGATGCGCGAGCCAGATAGGTTGGGTTTTCTTGAAGTGTGTAGACCAAAATTATGATACCGGGAGTTGCTTGGAGAACCTCCCCGACAACATCCAAAAGTTCAGCATCTTCAAATCGCAATTCGGTTATCAACAAATCGAACGAATTTGCCGCCATCATGCCCTTGACCTGAGCATAATTCGAAGCCATGGCAACGTTGGTGTAGCCCTCAACGGCCAGCAATATGGAAATACCCGCGAAACTTACCGGGCAATTTTCGGCACAAAGGATTCGCATGAAAAGTCGCCTAAAGAAAACACAAACAATGCTTACTTCCTCATCCTTAACTTGACCTTATTCCTAAAGAATACTCCTTACTATAGCGGAAAACCGAGTCTGCTAATGGAGTCAATTGCAGAAAAGATACTCTGTGCCGAAGATAATGCAGAGTTCCTCGGCATACAGAAAATTGATTAATCGACCAAATTTTAGCGGTAGATCGGCGGTGCTGGCGCCCGATAGCGTTGCCATGTGCTCGTGTTGGCCATATTGGGCTGATAGGAATAGTTTTGCGCTGATGGGGCAGTTTTTTCCGTTCCCGTGGTGTAGTTTGAATTGTAGCTGGTATCAAAAAGTGGCTGTTGCGTGGGCCTAACCGCAAGACCGCTGTAAGCGCTTGGTAATGCGTTGGGATATGAACTTGGCGAGTAGGTTGCTGCGACTGGCGGCATAGACTGAGCGTATTGGAGCTGCTGCTGATAGTTTGCCGATTGAGGTGAATAGTTTTGCTGTTGCGGGTATGGAGCCGATCCGGAGTACGTCGGCATTTCCGCATAGAGCAGTTGGTGGGGCTGAGCGTAAGATGATGGGAAAGCGTTTACCGGCTGATACGACGCGAGATAAGTCTGTGGCCAGTCCCGAGAGTTATCCGACACTTGGATCTGGTTTAATGCTTGGTTTGGAAATACCTGATAGTACGAGTCGTCGAAGGAACTGGACCTGGATGGAGAACCAAAAATGAGATAGGTAAAGAGCCCCGGCTGCAAACCGAGGAGTCCAAGGGCTATGAAACCAAGTTCGGCCCAGTAAAATCGCGATTGCCGTTTCTGGCGAGCAAAATGAGCCATTCCGTTAGTCCTTCCAATTCGGCGGATGCTACACGAAATTCTTTTAAAAATAATAGAGCAATTTTCGACCCTTCTCACCGATCACCACTCTTCAAATTATTGATCAGTGCCGATGAAAAGTAGGGTGGGCGATCGCATCCATCGAAGGTCCCGCGTAGATACTTCGCCCGCCATCGACTGGTAGACATACGCCCGTGATGAATTCATGTGTGGCTAGAAAGTAAGCAGCCTGTGCCACGTGTTCCGGCTTGCCATGGCGTTTTAGGAGACATTGTTGCTTTATTCTAATTGCACTTTCTGGTGAAATGGATGGGTCCAGCATCACGGGACCTGGCAGTATCGCGTTGACTCTCACGGCAGGATTGCGTGTCGCCAGTTCGATCGCTAGAGAACGAGTCATCGTCTCGATCGCTCCTTTGCCCGCAAAGTATGCCGAAAAGTCGGGGTATGGACGCAGTACTGCCCAATCGCCGACCAATATGATTGCTCCACCGCTGTGCTGTAGTGTCATATGCAGTCCCGCCGCTTGGCTGCATAGAAAGGTTCCTAGTGTATTCACCTCGAACTGCCGTTGCACATCTTGTGCCGTGGTTTCTTCAAAGGGTTGCCAATCCCAAACGGCAGCTGAATTGACTAGAACATCGAGTCGGCCGAAATGCTTAACAATGCGTTGCACCGACGTTTTTGCGAAAGCAGGCTCTTCCACAGAACCCCGCAGGACGATTGCATCGGTACCAGATTGGATCATCTCCGAAGCGCACTTCGCTGCGATTTCGAAGGAGGTGTTTGCGTGGAGTGCTATTCGGTAGCCCTGAGACGCAAAGTGCTTTGCGATGACTTGACCGACCCGCAGTGCTCCGCTTCCTGTGATCCAAGCGACACGTTTTTCTCGCATTTCCTGAGTGGGCTCCTCATTGTTTGACAGGTTCGTATTTGCTTCTGCTTTATTGCTATTCATGGATTGACGTTATCCTATGCTGAAAAACAGCGTCGCATGGTTCTACTGGTACTGACTGCATACAAATTACTGTGTAGCACGATAATCTGGGGTGCCCACGCATTGCGACACGGACTAGAATGAATGTTTGTTCATTTTTCCAGAATTTTTTGTCCCCGCCTCCAGGCGGAATTGCAGTCGTCCAGTCGAGGAGCCCGAAGTGAGGCAAGCACTGATTAGCGATATTCACGGCAACTTTGAAGCACTTGAAGCCGTGTTGGCGGATATTGCAGGCCAATCCGTAGAGCAGATTATTTGTTTAGGCGACATTGTAGGTTACGGACCTAACCCATGTGATTGCCTCGACTTAGTGATGAGAAAAACGACCCTTACTATCCTTGGAAATCACGACCAAGCCGCGCTTTTCGATCCTGAAGGGTTCAATCCCGTCGCTCTTCGGGCTATTTACTGGACTCGAGATCGATTGGACGCTGGGATTTTGAGCGTAGTTAATAGGCGCTGGGACTATTTGAGCGAGTTGCCGAAACTGCATCACCAGGACAAATTCATGTTCGTTCATGGTTCGCCGAGGGATCCGACCAACGAATATGTGTTCCCTGAAACCATTTACGACAAAAACAAAATGGAGAGTATTTTCACCAGAGTTCCACAGTATTGTTTCCAAGGGCATACCCACATGCCCGGGGTTTTTACACCGGACTTGGAATTTATCAAGCCATCGCAATGCGATGGTGTGTTCGCTCTTGGCAAGGAAAAGTTGATGGTGAATGTAGGCAGCGTTGGCCAACCTCGGGACGAGGACAATCGAGCTTGCTACGTAATTATCGACCACGATGCACGAAAATTGTATTTCCGTAGAGTCGAATATGATTTTGAAATCACTTGTCAAAAGATATATGGCGTGGGTGAACTCGATAACATGCTTGGCGATCGTTTGCGCACTGGGCGCTAAATCGAGAAATCCCCCCACTCAATATAGAGAACCAATCATTCGTGCGCACTGCAATCGTAAGCGACATTCATGGCAACTTGGAAGCGTTGCAATCTGTTTTGACGGATATTGAGTCGCAGCGTTGCGATCGGATTGTTTGCCTCGGTGACATCGTCGGATATGGCGCAAACCCGTGTGAGTGCCTCGATATCGTATCGAAGTTTGAGCAATGCGTTTTGGGAAACCACGACTACGGTGCATTGATTGATCCGGAAGGATTCAGTACGGCAGCGGAACAAGCCATCTTCTGGACTCGAAAACAGCTCGAGAACAACACTCATCTCGCTGAGGCCCAGCGACGTCTTGAGTTTTTGGCTCGATTGCCTCGAACCATTTCAGAGGAAAATGTTCTCTTCGTACATGGTTCGGTTCGGAATCCGCTCAACGAATATGTATTCCCTGAGGATGTCTTCAATCGTCGCAAGATGGAGAAGCTCTTTTCGATGATCCAGGGTTACACGTTTCAAGGCCATACGCATGCCCCTGGTGTGTTTACTACCAGTATGCAGTTTCTGAGACCGGATGAGTTTGGGTATCAGTTGGAATTACCCAACGATAAAGCGATGATCAACGTAGGGAGTGTTGGACAGCCTCGCGATGGTGATTGGCGCAGTTGCTATGTGATACTGGAGTATCCCAATATTGAATTCCGGCGCGTCGAGTATGATATTGACAAAACCGTAAACAAGATATTTGCGATTCCTGAACTCGATAATTTTCTTGGCGAACGACTTCGCGAAGGTCGGTAGTCGGCCACAAAAAAGCCATGCTTTTCCCTACCGACGTGATTGGTCGGCGGCGAGGTTGGCGATTTCTACCAGGGTCGGATAGATATCCAACAATCCGACTGCCGCATCGGTGGCTACGCCGGCAGGAACGCCCTTGCCTGCGAAAATCAGCGGGGTGCGTGTCGATTCTTCCCACATCGTTGAACTCGTGGCAAACCGTGGTCGATGCAAGTTTGCTGGAAAAAACAGAAACGCGGGACGCCATACAGACAGGTACTTGGCAATGCGTATTTCGAAACAGCATTCCTCGTTGCGCAAGTCGGTCAAGGTTAGGAGTCTTGACGTCCGGATTCCCACCGAGACAGCCTATCCAGTCGTTGAGATCGTCAATGGCAATAAAGACGATGTTTGGGCGAGGCTCCTGGGCGATTTCTGCGTTTGAAGTTCCGATGAGGATCTTCCAGCATTGGTACGTCTCCAAGTAAGAAGTTGTGCATTGGTATGGTAAACCAGCCTAAAGTGGACAATCGTTTAGGGACCGTTATGCGTTTGTCGCCTAATCGGCTTACCCGTTTCCTTGCTGGAAACCCGTGATGCTACCGCTTTATGCCATAATCTCATTCACGATATGACTCGATTCGACGCCAGTCAGTCGGAAATCAAGCCCCTGAAAGCGATAGGTAAGCCTTTCGTGGTCGATCCCTAACAATCGCATGACTGTGGCATGTAAGTCGCGAACCTGGACCGGGTTCTCAGCCACGTTATAACTAAAATCGTCGGTCGCACCGTACGTGAATCCAGACCTGACGCCACCGCCTGCCAGCCACATCGTAAAGCAGCGTGGATGATGATCTCGTCCCGCTTCGGGGCTATCCCATTTCCCCTGCCCAGCGACACCGCGACCGAACTCACCTCCCCACATGACAAGCGTTTCATCGAGCAATCCTCTTCGTTTTAGATCCGTTACCAAAGCGGCGCTCGGTTGATCCGTATCGCGGCATCGAGCCGTGCACCAGGATGTCAAGCGACTATGATGATCCCAATCCGGATGAATCAGTTGAACGAAACGCACCCCACGCTCGATCAATCTTCGCGCCAAAATGCAATTCGAAGCGTAACTACCTGGCCGGCGCGAATCAGGCCCGTAAAGCTGAAAAACTTCGTCGGGTTCGTCGCTCAGGTCAGTGAGCTCGGGAATACTACTTTGCATTCGATAGGCCATCTCATATTGACGAATACGAGTAGCGATCTCAGGGTCGTTCGTTTGCACGAGTTGCATCTGATTTAGATCGGAAATGCCATCCAGCATTCCGCGTCGCAGTGCGCGTGGCATTCCATCTGGGTCTCGCAAATAGAGAACGGGATCTTTCGAGTTGCGAAGTTTTACTCCTTGGTATCGCGAGGGCAAGAAGCCGCTACCCCAATAGTGATCGTAGAGCGGTTGGTCACTTGGCCGTTGCATCTTGGAAATCAATACCAAGTAATCTGGAAGATTACGATTAACGCTGCCCAAACCATAACTCAACCAAGCGCCCAAAGTAGGACGACCTGGGATCTGATTTCCGGTCAAAAACTTGGTCATCGCGGGTGCATGATTGATTTCCTCAGTGCACATCGACTTGATGAAACATACGTCATCTGCGATGCGTCCCAGATATGGGAGCCACTCCCCAATTGTTGCCCCACTTTGACCATATCGCCGAAACTTTGTCGCTGCCGGTTTGATCAACTGCTTTTGGTTCGATGTCATTGTTGTTAAACGTTGACCTTGGCGAACGGAATCTGGCAGTTCTGTACCCGCGAATCTTGCGAGCCCCGGTTTCTCGTCGAAAAGCTCGATTTGTGATGGCCCACCTGACTGCGTAAGAAAAATGACTTGCTTGGCTTTGGGTGCGAAGTGCGGTAACTCAGGCATTCCGATCGGTTCCATGGCGGATTTCTCGTCGGCCACCGACTGCCTCAACAAGCTCGACAAAGCCATCGCTCCGATCGACACTCCAGTGCATTTCCCAAGAAAATAGCGCCGTGCAACTTCCATCGTGTCATTCATGTGTCATCGCCTCGTCGAGATTGAGAATCATGCTTGCTACGATCATCGCGGCAGCTATTCGGGCGGATGCTTCGCGCTCAAGAGGAACCCTCGCTTGTCCTATTTGCAGCAATTTAGTCGCGTCCTCGGCGTGCTGTTGATAGTATTCCAATGCGCTAACTGCTTCGCGTTCGAGGACCTTAAGTTCAGTTTCGTTTGGTTTGCGACTCAGTACGCGCTGGAAAATTCCAGTCAGTTGCATCGGCCATTCGGGTTGCGCATCACAAGCCCAAATCGCCAACGTTCGAGATGCTTCCAGATAAGTTGTGTCATTGAGCAAAGTGAGGGCGTGAAGCGGTGTATTGGTGCGCCCCGTTCGAACTTCACATGTCCGTCGCTGCGCCGAATCGAATAGAAACGTGGGAGCAATCGATCGTCGCCAAAATGCATAGAGCGAACGCCGATATTGGGCATCCCCTTCACTTGGCTCATACTTGAATCGCCCCATGAATAGTTCTTCCCAAACTCCGTCTGGTTGATAAGGTCGAACGGGAGGACCGCCCAAAGCCGGATTTAGCAATCCCGACGAATGCAACGCCGCATCGCGAAGCATCCAGCTTGGCAACCGAAATCTGGCTCCGCGTGCCAACCATTTGTTTTGTGGGTCACGGGCCAACAGATCCGGAGATACGGCAGAGCTTTGTTGATACGACTTACTGGTTACGATGAGCCGCACGAGATGTTTCAAATCCCATCCGCTTTCAACGAGCTCGACCGCTAACCAATCCAACAGTTCGGCATGCGTCGGCGCTTCGCCTTGGAGCCCGAAATCTTCCTGCGTTCGGACTAGTCCTTGTCCAAAAAGCAATTGCCAAACGTGATTGACAAGCACGCGAGCGGTGAGCGGATTCCGTTCGGAGACGATCCATTTAGCTAACCCCAGGCGTGTCTTTTCCGCACCTTCTGGCCAAGCGGCAATCGACGCTGGTACGTTTGGCTCTACTTTGTCACCGTGCTTGTCCCACACTCCACGCAGAAGAATAAACGTATCGCGAGGCTCCTTGCGCTCTTCAAGCACCATGACTTTCAATTTCTCGCCCGCCTTTTTGACTTCGTTTAGCTGGCTTTTGGCCCGATCGAGCAGTCCCTTCGGATGTTGATACGGTTTATGGTCTTGCAGGAACTGATCGAATAGCCTGGCCCGCAGCAATTTGTCTAAGCCATCGGAGTTCGTCTCGCCAACAGACGCCAAGTCTTCGAGTGGCGACGGTTTCACGCTTCGAATGGCCTGGCCTAGCTGTTCGCTGGTAGCTAGTCGAAATCGCCCGATGTTTGCGGCCCCCAAAGTCGATCTCTGCCGAAGCTCTATGACGAGCTCTTCATCTACGTCTAACGTTAACGGATCTTCAAGGGCGAAGATCGCCGTGTGTGGTTCAGTGTTTGCAGCGCCCTTGGTAGTCCAACCGTTTCGAGGATCGTCATCGAGCGTGTCCTTAACATCACCGTAGTTGTCGTTCTTTTTTTTGTCGGCGGAATAATCAGCCACTGCGGAGTCAATTTTGATGTCGCGAATTTGAGAACTGCCGCGCCGACGGACTTGGATCTTAATGTCCGTTAGGATAAACTCGCCTGATTCACCTCGAGAAAGAGATCCGTTGGTGTGCGTGTTGTGAGGCAATACCTCCAATCTGACTCCTGTTATTCGAGACTGTTTGGGAGAAGCCGTAATTCGATAGTCATCTTGGTTAGGATGATCTCCAGATGCTTGAATTGAGTCGTCACTTTGTTGCGTCAGGGTTGTCCCTTCACTCGATTCCATTGTTATCGCGCGAAGCGGATTCCAACCGACAAACCCGTCCTTGACTATCGCCATCTGTTTCTTGAGCCATGTTTCAAATGGTACTTCAGCCAGCGTTCGCGATTCCAGTTCCGCTGGCGTTCTCTGTTCAACCAGTCGCTCGGCTTCGTCGATTGCTTGCCCTGCTTTGTCTGACTTGTAACTCAAGTATGGTTTAGCGCTATCACCTGCCTTGCCATCTTCGTCGATACTATTAAAAAAGGCGGAGAGGCTATAGTAGTCTGCATGCGAGATCGGATCGAACTTATGCGAATGGCATTGGCAACATCCAACCGTCAACCCCAACCAAACGGTTCCAAATGTGTTGACTCGGTCAATCACATAGTCAACGCGTGATTCTTCTGGATCACGTCCTCCCTCACCGTTGGTCATGTGATTGCGGTGAAAGCATGTCGCTAGCCTTTGTTCGTCGGTCGCCTCGGGCAGCAGATCGCCGGCAAATTGTTCGATGGTGAATTGGTCCAGTCGCATATTTTGATTGAATGCATTCACCACCCAATCACGCCAAGGCCAATTGGTACGTGTCGAGTCGGCTTGAAAACCGTCCGTATCCGAATAGCGAGCCACATCTAGCCACCACATTGCCATTCTTTCTCCAAAGTGCGGCGACGCCAAGAGTTCATCCACGTACTTTCGGAGTGTTGTATCCGTTCCGTCCAATGCAATTGCATCCACGGATGGGGGCAAGCCAATTAAATCGAGAGACAACCGGCGTTGTAGACTGTGAAGCGGCGCGGTGGGCGATGGCTGTAGCCCTTCTTTTGCAAGCAGCAATGCAATCAACGCATCGATAGGGTTTTTCCCACCATCCTCTGACAGTGAAACTTTGACAGGTGGTTCAAACGACCAGTGCTTGCCCCACGTAGTACCTGCCGCGATCCAACGTTCGAGAATATCGATCTGTTCGGCGCTCAGTGGTTTCTTGTGCGACGCAGGAGGTGGCATTAACACTTCAGCTTCCTTCGATCGGACACGAACCAGCAGTTCGCTCTCCATGGGGGTACCGAGGGAAACTGCTTTTAGAAGTTGTTCGCGATCGTCGAGTCGCAGATCCGACTTGCGATCCGCAACATCTGGACCATGACAAGCAAAACAATTCTCCGACAGGATCGGAAGTACGTCGCGACTAAAGTTGAGGCCATCGCCCGAATGAGCGAGCGTCGAAGTTGCTAGCAGAGCAACCACGAAAGAGCAGAATCGGTAACTAATCCACATCAGGAATGCGACCTTCGGAGGGACTCGGCGAACTCAGGACGATGTAAAGCGAAGTTGAGCTCCCGATTGCAAGGCAGGGAACCTACTATATTAATCCTTCACGACCGGCTTGTCTTGTATTTTAAAGCAAAAACCAGAGTGTGTTTTGACTCGAAACAATCGCCCGAGATGACGTTGAGTCGAACTCGGCGGCATTCGCACATGGCCCCTGGCGTTACGCCATCGGATTCTGTATCGCAGCTCCACCCTCGGCTTACCTGTTCAAGTTATGATGGGCTGTACGTCCCGTTCGTATATTTCGCTTTCCCCACGATAACCGCTACCGACTAAGACTTGATTTCATGGCAAAATTCAAAATCAACTCATAGTGTATAGCGATATTAATCGTTTTCGCAACTCAGGTTCGATACGTTACTCTAGCAAGCGATCAGATTCAGCAACCACCGCAACGCATATTTCGGGCCGGGGCTGTCGCACTGGACATTACCCCGACGACGCCGACTTCCATCATTGCGGGCGGCTTTCTAGAAGGTAAATCAACGCAGATTCACGATCGGCTCTTCTTACGAGCTATCGTGCTCGATGACTCCGCAACTAAAATTGCTTTGGTGGTTGTCGACACTTGTTTGATGACCCAAGTGCTCATTGATGAAGCGAAACAACTTGCAAGCAAACAGTGCGGCATAGCCACGAACCACATGATGGTTTCCGCGACACACACACATTCCGCACCGGCGGCAATGGCTTGTTTAGGGACTCGAGTGGACAAAGAGTAAGCAGCTTGGTTGCCTGCAAAAATCGCCGAATCCATCGTCGCCGCCAGAGCGAGTCGATAAGACATTTGTCTATGACATCGACAGCATTGAAATCCAGCGATTGGGACTGACTCCGACAGGCGACTATGATGTCATTCAGCATATCGAACTGCCAATCACAGCGAACAACAAATACGGCACTGCGTGAT
>CAMDKL010000199.1 GCA_945900945.1 Pirellula staleyi DSM 6068
TCGTCCGACCAGCCAGCAACCACGTCTGGCCTATTGCGAAGGATAACATGGACATGATTAACCATCACAGCAAAGGATAGGCAATCAATTCCAAAGCTGGCGGCAAGTTCTTGCAGCCGATTTTGGATCCACGTCCGACGATGCTCGAACGATTTCCCGGAGACAGGATCCATTCCACAGAGCCACGCGCGGCGCACGGTTCTCTGAACGGCGTGAAAAGCTCCAACCTCATTCGGGTCGAAAATATCGCGTCGATTCTGCCTAGCCATAAGTGCCTCCCGGTATTGCAAACTGGATCGAAATGAACTGCATATCCTGAAAGTCTACTGAAATACAGGAATCGCCACAAACATTATATGGATGGCATTTGCAAATTGGATCTTGCAAATGGGCCCACAAATTGGATGGCCCCTGTAAAGCCTGTAAAGCCTGCAAAGGCCCCTGCAAAGCCGCCCCTGCATAGCCCCTGCAAAACCACTGCACTCCTGCCCTGCAAACCGTGCAAACCTGCAAACGCCTGCAAACGACTCGTGATCGCTGGCTCATGCAACGAGTAATAGCTAGGTCGTCAATTACGAGGGCGATCAGAATGTTAGCCCGGTGCGGCTTGACGTCGTTCGCGTGTCAGAATGGATGCAATTACAATCGCCAAAAAACTCAAGGGGATGGTTACGATTCCCGGTTGATTGAGCGGGACCCATGCTCCCTTGGCATCCAACTTGTAGATGGCAGTAAACATGTCGGGCGTAACGAATACCCAAAGCAGTGAGGAGATAAGGCCAACCAAAACACCGGCAATGATCCCTTGTCTCGTCGTTCCCTTCCAAAACAGTAGCATTAACAAGGCTGGCAGGTTAGCTGACGCCGCAATTGCAAAGGCCCAGCCTACTAGGTAACTCACATTCATCCCTTCAAACCGAAGGCCCAGCGAAATGGCTAATACCCCAATTACGATGGAGGATCCTTTCGCGACGCGAATGGTTTGATGGTCGGTCAACTTCCAACCGAAAAAACCACTGACAATATCATGGGCCACACTGCCGCCTGCTGCAATGATTAGACCGCTCACCGTACCTAGCACTGTCGTAAAAGCGATTGCCGATACCGCAGCAAAGAGCAAATTGCTAAAACTCTTGGCCAGCAACGGAGCAGCCATGTTGCTATCGGTAGGATCCAATTTGCCGCTGACCATCGCGCCCAGACCAATATAGAGGGTCAAGATATAAAAGAACCCGATCGAAGCTATACCGACAATCGTACTCTTCCTAGCGGACGCTTGATCTTTCACCGTGTAATAACGGATCAGAATGTGCGGCAAGGAGGCCGTCCCGGCAAACAGTGCTAACATCAATGAAACGAAGTCGATTTTTGCGATCCAGCTATCTGAACGAATCCCTTTAAACGCGGGCAAGTTCCCTGGCGATAACAGGTCTTTGCCGTCGACGATCTTCGGCTCAATCGTTATCAAACCGTTCGCTCCTTTTTTTACTGTGGTTATCTCAATTTTCGACCTAGCGATCGTACTGATAAAAGCAAGCGGTCCGAGCGGGCCTGTGCTCGTCTTTTCATCAGGCAACTCCACGAGCTTCCCAACGGGTTCAACATTGGTTTCGCCCGGACCAAATCCGATTGGGATGCCATTCACAAACCGCTTGCCATCCTTGGTTTCAATCACTTGCGTCTTGCCAAGTTCGTTCGCCGGGGTTGTGTTCAAACCTCGAAAGAGAATCAGTACTGTCAGCATAAAAGAAAAGATCACCAGCAGACCGCCCTTGAGAAACTGCACGTAGGTGGTACTCACCATTCCTGCAGTCACAACGATGAAAACCACGACCGCACCAACTATCACCACGCCATGCCAATATTGCAGGCCCAACAGCGGCTTGACGAGTGCCCCGGCTCCGACCATTTGAGGAATCAAGTAAAAGAGGCTGATGACCAAAGTGCTCAGCCCCGCAGCCGCTTTGATTCCTCGCGATTGAAACTTGCTGTCGAGAGCATCTGCAAACGTATACCTCCCAAGCCGTTTCAAAGGTTCTGCGATAACCAACAAGGCAACGATCCAACCCGCCAAGTATCCAATCGAGTATAAAAAACCATCGAACCCAAAAAAGCCAATCATTCCACAGATACCGAGGAATGAAGCGGCTGATAAGTAGTCTCCGGCAAATGCAATTCCGTTTACAAACCAAGGAATCGAACCACCGGCTGCAAAGTAGCCCTGACTAGACTTTGCTTTGGCTCCAAGATAAAAACTGAAGGCCAAAACGCCTAAAACCAGAATGGAGAAAACGGCTATAGCAAGCGGGTTCGCTTCGTAGATCATTGGGTAAGGTTGCAGTGTGTTAGTCGAGTGAAATCAATTAATTGGTCAGGAGCTTTAACTTGATTGGTCGGAAGCTTCCGCAGTCCGCACATCTTACCGTCAAACCCGATGGTAGCCAGCACACAGGGTGTTAACAAATTGAAACAAATGTTGGACCCTGCTTTGACAGGTCTCATACCTTTATCCCAGCGAATTCCATCAGCCGCTCCGCTCGGTTGTGGATAGGTGTATAGCCTAGCCGCTCCTTGGCTGCCGTGATGTCGAAATAGTGATCCACACCGAGCTGGGCCGCTACGAAGCGAGTCATCGGTGGCTCGCTCGCAATTCTCAAAACTAGGTAGATCATCTCTAAAACGCCACCCAACCGATAAGCTGCCCGAAACGAAATGCTCTTGTTCGGCGGTTTCAGCTGAGCCGACTTTAGAATAGTTGTAATCCATTCCCAACATTCGACCGGCTCGCCGTCCGTAATGAAATAAGCCCGTCCAGAGGCTTCCTGGTCTCGATCCAGCATCCGCTCCAATGCCAATCGATGGGCGATGGCGGCATGGTCGACATGGACGGTATCGATCAAATTCGTCCCATTTCCGACTCGCCGAAGCTTTCCTGACCGACATCGTTCAATGACTCGCGGAATCAAATGGGGGTCGCCAACTCCCCAAATGAGATGCGGACGGAGCGAACACGTTGCAAAACTAGTTGGTTGGTTCGATGCCAAGACATGCTGTTCCGCAATCGCTTTCGTGCGGGGATAGTGGCAGAGCCAATGAGTGGGATACATTGCACTTTCATCCACGTTGGACTGAGCAGATCCGTCGAAGGTTACCGAGGGGGAACTGGTGTAGACAAACGCTCCGATTCCGAATTTTCTGCACGAACTTAGCAAATGGTCGGTCGCAGCAACATTGACTTGCTCATAAAGTTTTGCCGGCCCCCAAACTCCTGCGATGGCTGCGGTATGAATCACCCCATCCATTCCTCGACAGGCGGCTTCGCAGGCCGGCAAGTTGGTTGCTGACGCTTGTATGCACTCTACTCCCAGAGCCGCTAATTCAGGGTATTGGCAGCGAGCAAGCCCCCGAACGCGATAGCCAGATCTTATCAACTCTCGGCAGATTGCACGTCCTAGGAAACCACCGTAGCCGGTTACAAGGATTGAAGGCGACAAGGGTAAATTCGATGGTAAGCGTAAAATAGTTTCCCAGCGGTGAACAGCGAGAAATCACGTCGGAGAACGCCGTGCCGCAGTATCTTAACCAACTTTTCGTTGGAAATCTTGATTTATTGCGATTCCACTGGACCTAAATTTTAGGATCGGCTGGCGTTTGTTAGCTCTCGGTTGGCTGAATGAAAACCTGATGCCAATGCGTTCCGGCTAATTTCGATAACCCTAAATGCAAAGCTGTCACAAAGCATTAGTTCGACGGTCCCAGCATTCGAATTTGGGTTGAGCCGCAGGCGCTAGCCGTATTATTAGATGCAATTCATTACGTCGCGGCTAGCGCCTGCCGCTCAGTTTGACCCCTTTGCATAGTTTGAGGAACGCACTTTGTGGCAATGTCCATTGGCACTCGATAGTAGTACGGCATCAGGTTATACTTTGTCGGCGTGTAAGTGTCTAAGTGTTCGTTCCGCCAAGCCCCCCCTCAAAGCCTGCCTCCATGGAAGACAAAAACCAGTTTTCATTAACAACTTGGTTAATCATTGTTATTGCCAGTATTGGTTTCCTTTTCGACACTTACGAATTGCTGATGACGCCGTTGGCAGCCCCACCTGCGATTGCAGAACTGTTAGGTGTACCGCTTAGTCACCCGACAGTCACGGTGTGGACAGGCCGTTTACTTTGGATCACAGCGCTTTGTGGTGGTGTTTTTGGGTTGATTGGTGGCGCACTAACTGACCGGCTCGGCCGCAAGTTTGTGATGGCAGCAGCTATCTTTGTTTACTCACTCTCTCCCTTTCTAGCTGCCTACAGCACGACACTAGCTTGGTTTATCTTTTTTCGAAGCACTACGTTCATCGGAGTCTGCGTTGAGTTCGTGGCTGCGATCACTTGGCTTGCCGAAGTATTTGAGGACAAGAAACAGCGTGAGAAATGGTTAGGAATAACCCAGGCGTTTGCGTCGCTTGGTGGAATCTTGGTGACTGCAATCAATGTCTGGATTTTGGCAAACATCAAGGATCTGCCGCATTTCGGATTGCCACTCGCACCCAACGGTTCGGAACCTGCATCTTGGCGATTCCTACTCTGCACAGGACTGCTACCTGCTATTCCCATTGCAATTCTCCTGCCTTTCGTACCGGAGTCACGCATTTGGAAGGAACGCCGCGCCGCAGGCACACTCAAACGACCGAAGATCAGCGCTTTGTTCGCGCCAGAATTTCGTCGTGTGACGATCGTTACCGCCATGCTCTCGGCCTGTGCCTACGGAATTGCGTTTGGAGCACTCCAGTTGACCCCGCTTCGTATTGCTCCTGGATTGCCAGAGCTAGCAGAACAAAGCAAGGCCCTGGCGCCACTGCGAAAAGAAGCGGCCACTTTGAATAAAGCCTTCGATGAAACGTCAGCAGGTTCACCGGAACGCAAGCTGATTGGCGAACAACTTCGCGATAACAAAAAGAAACAGGACCCGCACAACGATAAGGTGAAAGAAGTTGGCAATACCGTTCAATTTTATCAAGAAATTGGAGGTCTTATCGGACGCATACTGCTCGCCTGCTTGATCATCTTTGGCATCAGTCGCGTGATGCTACTGAAGGTCTTCCAGATTCCAGCACTCTTTATGATCCCGTTGGCTTATTTCTTCCTATTCCAGTCAGGCGGGGCGAGTTTCTATTGGGCTTACGGCGTTTGTGGATTGCTTGTCGTCGCACAGTTTAGTTACTTCGGCGAATATTTACCCAAGGTATTCCCTCTGCATTTGAGAGGCACGGGGGGCAGCTTTGCAACAAATGTAGGGGGCCGCATGATCGGTACAAGCATGGCCGTCGTCACCACGACGATTGTGGCACCTTACCTAGCGGGAGCGGCGGACAAGGTCACTCCCATGATCATGGCGCAAGCTGCGGGTTATGTCGCCACCGTAATTGCCGTGCTCGCGTTCATCATCGGCTTCTTCTTGCCAGAGCCAAAGGGCGAGGTTCTGGACTAACGAATGAGCTCGTCCGTTACCCCTTTTGTCAACCAACTCTTCGGCTCGATTGAACGAGCGCGTTCAATTGAGCAGCTGCTTCAGGAACCGCTCGATTGGGCGGTCAGCGCTTGGCGAGTGACGGGCGTTGTTCTCATGGTCGCCTCCAAAGGAGCGTGGAAGCGAACATTGCAAATCGGCAAATGCACAGCCGAACCTCCGGATTGGAATCTCGCAAGCGAATGCCTGGATGGACGCCGAAATCACCAATCCTCACTTTGGACTTATTTACCGATACCCTCAACCCTCAATAAAAATCTTGTTCTATGCTGCCAGCCTGTACTCAGCCACCAACAGATCGAATTGGTTGTCGAGCATCTCGGCTTGGTCGGACTAACAATCGATACGTGGCAACGCCAACAGCAAAAAGCCCGCGACGTAGTTCGGTTAAACCAAATCCTCGCCGTAGCAGCCGATTGGCACTCGCATCAAGACCTCGATCGGTTGTTACAAGATATCGCTCAAGCTGCGACAAGACTATTGCGATGCGATCGAGCAAGTATCTTTCTTTGGGACAAAGCGGCCCGCGAACTCGTCGGACATCCGGCGTTAGGCATGGAGGGGAAACCGCTTCGCATCGCTGACGATAAAGGACTAGCGGGGGCTGTTCTAAAAAGTCTTCAGCCGAGGCGCTGGGATCGATCAGACCCGCACGATGAAGTCGATCGACGGGTCGACTCAAGCAGCGGTTACCGGACCGATTCGCTTTTGGCGGTTCCACTCATGGACGCTCGGAGCAAGCCGATGGGTGTGTTCGAAGTCATCAATCATGCGGAGGGACGATTTGATACCCAGGATGAAACCGACTTGCTCGAACTCGCTCGCCATGCATCGGCGGCGCTCGCCAACACGCAGCAAATGCAACGGCTCGTGCAAACTCGCGATCGTCTCACTCAAGACGCACAGCAACAAGTGCAATTGATCGGCAATTCACCAGAGATGCAAACGCTCAAGGCGACGGTATCCCGGGTCGGCGATACGGATCTAGCGGTGCTGCTGCTCGGTGAAAACGGTACTGGCAAAGAGGTTGTCTCTCGCCAAATCCACTATCAGAGCAAACGCAAGTTTGAGCCATTCATAGCCGTAAACTGTGCCGCAATCACAGAAACACTTCTCGAAAGCGAATTGTTTGGCCATGAAAAGGGTGCTTTTACCGATGCGCATGAGACCAGAATCGGCAAGTTTGAAATGGCCTCGGGCGGGACACTTTTTCTGGATGAGATTGGGGATATGAGTTTGGCGGGGCAAGCGAAACTGCTTCGAGTTTTAGAAGAGAAAGTGGTTGTCCGAGTGGGTGGTTCCGCACCAATCCCGGTTAACGTTCGAGTGATCGCGGCGACCAATCAGAACTTGGTCGAGATGGTTCGGCAAAAGAAATTTCGCGAGGACTTGTATTTTCGTTTGACCGTGGTGACCATGAACTTGCCATCGCTGCGAAATCGCGGTGACGATGTCTTGGACCTAGCCGATTTCTTTTTGACCATGTTCTGTGCTAAGATTGGTCGCAGCAAGCCATCTTGGTCGGCCAGTGCCAAGCGCCGGCTGATGGCGCACGATTGGCCAGGCAACATTCGAGAACTGAGAAACATCGTCGAACGGATTGCATATCTGACCAGCAGCGATACGCTCGAGGAGTCGGAGCTCGACTTCGTCAGTTCGCCTCGCTCGATGTCAGCGGATGGATCAGGTGCCACGTTGGATTTGAATCAATCGCTCGGCGATGCGACAGCAGACTTCCAAATCCAGTACATCGAGGAGCAGATCAAAGCTTGCCATCGCAACGTAACCCAAGCGGCCGAAAAGATGGGCCTCCAGCGATCCAACCTGTATCGCAAAATGAAGCAACTGGGCATGAAGCAGCCGGATGGGAGCTAGAAGAATTCAATTTTTCCAAAGATATCCTCTGGTTCTAGGCAATCATGTAACAGAGCCAGGTAACGAACCACTTCACCCACGTCGCTCTTAGACGGATGACAATAAACGATTCCCGAATGGGCCTGGCCACTGGCTGCTAATCGAAGAAAGTCTGCGTCGTTAGTAAAGATGACTCGCGACTCACGTAGGCAGTACTTGATTTGGTCTAGATCGGAGACTCCAACAAGCCCAGCATCAGAAGTCGTGGATACATCAATGCGTCTCGACCTCAATCCTTTCGCTATCGCGTGAGATACGTGTTCGTCGAAATGGTACAACAGCATGCGGTCTAGATTCCAGTAATCCGATTAAGCTTTTGGCTTAATAAACTTGGACTAGCCACAGACTTCATTTGATTTGCAAAGTCTTCATCCTCCTTTAGCCCTGCAACGATCTCTTCCCGATGATCGAATAGATAAGAAAGGGCTGCATGCACTTGACCAAGCGTAAGGTCTGGTAGGCTCATTGCGATTTGCTCAGCCGACTTGCCGAGTACCTCTGCTTGAGCATAAATATCTTGTACACCAACGCGAGTACCAGCGATATATGCTCTGCTCTGGCCGACTCGATTTTCCCGAAGTTCTATATGTGTTGCAACGTTTTGAATCATGCTGGAATTCTACACCAATATCGTCCTCGGGGCCAGAAAAATTGCTTTCGAGCGACCAATGCCACACCCTCGTCTCCGTAAAATCCTTACTTTAACGGCAGTTTAATGGCATATTAACGGCAGTACAATCTCCAAAACGGTACCCGAACACATGCCATTTTCGCCAAAATTCACGATAACTTCCCAGGTCGCTAACAGCTTAATGCGCATTGAAGCGGCAAAGCAATCCGTTCAGGATTTGCCCATGACGCCCTCCGTACAAGCGACTTTGCGCGAGACGGCGCGTTTGTTTTCCACACATTATTCCACCGTGATCGAAGGCAATCGACTGACACAAGATCAAGTGTCAAAAGTGATCGAGGAGAAAAAACACTTTCCAGGGCGAGAGCGCGATGAAAAAGAAGTGATGGGTTACTATGCCTCGCTCGAAAAGCTGGAACAGTTCGCTGCAGCTGGAAATCCAGTGACAGAAAAGCAAATTCAAACACTCCATGCATTGGTGATGGCCCAAGGAAGAAAGAGAGCAACGCCGACTCCCTACCGTGATGGCCAAAACGTTACTCGAGATAGCAGGAATCGCGGTATCGTTTATCTGCCGCCCGAAGCCAAGGACGTACCGCTTCTGATGAAGCAGTTGGTTGCATGGCTTGAAAGCTCCAAACTTAAAGAGCTTCCGTGCCCCATTCGTGCCGGTATCGCTCATTACGAGTTTGCCACTATCCACCCGTACTACGATGGCAATGGGAGAACAGCAAGACTTCTCACTACACTCGTGTTGCATTCATCACCAAGTGGGTCGAGTACTTCTGCAAAGGGATGGTGAATAGTCTCGAGAGTGTCAAACTCCGAGCACAGGAAGCGGCAAATCGAGGTGCGCAAGATCGTTCGTCAGCTCTCCGTCGCCTTGATCCAAGACAGCGTCGGGCACTGAAACTATTTCAAGACAGCAACACCATTACCAGTCACGATGTCGGATTGCTTTTTGGAATTTCAGCAAGAGCGGCAAGAAATTTGCTTTCGGCCTGGGTGGGAAACGGTTTCTTGGCGGTAGTGGATCCAGCTAAAAAGAGCCGAAAATATGGCATTGGAGACGAGTTCAAATCGATTGTGGGAAACTAAGAATTCCCTCGGCCAATGCGATTGAACTGAATTCCCGTGAGAATCAATATCCGACAGTAGACGTGAAATACACGTTCAGAGTCCGTCACGATGCTTGCCGCTAACCGCGGTCGAACATGCTGACCATCACTTGCTGGAGGCGAGGTAAATCGTTGCTGATTAATACCGCTGCGATACCAAAAAGCACAAAACTAATGTTCAACCAGACAATTGCTTGTCGGCGCTCGTGGATGCGTGTTGCAGAAACCTTGGTTAGGAGAAGTCTCTCTAAGGTAAACCAACCAGTCAGGTTCTGTTGCTTGCCCGCTGCGTGTATTTGAGAAACGCTGCCTCGCCCCGCAGGTTCAATACACGCTCGCACACCTAGCTCAGGCAAATCGACCAAGTCGCCGAGCCATTCCGAACGAATCTGCTCTTGCTCCAAGAGTTCACAGACTTCCGCACGAAGCATCTTATGGTCCAAGCCATAGACGACCAATTTCGGTGCAGTGTTCAGCGCCAAAAACATCAATACAAACAAATACAAACCGATGAGGAGAATCCAAACCCAACTGCCGAGCAGTGAGTAAGCGGCTCGCGGAAAGAAAAGTTCGATCGGGCCAATTGCGACGATCCCGATAACTGCTAACCCCAATAAGAGCAGATCCATTGCCCCACTTAAGACAGTCGGTTTGGACCTCAATCGCAGCAGGCCAAGTATATTCGTGTACGCTGCGAGGGGCAGAATCGCGATGGCGAATCGAAGCAAATCAAGCATAAACAGGTTTGTTGTTGAGGGCCGCTCGCGTGGCTTGTAGGACTCGCGTTTGAAGTTCGTTAAAGTCCCCCTCGACGAACGCGCCCGCAGCTGCACGGTGACCACCGCCTCCGAATAACCGGGACAGTTCATTGCAGTCGACATGGCATCGCGATCGGAAACTCACTTTAAAGCCACCCTTGAGTTGCTCGATCATGATGAACGCCACCTTGACGCCGACGATGGCTAGTGCCAGGTTGATCGCATCCTCGGTGTCACTTGCGAGCGCACCGGATTCCACGAAGTCTTCTTTGCGAACAAAGGTATGAGCCAGTTGACCATTGTTTTCTACTTGAACTCGAGAAAGGATACGACCGCGGAGCCGCACTCGTCCAAGCGTATCGCGTTCGTACAAATCGCCGTAGATGGACGACGGTGATGCACCACAGTCCACGAGGTCACCAATGATTCGATAGGTATCGCTGGTCGTCGAGGCGAATCGGAACCAACCAGTATCCGTTGCGATGGCCGCGTACAACGCCATCGCCATCGTCTTGGTGATAGGTACTCCTGCATGTTTTGCGAGGAGCGCCACCAAGTGACCGGTTGCTTCGGCACTGGTGTCCTTAAAAAACTGGGCACCCAAATCGTCCTCGCCAACGTGGTGGTCAATGACAATCTTGGTCCCTTCGAATCGACGCAATACTTCCGCCATTGGCCCAAGCTGGGCCCAAGCGCTGGTATCCAGCACGATTAGACAATCCCCTGTTACGTCAGCTCCTAAAATGTTTTCGCCGATGACACGGATGCTGCCGGTGGGGTCGAGAAACGAAAGGATTGGAG
>CAMDKL010000200.1 GCA_945900945.1 Pirellula staleyi DSM 6068
GACCGGCAATCTGGGTAGGACAGTCGATTCACGCGAGAAAACTAAGCGTCAAATCATTCTTATGAGTGGCAGCCATCAAGAAACTTCCGCGTGAACCGACTGTCCCACCCAGAAGTGGGTTCGTTGGTACGTTTTTATTGGCCGGTTGCATTACCGCAAGATCGATGCTGGCGTTTAATGTTCGCGTTGACCCATCCATGAAAAGGAAGTTGCCACTGCCAACATGTGGTGAATAAAAACTGGCTGGGCTGCCATTGGGGGCATTCATTGTGTACTGCCGACTGTGGACGACGACCGCGGTGATCGATGGCCGCCAATTTTGGCAGGGAGGAAGTGCCGGGTTGTAAGGAGGCGGCTTTGTGGAGGCGTTATAAATCAGCTCCTGTCCAGCCACGATTCCTGCCCAGGCGCTCTGCACGAAACCGCTGTGACGTTCGCCGATGCCGATCGTCATAGACATGCCGTCGATGATGTCCGCTGATCGGATGCTGACGTTGCGGTGGAAGACACCATTGAACGGTTGGAACTCGTAGCAACCGTAGTTTGGATCGCCGCCGGTCTTTCCCCCGCCGAGCGAACCGACATAACTCGTCGCGGCTGCGTCAGTCAAGACTGCAGGCGTATTCGAGGCTGATGGGGGAGTACCGCAGTCATAGATTGAGATCAATGGTTCACCGGAATCGCTTGGACAACGAAAATCCCGGACAACGGTCCGTCGCGCGGCGGCATTCGTTGGGTCGGTCAGCGGCAGCTTGAAGTTGATCGTATTGTGGAAGTTTGTCTGCTCAAGATAGGGAAGTATTCGTGCGAAAAAACTCCAACCCGGCCCGAGGTCGTCAGGTGCTGCATTACAATTGCCGGGGGACATAACCCACGCCGGGTTGGCTAGTCGCGACACTATTCCTGGCGGGAAAGTGTTGTGGCTCGCGTGATAGTTGTGTAGTGCGAGCCCCATTTGTTTGAGGTTATTACGGCATTGGATCCGTCGTGCAGCTTCCCGAGCCTGTTGGACAGCAGGCAGCAGCAAAGCAATCAGGACAGCGATGACGGCGATAACCACCAGCAATTCGATCAACGTGAAAGCGCGGCGATGGGTCATGATTGAAAAAATCCCTCCAACGAACTTTGCGTTACGTCCGTCACATGCCCGGTGTGCCGCCGCTGGCACTGACCGAACGCTTCGTTTGCATCAGAAAGCCGACACGCCAAACGGCGGCGACCACACGCAATGCCGGGGACAGGGAACAAACCCCTGACCGACGCTCTGGCGCGGGATCGTGGATGGCGTGGCAATTGCCGCAAGGGGATGCTATCATCGCTTGGCTGAAAAGGCAAATGCTATTCACATACGGATCTCGTGCTAGTTGCTGGCAAGGCCGATGCCGCTGGAGTACCACGCTTTCCACAGTTAAGGAGCTAGCCGCGTATCCTGCCGACTCCGGGAAGCTAGCAGCTAGGTACAACCTTGTGGAAATCGCAGAAGCCTGTCGGAGGGAAGCGGACGTTGGCACAATGGATGACCTCCATGTATTGACTTGACTTCTAAATTATCTAAGGAAGCTCCGAACCGAGCAAACGGACTCCACGGACCACTACCGAATTGTTCAATTAATGCGATCTCGTGAAGTGCCGTTGTGAATGGTTGAATCTTCGCCAAAATTTCGGCAAACTCTTCGTCAGTACATGTTCTATTTCGAGCATGCACAATTGTGGCATGGGGTGAGTGTTTTCGGGGACGCGAAGTTCCGTTGCCAAGTAAATAGTTTCGTAGTTCGTCAAATTGTTCTCTCCCGCCGACCACAGGCAAGAAGACGAGATTCCCATCGCGAACGGCAGTCCCAAACGCCATCGTGATTTGTACCAACGGCAGGTCTCGAATCCGAGATACGAGTCTTGACCAGTCCTTTACCTCATCCTCACGACATAGAGTTACGTGAGTTGGAATGAGTTTTGCCTGTTCCGGATTGAAACGGTTGCGCAGCAAGTCGATGAGCGGCTTATTTGACAAGAACATGCTTGCTTGACGTCGGGAACCTTGGATAGGGAGGATTGACATTTAATGCTGTTCGAGAAACGATAATCGATTGCTTCCATTTGCGTCGAACTTGTCAGGATATGAACGCTATCCCCCTAAGTCTATCCGATCTAACAGTCGAACAGCAAGCGGCTAGCAGCCATCGGCAACGTCCAAGGGTAACGCATCTTTCGTTCCGGTATCGGCTTGTGCCGGAAAGGCCAACATGAATTGAAAGTATCGCTTGGTGTGGAGATCCCGGTCATCAACCCAGAACCATTGGCCTCGATAGAAAATTGAGGCATATTCGATTGAGCCAAATTGGCCCATTCGATCATCGCTCTTGATGCTGCAACGGCTGGCGTTTATGCTAAAACAACTCACGAATGTACTTCGTGTTTTCAGTGAGTTTCAGTATTTCACGCGGCATTCCCTGAGCGAGTCGCAGGCTTGCGATATCGAAGAGATAGTGAAAAATCGTTCCGAGCAAATGTTCGATACCAATCGGCTCGGAATTTGGCACGTCGTTCTTGAGTCCAGACTTTCCAATTACTTGCCCCATTGCTAGACCGCCACCAGCCAAGGCTAGCGTACACAAACCGGACCAATGGTCACGTCCACCATCTTTGTTGAGCTTGGGAGTTCGGCCAAAATCACCTGTAATAATTGTCAATACTCGTTTGCTCAAACCGCGTTGCTCGATATCGTCTAGGAATGCGGAAAGTGCTTTGTCGACGGTTGGCCCAAGCATCTTCATACCGACTTCCATATTGGGATTATTTCCGTCAGCATGCATGTCCCATCCCGCGCTTTGCACTGTGACAAAGCCTGCCCCTGCCTCAACAAGTCTTCGCGCAGTCAAAAGCTGCTTTCCCAACAACGAGGGTTCGAATCGTTTGAAACCAATTTGCACCGCGCTGGTATCGTACCGTTCGACAATGCGAGGGTCTTCCTGTGACAGATCAAAAAGCTTGGCGATCTTTCCGCTCAAAAGCATCTCGTAGGCTTGCTGTTGGTATTCGTCGAACGCAGCCATGTTCCCAGTACTGTCCAGTTGCTGTTCGAAATTGTCCAGCGACCTAGCCAACGCTCGTCGGTCGACGAATCGCTCCATCGGCAGTTGCAAGCGAACTGACTTGGAAGACTCGCTAGTGTTGTCTGGGATGTATGGTGCATACATTGCTCCAAGGGTTCCTGAGCGAGAGCCAGCAACGACTCGCTCCAACTCCTTGCGATACTGGCCGTCGCTGTGAGGATGGGTGAGCACGATATTGTTCGGCAATCCGGTAGTAGTGCTGGCACCAAGTATTCGTGCGTGGGCTGCACCCATGCCAAACCCTTCTTTGCGTTTTCCATCTGGATCAGTCCCACCAGTCAACATCATACTGATCGATTGCTCATGATCAACTCGCTCATGCTGCATCGAACGAACAATCGCCATTCGGTGGGCCCGTTTGGCAAGTTCCGGAAATGTAGAACCAAATGCGACTCCTGGAATACTGGTTTTCACCTCGCCTGTAACGCTTCGATACGGCTCTGCAGCTTCGCTGTTTGGATTAAACGTCTCAATATGGCTTGCGCCTCCACCCAGAAAAAGCAACACTACTGAACGGTCCTTAACGAAATTCGGCAAGCCTGATTTCGCAGCCATTGCTTTCGCTTGCAGTAACCAAGGAAGAGTCAGACCTCCCAGTCCTAAAAATCCGGCGTGCAGGAAATTCCTTCGCTCGATGAATCTGTGTGAAGCCAAACTGCATGGCTGATAGAGTGTAAGCATGACTTGGTCGGTAAAGGGAAGTTGCAAAAGGAAAAAAACAGTCGACGATAAATTACCCTAGTCAGACGGTTCGAGTTTTTCAAAATGGCGATGAATTCTGGCGTTCCCGAATCGGCTCGCTGCAGAGCATTGCAATCTTTGTGTGATTCGAGACCACGTTGTGGGTGTCGCCCCAAAAAACTGTCGTAACAAAAGATGAATCCATTGAGGCCAAACGCTTCCACGCCCAAATCTGTGAACTTCAGTCTATCCAATCTAGCAGACGCACGCCACTTGCACATGTGGTCACAGAAGCGGCGTATTGGAGGGGGAGCGGATACTTGCCACAGGCTTGGACATTCCGCTTGCACCCTGTCCCGCAATATTGCATTGGAATGAGAAGAACGTGTGGAGAATCTCCCTGCCAACAATTTTAGGAATTGGCCGCTGGGTAACCCTTTCGATACGCGATTCAATCGACCAGAGCGAGATTGATATCCTTCTTGCCGACCGATGGCACCCAGGTATACACACCAGACGAGAGGAACCAGCGGGCCGCCGCCGCCCGGAGGCACAATTGTTTTCCAAATGGCATATTTGACATTCGTATCTTCACTCCTCGCCATGAAACGGTACACGTCCCCAAAGACGGCAATGGTACGACCCTCGGACCGCTGTCTCAATACGGAACTTGATATCGGCATTCTCGCTTCGAGGCGGTTGAGAATGTGAGTCACTTCGGCCATGACTATGTCGCTGGCTGAACTCGAATCAGCGGTTCGCGATAGGGTTTGTGTTGCTTATACAATTGAAGTCGCGCATCGAGTTGAGGACGCTTGGCGATTGGGGTTAGGGCAACAGCCTTTTCCTGCCACTGAATCGCTTGAGCAAACTCGCCAGTTTCGGCGTAGGCTGTGGCCAGTTGATCGAGCGACTCGGTGTCTGACCAATAGGCCAGCTCGCATGCCTTCGTTGCATCCAACACGGCTTGCGGTCCGTTGCGGTGCTGGTCGTCGGTTGAGGTTGCCAACAACCAGGCTCGTTGTTGCCAAACACGTCTGTTTTCTGGACGGAGAGCGATCGCTTTTTCAAAGTCGGCGCGCATGGCATCGAGCTTGCCGTTGGCAGCGTGAATGTACGCCCGTTTGCAATAATGAGAGCCGTTGCTTGGTTCGAATCGTATGGCCGAAGTCAATTCGCGAACAAGCATTCTATTTTTCAGCGGTGCGACATTGTGTGCAACTTCGTTCCCGATCGTGATGGATTGTTCGTCCAGTTTGATCGGATAGGGAACACCCGCTGTGGAAATGATCCAGTTGATCCTGGTTGAGGGTGAAAGGCTAGGAGAATTCGACGCTTCGATGGATTACCGCCAGTCGACGCCTGCCAGCAGACCCCAATGTCCAAAGTAATGTGCTGGCCGCTTTCGGCTGTTAACCAGTCGGTCGTTTTTTATTTGGGTTGCTTACCGATACCGGAAGCCGCCTGGGTTGTTAACTAAAACTTTCGGCCAGATTGAGAGTCTGAGAGTTCGACGGATTCGGGACAGAAACCGGCTCAAAATGGCGATCGGAGAAAAAACAGAGAGCGCTCTCGAAATCCCGCCAGATTCGCCAGACCAATGAAAACACTGTGGAAAAACGAAGAAAGCCGGGAGGGGTGGCTCTCGGATAACTTTGTTAGCTGGAGTGGCGGACGATTTCCGCTTTTTACTTTCAGCTCCCCGAAAGCAACCCATTTACGCAAGGTTCTCTGTTTTTGAAAGCGTGGAAGCACAGGGAAATTCTTATGCCGTTGATTTAGCATGTTCGAGACGCTTTCGATTTGCTGACCGGAAGCAACCGTTTACTGAAATTAGAATCGGGAATCATCGATCGGTATCCAAAAGTGGCTTGGCGGTTATTGAGTTCGCAATCCCCGGACCAGTGCCAAAAAAGAAATGAGTCAGGCAAAACTGCTGGTCAACCCGTCGTCCGACTTTTTGCACCCTAAGCGGCTGAGCTCTAGCCCAAGACCCCTTTGACAACGGTTCCGTGGACATCGGTCAATCGAAAATTTCGTCCCTGAACTTTATAGTGCAGCTTTTCATGATCGACTCCTAAACAGTGCAGAATAGTCGCTTGAAGATCGTGCACATGCACTGGGTCCTGAACAATGTTGTAACTATAGTCATCGGTCGTTCCGTACGTCATACCCGAACGAATTCCGCCACCTGCTAACCAGACGGTGAAACACCTAGGATGATGATCTCGTCCGTAGTCTTCCGTCGTGAGTTTGCCTTGACAGTAAACGGTCCGTCCAAATTCTCCTCCCCATACGATCAACGTATCGTCGAGTAGCCCTCGCTGTTCAAGATCGCGAATCAAGGCTGCCGACGGCTGATCGGTATCTCGACATTGGCCTTCAATCTGCTTCGGTAGGTTGACGTGCTGGTCCCAGCCACGATGAAAGAGTTGTACGAAGCGGACTCCTCGTTCAATGAGTCGCCTGGCCATCAAGCAATTGGCTGCGTACGTTCCTGGCTTTTCGGAGTCTGGACCATACATTTCGAATACATGTTTTGGTTCTTGACTAACATCGGTCAGCTCGGGAACAGAGGTCTGCATTCGAAATGCCATTTCGTATTGTGCAATCCGCGTTTCGATCTCAGGATCACCTGACTCACCTAGTTGCATTCGATTCAACTGTTTTAAATCATCGAGCATGCGTCGACGCATTGAAGCGTCGAGTCCATTCGGGTTGGACAAATACAATACAGGATCGCCGAAGCTACGAAATTTCACGCCCTGGTAGCGGGTCGGCAGAAAGCCGCTCCCCCACAGCCTATCGTAGAGCGGTTGATCGGCGGGATTACCACTCCCCTGCGAGACCATAGCCACGAATGCTGGCAGATCTTGATTCTCGCTTCCAAGTCCATAGGAGATCCAAGATCCGATGCTAGGTCTCCCAGCCAATTGCGCTCCAGTCTGTAAAAAGGTAACCGCTGGGTCATGATTGATGGCCTCGGTATGCATCGAACGAATCAAGCACAGATGGTCAGCAACCTTGGCAGTGTGGGGCATTAGTTCGCTGATCCAAGCACCGGAACGACCATGTTGTGCAAATCGGAATCGAGAAGGAGCAATCGGAAAACGATCCTGCGTCGCGGTCATGCCGGTCAAACGCTGCCCCTGACGGATGGAGTCTGGCAAATCGGTCCCGAATCTCTCTGCGAGCATCGGCTTGTAGTCAAACAAGTCCATTTGAGAAGGTGCCCCAGACTGAAACAGATAAATGACCCGTTTAGCCTTGGCTGCAAAGTGAGGCAAACCCGGTTGGCCAGCGTGCTGTGGATGCGACTTGAGAGAGACAGGACCGTCTTCAGCAAAAAGTCGCTCAGAGTCCATCAAGGAAGTCAACGCGATGGCCCCTAAACCCAACCCAGTATTTTTTATGATTTGCCGCCGATGGATCAAGGTCGGATGCTGGAAAAATTGGGGCATTGTTGTTTTCATCTAACGCTTGGTAATGGATTCGTCAAGGTTGAGCATCAGGCTTGCTGCAACAGTCAAAGCAGCAAGTTCACTCCGATCAAGCTTAGTGTCGATCGGCGATCCGCCAACTTGGATCAACTCCCGGGCCGATTCTTTATCGTTAAGGTACTCACGGAAATTCACTTTCACACCAGCCGCCAAGACTGCAAGTTCGTTGTCTTTGGGCTGTCGAGAAAGGCACAATCGAAATCCCCAACGCAATCGCTCTTCAAATGACTTGCCTCCTTCTTTCATCATCCGCTCGGCAAATCCTCTCGCCGTTTCAACAAACGTTACGTCGTTCATCAGCGTCAATGCCTGTAAAGGAGTGTTCGTCCGTGTTTCGCGAACGATACAAGCCTCGCGACTTGCCGCATCCAAAGTGATCATGGCTGGAGGAGCATTCGTCCGTTTCCAAAACGTATAGAGGCTGCGCCGAAAGAGACTCTCGCCCTTATCTTGTTTATAGTCCTCGCCGCTTAGTTCTTTCCAAAGGCCATCGGGTTGATAGGGCTTTACCGACTGTCCGCCAAGCCGTTCAACTAGCAATCCACTGATGGCGAGGGCCGAATCGCGTATCATTTCTGCTGAAAGCCTTGCATGCGATCCGCGAGACAGCAATCGATTCTCTGGGTCGCGTTGTTGATGAAGATGCGTTTGCCTCGAAGATTGGCGATAGGCCGAACTGCATACCATCAACCGTTGTAGTCCTTTGACATCCCAACCTTCGCGACTGAACTTTATCGCCAACCAATCGAGAAGTCCAGGGTGACTGGGCCACTCGCCTTGCGATCCAAAATCATCGATTGTCTTGACTATCCCAGTCCCAAAATGCAACTGCCAGATGCGATTGACTGCAACCCGTGCGATCAAAGGATTGTTAGGATTCACCATCCATTTCGCCAGCCCCAGACGGTTCGCTTCCATCCCTGTGAGAGATGTATCAAGGCTTGCGGGAACCGCTGGTATGACCTTTTTGCCTCGATCATGATAGACGCCGCGAACGAGCACATGCGTCTCGCGCTGAATGGGCATCTCTTCCATGACCATCGTCGTCGGAAGACTTTCCTGAAGCTCATTCATCCGTGCCCGATTCTGCATCAATTCATGGTAGGCTACGGCTATTGGCTTCGGAGCATACGCTTCAAGAAAACACGCTTGGAGTTTGTGGCGTTGATGGTCGCTACGATCCTTCGGTGCGATTTCGATTATTTCGGCAACGGTTTCTGATACTGATAGAATCGCAACTTCATTCGAACTCAACGCAGTGCTAAAGACGGATACGTCATCGATCCACCCACGGAATCGCGATTCATCGCCGTGACCGGCGCCAATTCGAAACGGCTCCTTCGATTGGAACGACTGATTTAGATCGTCCAGTTGAATTTCTATCGAATCTCGTAATCCATTGATGTACACATTCACACCCGAGGCAAATCGGGAACCGTCGTACACAACGGCGAAGTGGGACCACACTCCAGATTCGAGCGCACGGTGGGTCCGAATGCGTATAGCGTCGTCTAGCCATCGTTTAACAAGATGAACCTCGATATGACCGTCGACAATCCGTACGCTATAGCCGCTCCCCTCAGCGACATTCGTCATTCGCGAGACGACGGTACCGCCACGCTGATCGCTTGCCTGGACCCAAGCTGCGATCGTAAATTTGTCATAAAAACCAAAGTCTCCCGCGTTGCTGTCGCTAACTTCCCGAGCACCATCAAAATACGCAGCTCTTCCCACTGGACTTTGCCTTGGTTCGCGATCATCATCGAGACGGATACGGGCACTGAGTTGTCGCTGTACAGTCCAATCGGCAACTTTTTTCGTTCGAATCTCTAGCTCCCATTTTCGCTGTGCTTGTTCGATCCCGTTTTGAATCGCTGCAAACTTGGATTCAGCCGCATCGAGGTTCTGCTGCAACGCATCTACTTCCTTTTGTTGCAAACGCGTTGGAGCTCGGATTAGTGGCGGCGAATTGCCAAACTTCACCGCTTTTCCTCGCTCGGGAATATTGTTGAAGTAAGCAAAAAGCTTGTAGTATTCCTCTTGAGAAAAGGGATCAAATTTGTGGTCGTGACATCGGACGCAACCCATGCTCAATCCAAACCAAACCGTAGCAGTCGTGTCGACTCGGTCGACCACATATTCCACTGCGTACTCTTCAGGAACAATTCCTCCTTCGCCATTGCCACGATGATTTCGATGAAATCCGGTGGCGATACGTTGTTCTAAAGAAGGCTTGATTAGCAGGTCGCCCGCCAATTGCTCTAATGTGAACTGATCGAATGGCATATTTGCATTGAAAGCGTCGATCACCCAATCTCGCCATCGCCACATGGAACGCTCACCATCGCTTTGATAGCCGTTGGTATCGGCATATCGTGCCGCATCGAGCCAACGAGTGGCCATTCGTTCGCCATAGCGTGGAGAATTCAATAAGCGATCGACCAACTTTTCATAGGCGCTGGGCTCATCGTCCAAAAGGTAAGCATCAATTTCATCTAGTGTTGGTGGAAGTCCGGTCAAGTCAAAGGTGACTCGACGGATCAGTGTGAGCCTATCCGCTTCGTCGCTTGGAGACATGTCTTCGCTTTCAAGTCTTTGCGCAACAAAAGAATCGATTCCATTTCGAACCCAACTTCGGTTCCTCACCGCGGGTGGCTCTTGATGTTTGGGCGGAATGAACGCCCAATGTTGTTGCCACGCTGCGCCTTGCGAGATCCATTTTCGCAAGATCTCAATTTGATGTGAATCGAGTTGATGGCCCGAGTCCACAGGCGGCATCTTTTCACTTGGGTCCGAAGCGACGATGCGACGGTAAAGTTCGCTTTGATCGACATCACCAGGAACAATTGCTTGCACCTCGCCTTTCTTGGCTTTCGCATCCGTCTCATTATCGAGTCGTAACTCAGCTTGCCGTTTTGCTTGGTCCGGTCCGTGACAAGGAAAGCAATGATCCGACAGAATAGGACGAATGTCGCGATTAAACTCGATCGACATCGCAGCAGGACTCTCGGCAAGGGCGTCGCACTCGCAGCAAAAAATTAACGATACTACTAAGAAAGCTATGGTTCGTTCCTTTCAGTCGATCGCTCTTTAAATATCCAATATATTCTAGTCCCAAAATGTCATTGGAGTCCAGGGGCTCGCCCCAACGCCGTGAACGACTTTCATTAATAAATTCGTTGCTTATTGCGACTATAGGAACACAGGGACACAGGGACCAGGGACACAGCCTAACTTGGGACTACAGCGTAGATTTGGTAGACTATGTGGATTATTTCTAATCTTAGGGAGGTGCCTCATGGCCCGAATTGCTCGCGTGGAAGTCTTTGCTCCCGATGAAATTGCTATTGTTCATGTGCTCAATCGG
>CAMDKL010000201.1 GCA_945900945.1 Pirellula staleyi DSM 6068
AGCATTGCGCTCGTCGAGCAGTAACCCGCCGTTCCACGTTTGGCCTTCGTCTTCGGAGAGATAGGCAGACATGTGCGAACGCTTCGTGAGCCGCTCGGTGGGCTGACCGTTTTTCACCAGCAGGATGCGGCCCGATTTGAGTCGACGCAGGAAAAAGCGCGCATTCACATTCTGCACTGTCGCGGCCTGACGCGGGGTGCTCCATGTCACGCCGCTGTCAGTGGAGAAACTCTCGTGCGGCTGGCCCTTGGTGCGGGCAAGCATCCACAGTCGGCCATCTCGCTGTTCAACCATCATATGCTCGTCGAATTCCCAATCCGGGAACTGCAAGCTCCCCCGCTCCTTCCATGTCGCGCCCTCATCGGTGGAGGCAAAGACACGCGCCGTTTGTTTGCGCCAGTCGGACACCGGCATCAGCCAGTCACCATTCTTGAGCACCGTTGGCTTGTTCAGAGTGCAACCATCTGCGAATTGCACCGGTTCCGACCAAACGGGCTCAATGGCATCGGGATCATCGCAGCGCATGAACCAGTTTGTGATGCGGTCTTGAGGGTTTCCGAGTTGTTGATCGAACAAAAGCCACAATCGCCCCTTCGGATCGGTCCACAAATTTCCTACTAATGCCCCGCTGGGTTTTTGCGAAAGCTTCGTGCGAGCCCCCACCGCCAGACGCGGCTTCGACCACGACGCACCATCGTCGTCGCTCGTCGCCAGCAAGAAATAGCCATCCTTCTTGTCACCTGTTCCCGTCCAACATCCCCAGATACGGCCACGCGGCGTACGATCCATCCCAATGATCATCGCTCCCGGCCTTGCGTTGTCCTGAAAAACTGCACCCGGATTCATGATCACTACAGGCGCATTCGCATCATCCGCGTGCAGCGCGGCGAACTGCAGATTCATGATGGCGATGACGGCGAAGCAAAATGGTTTCATGTTGCTGTTCGTTTCTATAGACGAAAAATGAATTCGTTCGACGCTAGCAGGGAATGACAGAGTTCTTGCCAACGGAGCGACTCCCGTGCGACGGTGTCTTTGGTTTCGAGGGTTGTCTCCAATTGTGCTAGGAACGCAATAGCCTCATCCCTCTCAGAGAACGTGATCGGGCGGTTGAAGACGCGCAGCCAGAGTTGGTTCAATCTCACTTCTTCAGACGATGATTCCGTGATCAAACGATTCGCCAAAGCCTTCGCTCGTTTCCGGAACAGTTCGTTGTTCATCACGAACAGCAACTGCGTTGGAACGACCGTCTGACTACGCTGTCCAGCGATCTGAGCCGGGTTCACGAAGTCGAAAAAACTTCTCAAACGATCATGGCTGTTGAAGTTGGTCCTCATGACAGGCAGGTAGATTGTTCTCTGGAATTCCTGCGAAGCCCGCGGTTTGCGATGAGTGTAATTCGGTGGATTTACTCCAGCCTTTTTGAGTTCGCCGCAGTTTTCGACCTCTTCCAATACAAGGGCTGGGCCGCCGTCGCTTGGTTGCAGTTCGCCGCTGATGGCCAACAGCCCATCACGCAATGCTTCCGCGTCAAGCCGCTGACGATGCATTCGCCACAGCAAGCGATTATCGGGATCGATCTGCTGAGCGGCCGGGTCATTGGTGCTGCTCAGACGATACGTTCGACTGAGCACGATCGAGCGGATGAGCTGCTTCTGTGACCAGCCGTTCTGCATGAATTGCGTAGCCAGATGATCGAGTAGCTCTGGATGCGAGGGTGTCTCGCCGCGCGAGCCAAAGTAATCAACGCTGCGAACGAGTCCTTCTCCGAAAAGCTTCTGCCAAATGCGATTGACCATGACTCGCGGCGTGAGCGGGTTCCGGCGATCAGCCAGCCAATCGGCTAATTGCAAACGGCCGCTTTGACCTGCTGGGATCTCAGGAAATTTTTCCCACGAAGCCACGCGAATGGCCCCGCGAGGCACCATCGCGCCTGGCGCGTAAGGATTGCCTCGAATGTAGATTGGCATGTCAGACGGCTGTTCACCATCATGCAATGCAAACGCTTTTGGTACTTTGGATGCGAAGAACTCTGCGTGCTGAATGGCCGCCGCTTGTTTCTTTAGTTGCTCCGTTAGTTCATCGCGACGTTTGGTAAGCGATTCTTTCTTATCGGCAGCCGGTGCGGCCTGCTCAGCCGGCGATTTGGTTTCGCCATCGGCCTTCGCGGCGGATTCACTTGCAGCAACTTCAGTCAACGATTTGTTGGCTTTCTCCAGTTCTGCGAGTTCCTGCACGACCGTTTTCTTTTCAGCCTCCATCCTTTCTCGATCCGTCTTCATCGTGGCCAATTTCTCCGCGTGTTCAGCTTCGTGCATCTTTCTGGCCGCGAGTTGGTCTGGCGTCTCGGGCAACTCGGTCGAATTGAGCAAGCTCCAAACGCCGAACGGAATTTTGTGGGTCGACGGCGAGCTGCGAAGCATCCCCGCGATGCCGTAGTAGTCCGTCAACGCGATCGGATCGAACTTATGATCATGGCAACGAACACATCCAAGCGTCATGCCTAAAAACGTCATGCCTATCTTGCTGACCTGCGTGTCGATATGGTCCGCCTCCAGCTTCGCTTTGTCGGGCTCGACGATCTCCACATCGCCCACCATTAGGAACCCAGTCGCCGTGATGCTCTCGGCTCGCTCCTCCGGTGAAATACCCGGCAACAAGTCTCCCGCAATCTGCTCGCGAACAAAGCGATCAAAGGGCTTGTCTTTGCGATAGGACTCGATCAAGTAATCGCGGTAGCGCCAAGCATGTTCGGCGAAGACGTTATTTGATGTCCCAATCATGTCGGCATAACCGGTGAGATCGAGCCAATGTCTTGCCCAGCGTTCGCCAAACGCGCGCGAACCCAACAATCGATCAACGACAATCTCACAAGCTCGCGGCGAGTTATCACGAACGAAAAAATCGATCTCGGCAGGCGTCGGAGGCAGGCCGGTCAGGTCCAGACTGACACGACGTAACCAAGTGTAGCGATCGGCATCTGCAACCGGCCTTAGTCCGACCGTTTCCAACTGCTTCAGTATGAAATGATCCAGCGGGTCGATAGGCCAAGATCCATCCTTGACCAAAGGAGTCGGTGGGTTGGCAATCGGTTGGAAGGCCCAATGTTTGCGTCCCGCCTCCAGGTCGATCGTTCGCTGCTGGGCATCGGCGGCTGTCTCGCGTGGGTCGGGCGCGCCCATTGCGATCCACGCTTCAAAGTCCTTGATGATTGACTCCGACAATTTCCTTTTAGGAGGCATTTCAACCTCTTCATAACGTAACGCCGACAATAGAAGACTTTGTTTGCCATTACCAGGAACAATTGCTGCACCGGTATCGCCACCTTTCCGCAAACCCTCACGATGGTCGACTCGCAGACCTCCCTGAACAGTCTTGGCACCTGCGGCATGGCACTCGTAACAGTGCTCGACGAGAACTGGACGAATCTTCGTTTCAAAGAACTGGATCTGGTCCGGCGTCGCTGTCGGTTCCTGTCCACGGGCTTCAGAAAGTTGCAGCACGGCAAATAACAACAGGCAAACCCTGTGCATGAGTTGGAGTTGTGCGAACCATTTTTTGTGCCCTAAAATCGACACGTGCTGGAAGCCTGTGCTCATGATCAAACTTCTTCTAACTTGCTTGTTGCGTCGCCAAACTTTTGAGGGTGGACATCCATTTTGTCCATCAGCGATAGGAATAGACGGCATAGTTGCCGATCCGCTTTGCCCGCGTAATCAAGCACTCGGCCACTTTGGAGTCGGCCTCCAGCGTTTCCCAGCACAATTACCGGTAGCTGTTCGTTGTCGTGGCGCGCACCGGCCATCATGCTCGAACAGTGCATGAGCATCGTATTGTCGAGCAACGTTCGCGTTCCCTCTTGGATCGTATCGAGTCTCCTTGCAAGATATGCGAGCTGCTCCATGAAGAACTGATTCACTCTCAACCAATCCTCGCCATCGCTGTGCGAAAGAAGATGATGGATCATATAATCGATCCCATGTCCCGGTTGTTGAACGCTAGGGACATTCGGGAAGCGGAGCGCACTGTGATCGTTGTTGAGCTTGAGCGTTGCGATACGGGTGGCGTCCGTCTGAAGACCGAGCACCATAATGTCGATCATCAAACGCATGTGCTCAGCAACATCTTGGGGAACACCATCCGCAGGCCGTTTCAAGTTGGTCTGATCGAGTGTTGGACGCCAGCCCTGCAATTCGCCACGCTTTCCAGCATTCGCAATCCGTGTCTCAATTTCTCGCACGCTGTCGAGATACTCATCGAGTTTCTGACGGTCGCTAGAACTGATATCACGTCGCAGATTTTGGGCATCTGCCAACACCGCGTCCAGCACGCTCTTGTCCTCAGGGGATGACTCATCTTTGAACAACCGATCAAAGGCGAGCGCCGGATAGAGTTCTAGAGGTGTCGGCGTCGTTGGAGAACTCCATGAAATATGCGAACTGTAAAGCATACTGTAGTTTTTGTGTACCGAAGGATTAGAAGTCTCGCAAGCAAGTACCAGACTGGGCACCTTCGTGCTGCGACCATAGGATTGTGCAAGAAGCTGATCAAAGCTTGTACCGGAGCGAATGGCACCGCCACTTGCGATTGGCGCACCTGATAGCATGTTGCCAGTCTGAGAGCTATGAATGTTCCCCTTGCGTGCCTCTTCGTGATACAAGCCTTTGACAAACAAGAGCTTGTCCCGGAAGTCAGCGAGCGGCGCCAGGACTTTCCCCAACTCCATACTCTTCCCCTCACCTTTGGCCCACCACTCTTTCGAATGAAAGCCGTTGCCGGAAAAGGTCACGCACAATCGAACAGGTGCTTCGCTAGAGGAGGACTTCGTGGTCTCGTCACCCCAGACTTGCATCGATTCCAGCCACGGAAGAGCCATCGTGACACCAATACCACGAAGAAAGGTTCGCCTAGCGAAGTGATGGTTTTGCATGGGTGGTTCTCCTTAGTTGGTGTTTTGACTTCAATTCCGCGAAACGTTTGGTTGAATCACGATACGATCGTTGCCTCGAATCTCTCGAAACTGTTGGCTCCGAACGATCAACTCAATCATATCCCCGAAATGGTGACCTGGCATTTGTATCATTTTCTCAATCAATGGCTGATCCGACAATTGTACGCTACGCCCCAGCGCATATCCTAGCAGTTTCCGACTGAATTGCTTCAAAAAGTCGTTGCGTCGCTGGTTCACCAAATACTCTCGCAGCTCACTCATGCCATTAATTGCAGTACCATCCATCAAGACCGTCTTCGTATCTGCTTCGCGAATGCGTCCGATAGCATCAAAGCCCTCTAAGGCAAAGCCAAAAGGATCGATCCTTTTATGGCAACTAGCGCACCTTTCGTCGCTACTGTGACGCTCGATCAACTGCCGCTCGCTCAGCCCCTCGGGTGCTTCTTCGGGCAAAGTAGGAACGCCCGGGGGTGGAACAGGCAACTTCTCTCCTAATATCACCTCGCTCATCCAAGTGCCACGCAGGATTGCACTGGTTCGAGATGCTCCCGATTGCTTCGACAACGTCGCAGCAAAGCCCAACACGCCACCTCGACCGCGATCTCGCATTCCTTCGATGAGCTGCCAGCCCTCACCTTCGAATGGTAAACCATAGTGATCGGCTAACGGTTTATTGATAAAAGTATAATCGGCGTCAAGTAGCGACAGAACGCTACGATTATTCTGCAACATATCGATGTAGAAGCGAGTGACCTCTTCTTGCATGTCGTCGCGCACGCCGTTAAACGTCGGGAAGTGCCGCTCGCTCTTTTCGTTTAGTTCGGCGACATCGCGTACATGCAAATATTGGCAACCGAACTCGGTAGCCAGCCGACGCACGCGAGCGTCTGTGAGCATGCGGCTCGCTTGTGAAGCCAACACGTCGGGGTCGTGCAGCTTGCCCTCAGCCGCCAATGCATGCAGAGGTTCATCGGGGGCTGACGACCAGAGGAAATAGCTCAGCCTCGATGCCAGCTCCCAGTCGTTGACCGCACCCGTGACTTGAGGAGCTTTCTCACCACGATAGAGGAACGCGGGCGATGTCAGGACTCGAACCAGCATCAATCGCGGCGAAAACGTTTCCAACTCTGCGATTTCCTTTTCACTCAACGGACGACGCCAAGCTCGAGCAGCAAACTCGATGATGGCTCGCTTCTGCAATGGAACGGCATCTTTTTGGACCTTTCGAAAGGCCTCTGCCAGAGCCTTCAACGGTTCGCGAAGTGGTTCGAAGGCACTCGGATCGGCGTCTTGAGTGGCGAACTGCCAAAGCTGTTCAAAGGCAACGACCTGCTTGAGCGGCACGTCGCTGACGAAACGAAGATGATTCCACAATCGATTCAGCTCGCGCACTTCGTGCTCTTCCAATATTAGCCGCTGAAGATGATCATCTTCGCGATGGTACAATGTCAACGTGACGACCTCATCGACGGGAACAATGCGTTCATAACAAAGGGCCAATGGAAACAAGGATCGGAACTCGTCAAACGCGGCTTCGAATCGTTTGCGTTCCTGGCTATTCTCGTTGACGATGATGGGTGAGCTATGCTGAGTGACGAGTCGATTGTCGCTCCACTGAGCCTTTTGTTGAGCCGTCGTTGCTTGGCCAGCTACGATCGCATCGCTTTTTGCCGGCTTGGCTGCCAGGATCTGCATTTGAACGCTTCCTGCGTCCTTTGCAGCCAGTCGGCCGGTGACAACCAACGTCGCTCCTTCCGCTAACGCAGCCGGAATCGTTACGTCTTGAATCGAAGGTGCTTTGGCGTTGAAGTCAACATTTGTGGCCGATGGCTTGAACAACCTCAGCGCGACGGCGAGTAAAGGATGGGTCAGTGGAAAATCCTTTGCTAGATGCTCTCCCACTTTCGCAGCCAACTCGGGCGAAGGCCCCTTGCGCCATGCGGCTATCGGCTCAGGTAGGTCGGTGACGATGTCCTGCGACGCGGGCTGGCTGAGGAAATGCCATGGACCATGAGGATTGCCAGCCAATATGTTTGGCGAAACATCCTTGGCTAGATCCCATGTGTTGGCACTATCGCTGATTGTCAAGTTCACGCTGGTCAAGTCACAAGAGTGATTTCCATCGCGTGGACCAATGACCAGGGCAACGACTTGTTCAGGCTCGACCCGTATGTTTTCGAATGGCCCAAACGGAATCAACTTGGCGCCTTTAGAAAATCCGGAGGCCAACCTCTCGGTGGCGATGCCACGCCGGACTTCCAAAGCCCATGCAATTCCATTGCCACACTCAGGGTGCGCATGGACGACGCTCCCTTGAATCTTCAGCATTGACGTAGCAGAGGACTTCCAAGCAATCACCGAAGCTCGATCCGGTGCCGGATGCGTGGCTACGCTATGGCCTGGCATTGTTCCTGGAATGCGAACCGAAGTGTCAGACGAGTTGGCCAAAACACTCAAAGCATTGTCTCCAACCCAACCTTGAATGAAGTTGTAACTGGACGAGTTCTCCATCTTTCGGTCGATGAGGGGTTCGAGTTTCGAGATGCCGAATCCAAGATACTCGCGCCAAATGGCCAGCGATTCCCCGGGCGCGTCCTCTTTTCCTGCGGCTAATGCGGCGAGACAAGCTTCCGTGTCGGCGATCAGTTTCGTGCGTTGTGATTCGAGGTACTCAATGACTTGAGGAATACTCTGAATCGGCAAATCAGGTCGACCCTTTGAAACCAATCGTGGACGCTCCCAAACCACTTCATCCCCTTCGTCACCATCCCCGGCATTGGTCGCTACCAGATAGAGCGTGTGGTCACGGTTTCCTTCTAGCTTCCATTGCAACTCTTGCTTTGCCGCGATTGGCGTTACTGGTTCTTGCCAAGCCTTGGGACCGTTGACCTTGCCGATATGCCCCACAGTAGTGAATCGCCAAAGCACTTTTTGCCATGCTTCGATGTCGGCGGCTTTTAATTCCTTTGCCCGATACTTTTGGCATAGCGGAGCGAGTAATGGCGATGGCCTAGTAGATTCGAGTGTGTCGCGAAGCAGACGTAAATACTTAGGGCTTAGGTTCGGAGCATCGCCCCGACTTTGCAGTGCGTCGAGATAACTATCTAACGGAAGGCGTCCGGTTTCGGTTCCCACATCAAGCGGAATCCCTTGTTGTACCGACTTAGAAGCAGTTCCCGAAGTTGTGTATCGAGCATAGAAAGCTCGAATGGCCGCCAACGTTTCGTCCGTCCAATCTTGCTGCGAGTCGCTCTTCGAAAACCGAATACCATCATCGAGCAGAACCATACGGCGCGAGACATCTTTGGCTGCATCAAGGTACTTGGTTAGCAAAGCTGGCGACATCACCAGTGCAGCCCCGACGTTCGTAAATCCCTCACCGGCCGCACCATCGACCGGAAACTCGCGGGCGGGTTCAAGTGAATCGACACCGGTCAAATCTCGGAGCGTATAAGTATATTCATGATTCGAAAGGCGTCGCAAAATCACTGGCCCCGGATCACCGGCATTGGCTATGGCAACCTCATCGAGCGTCTTCCGAACCCAGCTCATCAACTCGTGCTTCTGTTGACTCGAAAGTGGCTTCGCATCTTTGGGGGGCATCTCACCCGATTCGAGTTGATGCAGGACTTGCTCCCAGACCTCGGTGTGCTGCTTAACGATGCCAACGGAACTAAATCGCTGCAGGTCGAGTTCACCCTTTACCTTCTCCGTGGAATGACAGGTGACGCAGTACTCCTTCAATATCGGTTGGATCGATTGCTCGAACGAGTCGGCCCAAACGCTTGTCACTAGGACCAGCGTCGCGATGGCAAAAAAACTCACAAAAAGAACTGATTTCATGTCAAAATCTCCTTCGCCACGTTGGCCTTCTCGACACCGGTAAGAAAGCTGTGGCGGGTAAACAGCATTTCCTATTCTCTATTTTTCGCCCAACATTTTTCGTCCGACTTATTCAGCACAATTTGCATTTTATTTACGCCGAATCGAGTTGAAGGTGATCTCGGTTTGGTGGATGTTGATCCACTGGATAAAATTCAATGGCGTGTGGTTAAGCAGACGATGAGCGTGGGTTCGAAAGTTAACGTGGCTGGGACTGTCGGTTGGAAAAGCTGTAAGCTTGAAGGCTGTATTTGGGGCGACAAGACGCATTTTCTGTTCGGCGAGTACACCGCCACTACCAGTGACGGGGACTTTACAGAGGACCGTTGATTCGCCTCCGAGGAAATGGGTGAGCGCTTCTTCATAAAGGGCAAGGTCAAGCCCTGTTCCCCAATCATGAACTAAGCTCAGCAGAATCTCACGCAATTGATGTGCGCCGGGCGAGTCGGAGAGGAATGAATCGTCCATGATCTTTGGGTTTCGCAATTCAGTCAAGCTAGCCAGAACATTGACAAACTCGTGTTCAACCGACTCGGGACGCATATTGATGATTTTTGCGTGATGCAGACCAAAGAGCAGCAGATAATGCGTAGTCTGTGCCCGATGACGTGAATGAATGGCTTCGGCAGCCTTGAACTCAAACAGCCCTGAACGGCTGGCAATTGCGTCAGCGAAATAGGTTTTTATAAATGTCTGATGAACAACGTCGACAGCTACTTCCACTTCGATCCCCACTATTCGACGCGTTAGTTCACGCTTGTAGATGATCTCATCGAAAAAGCGACCATACTCGTCATGTATCGCAAATACATGATGCATCACATCAAAGGCTAGCTTGCCGAAGGCTTCTTGGGAGACCGGAGACGTCGCTACTGATGGGATGATTGGCATTGCGACCTCAAACTTTGTCATTAGGCGGTCGAAAAATGCGGGTCGAAAAATAGGGAATGCATGGCACTGAGCAGAAAACAATTGCCTGAAGTCGTAGTAGCTTTCGATGCTCGTTATTTCTCATGTGCATCACTTCGTTTTCAGGTCGAAATCAATCGGGTTGTTGCCGACTTTGATGGTTTCCTTAAGTGTAGATTTCGTATTGTACATTGCCGGCAGCGCTTCGACTGTTTCGGGAATCTTGGTTCCCGGTGGTTCGGGCGAGCCCACTTCGATCATCTTGCCCGTCTTTTTCTGTGCGCGCAGCTCGACGCGATAGTCGCCGGGGACTGGCCCCGTCTCTGCCGGGATGCTGTATCGGCCGTCTTTGACCTCCGATCCGGCTGACGGTCCATCGGTGCCAGCGGCGGGGACCTCTCCATCGTTGAGGCCAGAAAAGACTCCCAGATAATTACTCACCGCAAGAAACGGCCCTCTGGTGCCGATTTGCGAAGGTTTGATACCGATCTGCCCCCCGAAAGATTCTCCACCAGCCGTCGCACCGCCAAGTTGCGTGTCGGAGGGGCATATCCACGAACTGATCGACTTGCCTTGCAATGCGGAAGGAAACGCGGTCAATCCGCCTGCCATCCAAGGGCAGATTGTTGTACGGCGGTCACCCCAAGGCAGGAGATCGTGATACTGCCTCTGCTCCATATAAGGCAACAAGTAATGGAGCAGGTATGGCCACTCGGGGTTGCAGCCGAACCTGCCAGTGACACCGACCCAGTTCAACGATCCGTAGGGCATTTTCCTATGGGTGTCCGCATAGTTGTGAACCGAGAGCGCCAACTGTTTGAGATTATTGCTACACTGCATCCGCCG
>CAMDKL010000202.1 GCA_945900945.1 Pirellula staleyi DSM 6068
CGTGTCACCCTCGTCCAAGCTCATGATGCGAACGCCTTGGGTGTTGCGCCCGATGACACTGATGTCCTTGGCGGCAACGCGTTGGATCTTGCCTCGAACCGTCATCATCATCAGTTCATCGAGATCGCTAACCGGAACAATGCCAACCACGCGGCCGTTTCGTTTGGTCGTCTTGATGTCGATGACACCCTTGCCGCCGCGTCGCTGTGTGCGATAGCGGTTGGCCGAGGTGAAGTCCTCCGCTTCGTTTTCGGGTTCCTCTGGAACTTCTTCCTCTGCGACTGGTTCCTCTGCATTTTCGTCTTCGACCACGACGACTTCTTTTCCGGCCATTTCATCGCCAGGTCCAAACGTTGTCCGTTTGCCATACCCGAGTTCGCAAACGGTGAGCAAAGTCGCGGTCGGATCGGCCACAACCATTCCAACCAATTCGTCCCCCTTTTTCAGAGAGATACCTTTCACGCCGGATGTGTTTCGGCCCATCGAACGAGCGTTGCTTTCAGCGAATCGGATGGCCATCCCGTTGGCGGTTGCCAATACGATTTGGTCATTTGGCTTGGCAACGACAACGTCAACCAACTCATCGCCCTCTCGCAACTTGATCGCGATGATACCGCCTCTCTTGGGGCGACTGTATGCTTCTAACTCAGTCTTCTTCACGATGCCCTTCTTTGTTGCCATCATGAGGAAGTGACCAGGAAGATTGAAATCGCGCACCGAGACGCAGTCGCGAATCTTTTCCTCTGGGGTCAAATTGAGTAGATTCACCAAAGCTCGCCCGCGACTCTCGCGGCTCATCTGAGGGATCTCCCAAACCTTTTGCCAATAGACTTTGCCTTGATTCGTAAAGAACAGCAAATGAGCGTGAGTACTAGCGATGAAAAGATGTTCGACGGGATCTTCTTCTTCCGCCCGCAAGCCCGCGATGCCCTTGCCACCTCGTTTCTGAGCGCGATAAGTAGTCGCCGGGATACGTTTGATGTACCCTTGATGCGAGATCGTGACCACCATCGTTTCCTCGGTGATCAGATCCTCCATGTTGTAGTTGCCTAACTCCTCGTCATCAATGACGGTTCGGCGATCGTTCCCAAACTTGCGAGAGATCTCCTCCAAGTCGGCCCTGATGATGGCGTAAATATTAGCCGGGTCGCTCAAGATCACTCGGAATTTTTCAATTTCATTGAGGATCGAGGAGTGTTCATCGGTGAGTCGCTCTTGCTCCAGGCCAGCCAATTGGCCCAACGTCATGCGGAGGATTGCGTCGGTTTGAACGCTGGTGAGTCGATAGACTTCCGCTCGGCCACGCTCCAATTGGAAGTCGGTATAGCCACGATCACCCAACGCTCGTTCCATCATGGCTGCCGGGCATTCAACCCCCATCAGCTTCTCTTTCGCTTCGGCCTGTGTGCGGCTCTTGCGAATTAGCATGATGATTTCGTCAATGTTAGCGAGCGCTAGCAATAACCCTTCGACAACGTGCTTTCGTTTTCTGGCCGACGCCAACAGGAACTGAGTTCTACGTCGGATTACAGTGAAACGGTGGCGAATGAACTCTTGAAGCAGTTCCTTAATACTCAGTTCACGTGGCTTGCCATCGACCAGCGCCAGCATGTTGATCGAGAACGACTCTTGCAACGACGAGAACTGATAGAGCTGATTGAGAACGACGTGTGGATCGGAGTTCTGTTTGATTTCGATAACGATGCGAACCGGCTCTTTGAGATCGCTTTCGTCGCGGATAGCTGAGATGCCCTTGATGCGTTCGCTTCGAACGAGATCGGCAATCCTTTCGATCACGCGATCACGGAACTGCTGGTAGGGAATTTCGCGAACGATCAATCGTGCCTTTTTGCCTTCCTCGACATCGACCCGAGCACGTAAAACGATGGTCGACCGGCCCGTGTTGTAGCCTTGTCGAATGGCATATCGACCGCAGATGATGCCGCCGGTAGGGAAGTCAGGCCCCGGAATGATTTGGCAAATTTCCGCAATCGAGACTTCGGGATCTTCGATCACTTTGATCAGTGCGGCGCAAACTTCACGCAGGTTGTGAGGCGGCAGGCTAGTGGCCATACCGACGGCAATGCCAGTCGCACCGTTGACGAGCAAGTTTGGGAATTTAGAGGGGAGAACGACTGGCTCGGTTCGACGTTCGTCGTAAGTTGGGATAAAGTCGACCGTGTCGAGTCTAATGTCTTCCAGCATCATAGCTGCCGGAGCGGCCAAACGGGCTTCGGTGTACCGCATGGCTGCCGCGGGCAATCCGGCAATGGAGCCAAAATTACCTTGCTTGTCGATCAGCAAGTGCCGCATGTTCCATTCCTGTGCCATCCGGACCAAGGTAGGATAGATGATGGCTTCGCCGTGAGGATGGTAGTTACCAGAGGTATCGCCGGCGATCTTCGCACATTTCACACGCGCAGCACCAGGCGTTAGGTTCAAGTCGTGCATTGCGACGAGGATACGTCTCTGACTCGGCTTGAGGCCATCACGAACATCCGGCAAAGCACGGCTGACGATAACGCTCATGGCGTAGGTCAAGTAACTATTACGCAGTTCGTTTTCGATCGATTCCTCGATCATCCGCTCGCCAGGTTTGCCAGCCGAATCGTCATCGCCTGCCGAGGGCAGCGAGGCCGGATCGTTGGCATCAAAATCATCATCTGGAGGGACGTTTGACACGGGGAAAGCCATTTCGGAATAGAGAATCGAACTGCATCAAAAACCGTTGTTCGAAAAATCGCGTTTTGTCAGCGATTTCGAAGGTTTTTTTCGCTAATTTCGCTGGTCAAAAGTATACCAGATTACCCCGGCTTGACAATCGCAGCTGCGACTTGTTTAACCCGCGTTCGCGGCGGGCGTTGAGATGGCCAGCGGCTGCGCCGGTTAAACATTAGACATGGTTAAACATACTATGCGTGTCGCTTCGGTTTGTAGATTTCGGTCGCAGTACCAAAGTGCACTTCTCCAGCGTTCATGAGGGTTTCGCTGAGTGTCGGATGTGGGTGAATCGACTCGGTCAAATCGCGAACTTCACAACCCATTTCAATGGCCAATACGGCCTCCGCGATCAATTCGCCAGCGCCTGAACCCACAATGCCGCAACCTAACACGCGGTGCGTCTCCGGGTCGACAAGCCATTTTGTAAAACCGTCCGTGCGACCAATAGCTTGTGCTCGTCCACTTGCAGCCCACGGGTAGATCTCAATATCGACTTTGCGTCCTTCGCGCTTCGCAGAATCGTCCGTTAGGCCAGCCCATGCAATCTCCGGATCGGTGAATACGACAGCGGGGATGGCGGCCTTGTCGAAGATCGCTGGCCTACCGAGAATGACTTCGACTGCAACTTTCGCTTCGTGGCTTGCTTTGTGCGCAAGCATCGGATCGCCAGCGACGTCGCCTATTGCAAAGATACACGGATCGTTCGTACGCTGCTGTTTGTCACAAATAATGAAGCCGAGCGAGTTAACTTGAACACGCGTGTTTTCAAGTCCAAGTCCTTGGCTGACAGGTCGCCTGCCAACACTGACTAAAACGCGATCAAATCGCTCGTGACCGAATTTACCAGGCCCTTCGAATGTCACCTCTATCTGATTATCTATTTCAGCAACCGAGCCAACTTTGGTATTCAGAAAAATCCGATCCTCGAACAACTTCTTCAGACGATTCTGAAGCGGTTTGACAAGATCGCGATCGGCGCCTGGCAGCAAGCCATCGGTCCATTCGACAACAGAGACCTTCGACCCCAAGTGGGCATAGACGGTGCCCATTTCGAGACCAATGTATCCGCCGCCAATCACCAGCAACTTTTCAGGAATATCAGCCAATGCCAGCGCACCGGTCGAATCCATTACGCGGCTGGAGCCAATATTAAAAGCTGGGGGCATGGCGGGCACGCTACCCGTCGCGACCACGCAGAAATCAAACGTGATTCGACGATCTTCGGGAATCGATGGATCGTCCCCCTCGAGCAGCAAAGTCGTCGAGTTTTCGAACTTGCCTCGCGCCTTAACAATTTTGACGTTACGGCGTTTGGCTAACTGGGTCAAACCGCCCGTCAGCGTTTCGATTACCTTGTCTTTTCTAGCGCGCACTTTATTCACGTCGATCTTGGGGGTGCCGAATTCGACGCCCCAATCGACGCTCATCTCATGCACCTCTCCGAGCACTTTAGCGACATGAAGCAGGGCCTTGGATGGAATGCAACCTCGCAATAAACAGGTGCCGCCAAGTCGGGACTCCGATTCGACAAGGACAACTTCGAGTCCTTCGTCGGCAGCCAAAAACGCCGCAGCATAACCGCCAGGTCCACCGCCCAATACGACAACAGGAGAATGCATGAGTTAGCCAACAAACTGAAAAAACTATCGAGACATGAATTCGACCACGATGTTAGCGTTCACCGGCAGCGAAATATCGCTTGGACCAGGATTGCCTTGAATCGTTGCTCTGAGACCTTCGCTGTCGAATGTTACCCAATCCAGTGGAATGGGTGAACTATTCGCAATGATTCCTCGATAGAGATTGCGGACCGCTTCGTTGTTGCGAATTTCAATCACATCGCCGGGGCGAAGCACGTACGATGGGCTAGAAACTTTCACTCCGTTGACTTTAAAATGACCGTGCGCGACACCTTGGCGGGCCTGAGGACGCGTCTTGGCAAGACCGATGCGGCGAACGATGTTGTCTAGTCGTCTCTCGCACATGAGCAACAACGTTTCGCCGGTGTTGCCTTTCCTGCGTACTGCGTCGTCGAAATAGCGGCGAAGCTGGCGTTCGCCCAGGCCGTAGTAGTACTTGATCTTTTGCTTCTCGGACAAAGCGGTACCGTAATTGCTGGTTCGTCGTCCCTTTGGGTGCATCCCTGGTGGTTGCTCGCTACGCTTTTCGTAAGCTCGAACGGCACCCGCGCTTTCATAAAGCATTGCTCCGAAGCGTCGATTCACTCTGGCCTTGGGGCCTGTATAACGTCCCATACTTTCGTTCTCAATTCCGAGCGATCGCTCGAAGCAAAAGGTGTTTGCGAGTCATTGCATTGGTTTAATACGGAATATTCGTTCGCCGTAGAGCGTTAGCCCACGGTTGTCATCTTCTGTGAACAATCCGGATGAACACGCATGTCGCTTGGTTGAGTCCGATTGAAGCGAAAAAAGTCTCGCACCAAAAAACAAACGGCCTCCGGAATTCCGCGACCGTTTCAACTCGCTACGCTGCAAGGTGTGGCTCAACTCAATTTTGAAATAATTTGAGGCAATAGTATCTTAAAGGACCTGAGGTTTCACAACCCCAAAACCACAGATTTGTGCAGTAAATACTTCTTGGAGCGTCCGATTGGCCATTGTTTTTACAATGGACGAAATGACTGAACGGTTCCTGCTAGTACTTCAATGATATTCAATTGTTCATTTTGAATAAGCATCGCACCCGACTCATTGATCCCCAGACATCGACCTTGAGCCACTCCTGCCGAATGCTTTACTTCAATCCATTGCCCATCTAGTAAGCTTCGCTCTGGCCAATGTTCTAATAGCCAACCTGGGTTTGTGAGTTGACGATGCTCGATCGCAAGCCACTGGTGAACAAACTGCACGAGGGCATTCTCTGTGCTGGCACTTTCCGACATCCCCTGCTTGGCGCATGCGTGCAAACTCGTAGCGTTGGCTTGAACATCAACTGGCGCTTCTCGGAAATCCACTTGGCAGTTGATCCCTATACCGATCACGGCCACCGATCGGGCCGGTAGCGATTTTGGAATAACATCGATCAAAACTCCACCCACCTTGCGTCCAGAAATGTAAACGTCGTTGGGCCACTTGACCATGGGTTTCACCGAAGCGAATTGTTCCAAGCATTCCGCCACTGCACAGCCAACTCGCAGCGGTAACAAAGCTGAACTGACGCAGGAATCGTTCAAAGAACTAAGTCCTGATGGGCTGGGCAGACCGATCGGAATCGCCATCGAAAACATCAAACAACCGGGCGGAGACCACCACGCATGGCCCACGCGACCAACGCCAGAGGTCTGTCGATCTGCTACAAGTAGTGCGGGCAGCAAAATAGTTTGGTCCCGAAGGGATTGCATAAGTTGCTTGTTGGTCGAATCGACGCAATCAACCCAATCGATCGACCTGAAATAGCCGAGCCCCTCTATCTCGTCTAACGCAAATCGTCGCTTTAGGTCGGGGGTCGAATTCAAGTTTATTGCTCGCAGGCGGTTGTGAAATGGCACTTGCTCTGCGATATCGCGAACCGGCGTGCGCTAGCCCCGGGCCTGATTTCGCTGGCCCTATCGGCCATAGGCGATAGAAGCCAACCGTTATCCTGTTGACATGACTGTTTGCGACCGCAGAGCAGTCGTCCAGCATGACTACATCAGCGACTTTAATGCAGCGATCGCAGGCGTGTAGTTTGGCTCTTGAGTCACTTCGGGAACGATTTCCCCGTAAACAACTTTACCGCTAGCGTCGAGAACATAAACCGCTCGTGTCAACAGTTTCAACTCATCGATCATTAAACCAAAGCTCATCCCGAAGCTGCCATTTTGATAGTCGCTTCCGACCTTCATCGCCTTGATGTCCTCGGCCCCGCAAAAACGATTCATCGCGAAAGGCAAATCGCGGCTGACCGTTAAAGCATGGATCTTGTCGCCCATGGCACTCAACTCCACGTTGAACTTTTTGGTCTGGATTTGGCAGACACCGGTATCGAGCGACGGCACAACGCTGATAATGGTCGGTTTGCCTTTGAGATCCGCCAACGTGATCGTCTTGAGCCCTCCCTCGAAGAAGTGGACTGTAAATTCAGGTGCAGGGCTACCGACCGCAAGCTCCGTGCCAAGAAGAGTCATAGGTGTACCCTTGAAAGTAATTGCTCCGGCGCGTGCCATCTTCATAATCCTTGCATTTAGTATTGCTAGAAACCTGGAAATCCAACAGAAAAAGTAAGGTTAATTCGTCGCTTCGTCAATGCTTGAACCCAAGTTTAAAAGCACCTGTACCTAAGTAAACTGGCGTAACCCTCACGAGTTGACACAACCGGAGAAACGAACATGGATTTACAGGATTTACAGGATGATCGTCGATCCGACTACCAGTTTGGAGAAATCACTGAGAAAATCATCCTCCTCATCTTGTCTATCCATGTTCATTCATTTTGTTCGAAAACTTATGCATAGGTGCTTAGCCCACAAGTTTGACGTTGGCACCGAGTGGAGGTGGGCACCGAGTGGAGGTGGGCACTTTCGGTTGAGCAACCGAAGAGATTTTGCTTTTCGTAAACTATACCATCTGAATTCTTGGATCAAAAAGTCAGCAATTTCCAGGAAGAGAATAAACCGTGAAACGTCAAATATTTGTCGCAGCCTCAATCGGTACGACCTGCGGCCTGCCTAGTGTGGCCCAGTACTACTCCGATTACACCAAGGATCCTCGACCGGATGTACCTGAGGGTACCTGGACTGTGGGAGGGTTCAGTGGCGAAGTGTTTAAAGGAAGTCCAGTTATCAGCGGTCCATCGCCGGATGCGATCAGCATACTTTATCCAGGGCACCGCAACTCGCGACGAGTTGACCTCGAAGATGACCAAACTGGATGGAACCATTCTAACGGATGGGCATCGTCATTCTTTCGTTCCGGCTTCGCAGCTTTGGTTCGCAACTAAAAAGTTAATTCCTTCCGTTCGCTGACGACCAGCCCTCTGCATTTACGGAGGGCTCTGTTAGGAATCGTACGTATATCTGTCCGAACGTAGCGGGTGCTGCCAGCATCCTGGCCGACGCCGGTAGCGTCGGCCACGACAGTAATTTTCTGCACGATGCTTAGCGTTGACTAAGCATTACGGGCTTCGAACCATTTCGCAAAACGGGATCGAGATCGAAGCGATCCAAATTCATCACCTTCGTCCAGGCCGCTACGAAATCGTTGAGAAACTTCGGCTGAGCGTCGCTGCTGGCATAAACTTCAGCGATGGCTCGCAGCTGCGAATTCGAACCGAATACGAGGTCGACTCGACTACCAGTCCACTTGACCGCACCTGACTTTCTGTCTTTACCTTCGAAAAAGTGATCGCATACAGGGGATTTTTTCCACTCCGTACGCATGTCCAGCAAGTTCACAAAGTAATCATTGGTCAACGTCTCTGGTCGCTCGGTAAAGAGGCCAAGTTTCGGGAACGAAGTATTGGTGTTCAGAACCCGCATGCCGCCAATGAGCACAGTCATCTCAGGAGCAGTCAGCGTGAGCAATTGAGCTCGATCGATGAGCAACTCTTCGGCAGGTCTGTCATGTTCCGTACCAAAATAGTTGCGGAACCCATCTGTGGCTGGCTTTAGCACAGCAAACGAATCCACATCGGTTTTATCCTGAGTAGCGTCCGTACGACCTGGATTGAACGGAACTTGCACACTGCTGCCAGCCTTCTTGGCAGCCGCTTCGACGCCCGCACATCCGCCCAAAACGATTAGGTCTGCGAGCGATACCTTCTTGCCGCCGGTCTGAGACTTGTTGAAGTCCTGTTGGATCTTTTCAAGTGTTTCTAGGACTTTGGCCAGCCCAGCAGGATTGTTGGCTTCCCAGTCTTTCTGAGGTGCCAGGCGAATGCGCGCTCCATTCGCACCACCGCGTTTGTCGGATCCGCGAAACGTCGAGGCTGATGCCCACGCGGTCGCAACTAACTGCGAGACGGAAAGACCGGACGAAAGGATCTTGCTCTTTAGAGCAGCAATTTCTTGATCGCCAATCAGCTTATAATCGACGGCGGGAACAGGGTCTTGCCACAATTGAGCCTCAGCAACCATCGGTCCGAGGCAACGCGAAAGGGGCCCCATGTCGCGATGGGTCAGCTTGTACCATGCTTTGGCAAACGCATCGGCAAACTGTTTTGGATTGTCGTGGAAGCGTTTCGAAATCTTCCCGTATGCAGGGTCCATCCGAAGCGCAAGGTCGGTCGTGAACATGATCGGTGCATGCTCTTTTGCTGAGTCGTGAGCATCCGGAACTAACTTCGCAGCAGCGGGATCTGTTGGGACCCATTGCCACGCACCGGCGGGGCTTTTTACCAGATCCCACTCGAAGCCAAGCAGATGATCAAAATACCCATTCGACCACTTCGTCGGGGTCGTAGTCCAAGCACCTTCCAAACCGCTGGTGATCGTGTTGCCCGCATTGCCCTTTCCAAAAGTATTCTTCCAGCCGAGGCCTTGCTCCTCGATACTTGCTCCCTCTGGGGCGGCACCGATGAATTTACTTGCATCGGCCGCACCATGGGCCTTGCCAAAGGTATGGCCACCGGCGATGAGGGCAACGGTCTCTTCGTCGTTCATCGCCATTCGGGCAAACGTTTCACGAATGTCTTTTGCCGCAGCAATCGCACTCGGCTTACCGTTGGGCCCTTCAGGATTGACGTAGATTAAGCCCATCTGTACAGCGGCGAGAGGATTCTCAAGTTGTCTGTCTCCAGAATAACGCTTGTCCCCCATCCACTCGCTCTCGGGCCCCCAGTAAATATCCTCTTGTGGCTCCCAAACGTCTGCGCGACCTCCAGCAAATCCGAAAGTCTTGAAGCCCATCGACTCGAGCGCCACGTTGCCGGTCAAGACCATCAGGTCGGCCCAAGAGATCTTATTTCCATACTTCTGCTTGATTGGCCAGAGAAGCCGGCGTGCTTTGTCGAGATTGGCGTTGTCAGGCCAACTATTGAGAGGCGCAAAGCGTTGTGTGCCGAACGACGCACCGCCGCGACCGTCTGAGACGCGGTACGTGCCCGCACTATGCCAAGCCATACGAATGAACAGCGGACCGTAGTGGCCGTAATCGGCAGGCCACCAATCCTGCGACGTTGTCATCACCGTATCGAGGTCTTTCCTCAATGCATTCAGGTCGAGTTTCTTGAACTCTTCCGAATAATTAAAACCTGACCCCATTGGGTCACTCTTGGCCGAATTTTGATGAAGGATCTTCAGGTTCAACTGATCTGGCCACCAATCCTCAGTCGACATGCCTCCAGCAGCCGTGTTTCTTTCCGAAACGGGTCTTTGAGTTCCACCTATCACCGGGCATTTGCTACTGCTCTCGATCTCCCTTGCTTCAGTCGGTCTTCCGCCGTCCTTCGTGACGGCTCGATTCTGGGCGAACACGGTTGAGGCGGAGCTCAGCAACGCCACGCCCGTCATGAAACGAGCGAATTGAATGGTCCAAGTCATGATCTCTCCTGCGATTGGGTTTAAAATTTTCCACTATTAGCACGCTAGTATATGTTAAAGTCAAGCTCGCGTCATTTGGTGCTATATCTCGACACTTTTTGTCGAACGCTGCCAAGTTTTGCTTTCAATCGACCTCGTGCTAAATGAAATGGTACGAGTACGAAAAGACAGGGATTGCGAAGGACAGGATTGAGAGGGTCGTCAGCAGAATCTGTGGGTGGTTTTTGGCTCAGGCAGATTCCCAAGCTGGTGATATAACGCTGTTTTAATGGTTTCGTACTCCTTGAAACCGTATGCTTTTCTCATGGTCAATTTCGCCTTGTTGTTAAAGCCCTCCACAACCCCTGAGGATAACCCCTGGGATTCAAACCCATTAAGCAGAAG
>CAMDKL010000203.1 GCA_945900945.1 Pirellula staleyi DSM 6068
AACTTGGTTCTTGTAGCCATCGTACCCGACGTTGCGAACATTGAAGTAGACGAACTGTCCGTTCGGATATTCAGCCATGGCGAACATGGTGTTTGGCGTAGGGCTTTGGTCATTCCATTGAAAACGATTGCCGATCGCCATGGTGCGAATCGGGTGCGTTTGATCCCTGTCGATCGCCCATCGAGCGATATCCAGTTGGTGCGTGCCTTGATTGTTTAGGTCGCCGTTGCCGGTTTGCCAGAACCAATGCCAGTTATAGTGGACAAAATTTCCATGGTACTGATCGATGACTGCTGGGCCTTTCCATAGGTTCCAGTCCAATTGTGCCGGTGGATCGGAGGGTTCCTTGAAACCGATGGAGCCGCGTTTCTTGCAGCAGTAACCGTAAGAGATCTTCAGCCTGCCGAATTTTCCGGCATGAATAGCTTCATGCAAACCAGCTCGCTTTGCATCGCTGCGGCCTTGAGTACCATGTTGGACAACGACATTGTATTTTTTTTGGGCTTCCCAAGCGACACGGCCTTCGACGACATCGTGGCTCATCGGTTTTTCTACGTAGACACTCTTTCCAGCCTGAGCTGCCCAAATTGTGATGAGTGAATGCCAATGGTTTGGAGTGGCGACAGAAATCGCGTCCAACGACTTGTCCTCGAGGGCTTTGCGAACGTCCGCGATACCCTTCGTTGCGAACTTGCCATCGGTCATGGCTTCAACGGACTTCAGACGCTTAGCCAAAATGTCCTGGTCGACATCGACCAAGTAAGCTATTTCAACGCTCGGCTGCTTCAGCCAGCCATCGATGTGACTTTGGCCGCGACCGTTGGTGCCCACGACGCCAATGCGAACTCGATCGTTAGCTCCGATGATTTTTCCGGATGACTTCGTACCGGAAATCATGAATGCGGCGCCACCTATGGCGGTTCCCTTTACAAATCCACGACGACTCATTTTTGACATTTGGCAGGTTCCTCTTTGAATAGACAGTTCGATATTCAGGCGGGGTTAATTGATCGGGCGCATCCAACATACTCGGTTTGTGTGGTAATTTCTACCAGTCGGAACAAAATTGCTGTCGCAGACTTGTTCAATTGGACGCAGAAACGCGTGGGGAGAATTCTTTGGAATCACATATCCCTAAGAGTATCGATTTCAGCTTCAGCTCAAACTGCACACGCTCTGGTTGCACGCTCAGCGCGTCGTCATGCTCTCCGATACATGCAAGGCTTGACCCCAGTTTTCCTCGAAGAGATCGAAAAAGCCGAGTTGAAGAAACTGGCCGAGTACGCACAAAAGCAAATTCAATCCGGGGTACTTGAAACGCAGTAGAGCGGGCCTGTGGAGTTTCCCAATTCACAGCACAACAAAGATTTACTGGGCAACATATTCGTCTACTTCCAGCTGATTGCTGATTTCGGCAATTCCATCCATACCTCGCAACACTTCCTGAACCATTTGCTTTTGGTAATAGGAATCAACCCTGCCCCGAAGAATGATTTTGCCTTGTGCACTCTCCAAAAACACCTGACGGTGCAAGACGAAAGGGTTTTTTCGGATTGCAGAATCGATTCGATGCAAAAGGGGTGCTGCTTGCATGCTGCTGCTTTCGGACTGAAAACTCATGGGAGAGGGTAGGAATCTGGTATTGAACTGTTGCTGACAATTCACCGTTTTCGCCACTGTGAGAGGCAAAGCTGCATCTATTTTCGACCGAATCCCGTAGAAGTATCGGTTTTCCTTTTGAGTTCGATCATGTTAAATGAACCGAATGTAGCAACATTCCTGTTTGGGCAATTCGGCGAGTTCGCCAAAAAATCAAATCGTCTAGACAACAAACCAACACGCTTTGGAGGTCATGAGTTACACTATTGCGGAACAAGGTGAGTGCGACTCGTCTTAATGCTCTTCCAATGTGTGAGGTTAAACCTTCCTTCCAATGCCTGATTGGTTTCCGGATCTTGTAACGATCCTGATCGCTTTGCTTTTGGTTCTAGTCAACGGTTTCTTCGTCGCTGCGGAATTTTCGCTGGTCAAGGTTCGTCTGGGCCGAATAGAACAACTCGTTTCCAATAGGAAACTCTTTTCACGAACCGCCAAGTGGCTAGCGCAACGGTTAGAACAATCGCTGTCCGCTTGCCAGCTTGGGATCACGATGGCATCACTGGCACTTGGTACCATCGGCGAGCCCGCTTTCGCAAAACTCGTCGAGCCATTCTTGATTGCTTTACAGATTCAGTCCGTTGCGGTGGTGCATGCAGTCGCCTTTGCGATTTCATTCACTTTTGTCACGGCACTTCATTTGGTCATCGGCGAGCAAGCTCCCAAAATTTTCGCGATCCGAAAGCCCGAGACGATTCTTCTCGCATGCGCAATCCCTTTGCAAATTTTTTTCATTGCGACCTATCCCCTGATGCAGTGCTTAAACATTTCAACGACATGGCTCTTGCGAATGGTCGGTGCCACTGAGGCGAACAAGAGCTCCATCCCATACACGGAAGAAGAGATTCGAGCTTTGCTGCGAGAAGCCCATGTGCACGGCAGTTTAACCGGCAGCGAGCACAGCATCATTAACGCCGTCTTCGAGTTTGCCGACCTGGTCTGCCGACGCATCATGGTGTCTCGAACCGATGTCGACTTCGTGGACATCAACGAAAAGACCGATGTAACACTGGCCATGATCCATCGTACGGAACATACCCGTTATCCCATTTGCGATGGTTCATTGGATAACGTGTTGGGAGTTTTGCACGTCAAAGATATTTCCGGTGCGACCATCCACGATGGTTTCGACTGGAAGGCATTGATGAGGCCGCCGAAAAAAGTGCCGGAAAACATGCCCATCAGCAAACTGCTTCGGCATTTTCAGGGGACACACCAACACATGGCGTTCGTAGTAGACGAATACGGAATGATGATCGGCATCGTTACGCTTGAAAACGTCCTCGAGGAAATCGTCGGCGCGGTAGCAGACGAATTCGATGTCGAAGATCCAGAAATAGTACCGGATGGTCCCGATAGTTTTGTTATTCTAGGCTCAACCGCTGTTCAAGATGTCGAAAATCGATTGGGAATCCGTTTTGAGTATGCAGATGTGGATACAATGTCCGGATTGCTTCTCAATAAAGTCGAACGATTATTGGTGGCAGGAGATGTTGTAGAATTTCCCAACGCAATTGCCAAAGTCCTTTCCGTTTCGGACGATCGTGCGACGAAAGTCCGTTTAACACTCACATCGCAAGAAAACTAGACACAGAGGAATATTAGCCATGAATTATTTTTTTTCAATGATTCGATCACGTTTGTCGAGCGTCGTCGTCCGGATCGCGTTTACGGTCATCGTTTCGAGTTTGACGATTGCACCAACCGCATTCGCACAACAGGAAGCCGCAAAGGGAAAAAAGCTTTTTGATGGCACATCCCTTGCGGGCTGGTCTGGCATCACTTCAAACTGGCGAGTGGAAGACGGTGCGATTACCGGGGAAAGTCTTAAGGATGCGCCGCTCAAGAACAACACGTTTTTGGTCTACGAAAAAAAGGTTGGCGACTTCGAACTCAATTGCGAGTTCAAGATCAGCGGTGGCAACTCGGGCATTCAATATCGCTCCAAGCTTGTCGATAGCGAAAAATTTATCGTGGGTGGATACCAAGCCGATATCGATTCGGAGGGTGACCTGACAAAGAATAGCTACATGGGTATCCATTACGAGGAAAGAGGCAGAGGCATCCTAGTGGAACGCGGTCAGATCATTTCGATCGGTGAAGATGGCAAGAAAACACGCGTTGGCTCCACTGGCGACTCGGCTGCACTGCGGAACAAGTTCAAAGTAGAAAGCTGGAATACTTACCGTATCGTTGCCAAGGGGAGTGTCTGCCAACATTACATAAATGGCGTATTGATGTCAGAACTTCAAGACAATCAGACGGACAAGCGAGCATCTGAAGGGATCATTGCACTCCAGCTGCACGCTGGGCCTCCCATGAAAGTTCAGTTCAAGAATATTGTTCTTTCTGAGTAGCTAATGAACCCACATGACGTCCTCGTGCAGCGAATCCGACATGCCACGCAATCGCTACTCGGCCAACAACACTTAACGCACCAAATTTCTGAATGGTGCGATCAATATCAGTTGCAGTGCGATTCCATTGTTTCGTCACGTGGCGTTGCACTGACAAGCATTGCTGTGGTGGGCGCCAAAGGACAGGGGAAAACTTGGATCGCCAGGCAGATTATTCTTGATTCTCGAGTCTCACAGGCGCTGCCGAGCGGAGTCCTCTCCAGCGAAGCGACGTCGCAGGTTCATTGGGTAGGACCAATCGTTCCCGAGTCGCTCGACGCAAACCGGGAGCTCTACCATCCCTGCCGATCCGACGCGATGGTGGACTTAGGTCGTCCTTACATGTTGCTGGATACACCTGGCATTACCGATGATGATTTGCAAGCTGCAAAAGCAGCGAAAGAGTCGATGGCCCTTTCGCCAATAAAGCTACTGGTGGTTCGTCGCGATCAATTGCGAGGCGCCATTCTGAGCCAATTAGCCAATTTCACCGAGGGGGCAATCTGCATTCCCGTTATTACATGCGTTCCACTCAACGATTTCGCCAACGAAGTCCCAAAACAGCGTTGGAGTGAATCACTGCGACGCGACTTGGACACATTCTGCGAAGCCATGCGGTCAAGTGCGCCGAAGACGAAGTTTCTCGAGTTGGTCCTTGTCCCCGATTTTGAAGCAGATGGAGATGAGACCAAAATCGGACTTGCATTTGCCTGCGATTTGCAGTCACGGTTGCGACATGAATCGTTAGACGATATCGCTGCGACACGCGCAAATCGCCTTTCCGCAGCGACGGATCGATTGCGCCACGGCATAGGACAAATGCTGGATTCGCAATTGCCCCAACTTTCTGCCGCTGTCCGACGACTCCACGCCGAGGCGGACGCTTTACCGGGGCAAGCGATCGAAGCGGTGCTTGGCTCGCGAGACGTGCTGCAGTCCGCAGTTCGCAGTCGGCTTCGCGCCCAAATGATCGCGGACACGGGCATGATTTGGTTTCCCTATCGAACGGTCCTGACGGTGCTGGGGCTAACTCATGGTGCATGGGATCGATTGCTGTTGTCATTGTCAGGTAGCGTGCCATCGATTTTCGGTACGTTTGCTGCATGGGCTCGCAATATTCAACAGTCACGCAAAATCAATTGGGAGATGCATGAAGGGATTCGTGATCGACTCAATCGCCAAATCCAAGATCGACTCGAACCTGTTCAATCTCAATTTCATCGGACAGTCACTCGGATGCATGGTTCAGGACAGGAATCCAAAATCGCTTACGCTTCGCCGAAAATCCGTTTATCAGGTGTCGAAGAATTGCAGTCTAGGGCCAGGAGCGTGTTTGAGTGGTCTGTGGATAGGCACCAGATGCCTTGGATCACATTGCAATGTTTCGCTTTGGTTGGAACGCTTATTTTTTGGATTCTCATGGCTGGCCCGATCGTATCCATCTATCGAGAATATCTCAGTGCTAGTTACGAAACGCTTTCCAGTGCCGTATCGAGCGTAGAGCATTTTCCACACCCGAGCCCGGCCTTGCTCTTGACGAGCGTGTTACTGTCGTTGATCCCCATGATGATCTACGCGATGGTTGTGCTCAGTTGGAGCCAACGGCGATCCAAGATTAATCGGATTGCGGACATCACGTATGCCGAGGAAGTCAAGTTGGTAGACGAGTTGAAAAGGAGCGGAGTGATTGCGATGCACTACGACGATCCGCTATTGGAACACGCCGAATTCCTGATCCAAACCACGCAATGAATTGCTTTAATCGCAATTAGTCAACTAGCATAAAAATCACAAGCTGAGTCGTTTGCCAGTGCGTGGGTAAATGTGTTTATTGATCTCGATGATAAGCGGCAGCGATGATCTGCTAGCAATTGCTGCGTCATGTTGTTCATCTCCAACGAATGTGGGAATCGAAAATACCGGATAGAAACAAAAAGTATGCTAGTAAAAAGGCCTGAATTCAAAAATTCAAATTATGCTTTAGGATATTGCAATAAACAGGGAGGAATTGCGATTCGCAATAGCACTAGTTGCTCTTCGAATTTCAACCTCATTTTCAAGGAATTGAGTCATGTGGCGTTTTTGTATTGCTGGTTATTTCGCCTTCTTTTTTGGTGCTAGCCCGTCGTTTGGCGATATTATCATCACGCTCAATTTTACAGGCGGCCTTTCGGCGTCCCAGCAAATCGTTTTCGCGGGGGCGAAGGGGTTTTGGGAGACCGCACTAACCGGTTACCAACCTGGGATCGCAATCACAGGACCCACGATCAATGCTTCGGGTGTAGCAATGGATGGAGTCGGAGGAACGCTTGGTTCAGCAGGTCCATCAACGACTGCGACGCAAGGAGGCTTTGTTTTGACGACGACTGGGCAAATGGAGTTCGACATAGCCGACTTATCGAATCTCGAAGCCAACGGTTCCCTCCAAAACGTGGTAATGCACGAAATGGCTCACGTACTCGGCTTCGGAACTTTGTGGACCAACAATGGTGTGTACAGTTTTAATACGGGCCAATTCAAAGGTTCGGCTGCTTTGAATCAATACAAAACCGAGTTCAATCAGCTTTCCGCTACGTTTGTCCCAGTGGAACTTGGGGGCGGTATCGGAACCGCCAATGGACATTGGGATGAAGTGGATTTTGGCGGTGGCCTCACAGGGATCCGCGATTCATTGAACCGAGATATGAGAGACGAATTAATGACGGGATGGCTGAACCCTAACTCTTTCGTCAGCAATATGACGATTGCTTCTTTCTCGGACATTGGTTTTATAACCGCGGTCCCAGAACCAGGCAGTCTGGCATTTGTAGGCTTCTCGATCGTGGCAATACTATTCCTCAAAAGACATAAGCGCATTCGGCCACCGAAACAAACAATTAATCCATCAAAATTCCTGCGATCGAAGCATTGATCAAAGTGGCGAGGAACCCACCCAGCAGCGCTCGCATTCCCAAACTAGCGAGATCGGATCGACGGTTGGGAGCCATGGCGCCAATGCCTCCCAATTGTATTCCGATCGATGAAATATTCGCAAAACCGGTTAAAGCGTACACGGCAAGTCGATAGGAGCGTTCTTGAATTCCTTTCACCCCGACGAATTTGTCGTTCTCTCTGATCGCGTTTAAATTGGTCAAATCGGAGAAGGCCACAAACTCATTGAGGACTAGTTTCTTGCCTAACAATTCACCAACCCGCGGTGCATCCTCAGGGGCGACACCCATTAGGAAAGCAATCGGAGAAAATACTTTCGAGAAGACTAATTCCAATGAAAGCGTTGGGAACTGAAAGGCAAAACCGACTCTTGCAATGAGGGTGTTGATCCCTTGTCCACTCAGCATTAAAAGATAATTGATCATCGCGATGCCCGCAATGAACGCGATGAGCATAGCGATAATGTTGAGTACCAACATCATTCCATCCGACGCACCTCCTGCTGCTGCGTCCACTAGGTTGATGTGGGTACGCTCATCTGCAACCTTGATCTCGCCTCGCGTGACAGGGTCCATGGTCTCGGGGATCAATAGCTTTGAAAGGTATAGTCCACACGGGGCTGCCATGACACTGGTCGCAAGGATCGCAACCGGATCCCCACCCATCCCGATATAGACCGCCATAATGCCTCCGGAAACAGTCGCCATCCCGCCAATCATTAACGCCAATAGTTCGGACCTAGTCATCGTCGCAACGTAAGGTTTGATGATCAAGGGTGCCTCTGTCTGTCCCATAAAAACGTTTGCAGTTGCTGCGAGCGTTTCGGCACCACTGACTCCCTTGCTTCCAAAAATCAACAGCATCGCCTTTGCAAAAAACCAAACAATCGCTTGGAGGATTCTCAAGTGATACATCACGGTAAAGACAGCTGAAATGAAAATGACCGTCGGCAGTGCTCGCACCGCAAAAATGAATCCGCTGCCAACGCCAAACGCGCCCTCCGACTTCAAATGGTTCGCGAGCGGTCCAAAAACAAACTCGGAGCCTACGTTGGCAAATTCAAGGAACTTTGCCACCATCGCTCCCATCACCTCGAACCCGGAATACACGATATCCACTTTGAGTATTAAGACACCGAGCATGAATTGCAAAGCCAGCCCCGTAGCGATCGTTCGCCAATTTACGTTTCCCAAGTTGTCGGAGCATGCGGCGGCAAGTCCAATGAAAAACAAGACCCCGAAAAATGCTTGACCGCGCCCGCCTATGCTTTCTCGCAGAATCCAAGCCAGCCCCCCCAACAACAGGATAGTGACCAAGAGCAATATCCGCGTTCTGGACGACGTTTCTGTAGAAGCGGTACTTGGCATATACGAATTCACTTCGGTGTTAGATAGGATGATTGTTAGAGATTTTGAAGGCTGCAGTAAAGTTTCAGTCATTCGAAAAGAAAAAGAAACCGCAAACATACGGTATTAACCACCTAGCGTTTGCCAATGCCACTCTCTTTGTGTAATGGTGAACCGGTGGCGCTAGCCAAATGGCACTCACTTTGTTAGCGGAACGGCGCAAGCCGTCCGGTGCGTGTCTAATAAATCCTGCCAAACCGGAGGGCTCGCGCCCTGCTGCTACAAGAACACAATCGAAAGTGAGTACCATTGGGCGCTAGCCCCGGGGTGTTAAAAAACTGGGGCTGGCGAACACGGCCAAAAACACTCCGCGCTCGTGGTTGGGCGTAGTCAACTGTCGCAATGGAACTTCCGAGCCTAAGCCTATTTAATGAACGTCCAGTGCTTGTAAAAAAGTGCCTTCAAGGGTGCCATCGCCAATCGAATACTGGTCAAAATACCGCTCATTAGCCATGGCCACGGGGAGGGACGCAGTATATCCACGAATAAGCAGTATCGCATCGCATCCGACTCATTGCACGATTGATGTTGCAGGGTATCGTCGAAGATGAATAGTTTATTCTCTTGCCAATAATGGGTCTGATTGCCAACGTGGATGAACACATTCTTGTTGTTGATGTCGTTGATGTTGTACAGAATCCTCAACGTCACACGCAACGGTCCGAAGTGTTCACCGGTCGATTGCTTCTTGTTGAAAATGGACACTCCTATAGTGCGAATGTACTTGAACGGCTGATGGTACTCGGGCATATCCACTGACGCAGGTAGGTTTTTTCCGTACCATTTGAAGAAGATCATTCCCCTTTTCTTTTCGTTCATTTTTGATTCCAAAAGTCCAACTAAATTACGCTCAGTCGCCGCCGCGATCAACGATTGGATCTCGGCTTGATAGCCAGTCGGCAAATCCTGCAAGCGATAGATTCCACGATTCCAGTATGGCAAACAAAGCAAGTCCATTGAGAGGTTGAATGGCGAGAGCATCCAAGTGAAAACCCCGTTACCTGCAAAGTAGCGATCCAAAGTTCGCAGCGTTCGCTGGCTGTTGCGCATGACGTCGATCAAACCGAGCACTACATAGATAGCCAGTACCCAAGGAATAAAGTACAGGGCAAGTGCGAGGGGTACCGTTCGCTTCAACGCCTTCTTGGAAATTCGCAGGATTCGCTGATTGCGTTCCGATTTGGTTGAATGGACAACAACGGGAGGAGAAAGAGTAAGCATGGTAGTTAGACAGGGGTGATAACTATTGGGCAGTTGTTTCCGGCGACAGCCTGAGGAATATCAAAATGTTAACAGCGGTGTCAACTAGATTTTGCTTCCACCCCATGTAGATCCGCAGTGCATGTTTTCGGCGATTCACGTAGGTCCGGTTGTCCTCAGCCGGACATCCTCAAGTCAATTCCAAGTCGCACGTCTGCCTGAGGACAGGCAGACCTAGATGAATTGAAATAAAAAAAGCCCTCTTGTTTCCAAACGGGCTTCGATTTTCAACGGTATTAGCGGATGAGCTACCAGGCAAAGTGAGCGAATGCTTTGTTGGCGTCCGCCATGCGATGCGTATTCTCGCGTTTGGTAATTGCGGTACCTTCTTTACGGTACGCAGCCATCAATTCATCGGCAAGTTTTTGATGAGTCGCGCGACCCTTCTTGTCCCGAACGGCAGTCAAGACCCAGCGGAATGCCAAGCTTTGCTGTCGGTTTTTGTTGACTTGCATTGGCACCTGATAGGATGCACCCCCCACTCGCTTCGAGCGCACTTCGATGTACGGCTTCACGTTTTCGATCGCTTGCTCGAAAACTTCGATGGATGGCCGATCCTTAATTTTCTCTGCAATCTCATCGAGAGCACTGTAAAAAACGCCTTGAGCAGTCGTTTTTTTACCATCGTGCATCAAGCAGTTGATGAACTTGGATGCCAGCAAGGAATTGAACCGAGGGTCGGGACGCAGGCTGGTGCGAGAAGCGGTGATTTTTCCCATATAATTCGAAACTAATCTACAAAAAAGCTGGAGATACGAGGTAGAAACTAAGCCTTCTTCGCGCCATAGCGGCTGCGAGACTGCTTGCGGCCGACAACTCCGAGTGTATCCCGGCTTCCGCGAACAACTTGATAGCGAACACCTGGCAAATCGCGAACACGACCGCCACGTACAAGAACAATCGAGTGCTCCTGC
>CAMDKL010000204.1 GCA_945900945.1 Pirellula staleyi DSM 6068
TGCTGTCCATGCTTGAGACTCCTTAGAATGAATTTTGAAGACTCACTCTATTGGAGATTCAGGCTGGGCATTTACAAATTGCAAAATTCGAAGAATGAACCACAAAAGTTTAGCTGGCAATCACGCCTCTGCCCGAGTTATGATCGAAGCCCAGTCTGCTTTGAATACAAATATCATGAGTCAATCTCGTGCGGGCGGTGGTCCTGGTTTGCCAACCCCGTGGAGCACTGCCAACAATGCATGGGAAAACGCAAACTGGAAAGCAGCAATTCCAGGCTTTGTCTGCCCATCGGATTCTCCACCGACGGACCGCGGTGAGAGCCCGTCGCTGATCAACTACAAGGGTTGTCTCGGCGATGACTATCACCAAAACCATTTCCGTCCACAAGATAATCGAGACAATCGTGGGATATTTCAACGCGACCGCTATTTAGATTTTGGTGCTATCACTGATGGTACTTCCAACACAGTTTTATTTGGCGAATCGGTTGCCGGTGGAGCCGCTGATGACGTGCTCGGCGGTGTAGCACTCAATATGCAAGCTTGGAATCCAGCAGCGTGCCTCGCTCGAGTCAGCCCAACAAACCGTCGTAAACTGACAGGTGCTGTGAGAGCCGGGTTTAGACCAACCGGTGGTAGAGCTTGGGATGGAAGACCCTATTTTGTGGGCTTTACTACGATGGTCGCTCCGAACGGTCCTTCTTGCCACTGGGGTGGAGTAGACGGTAACGAACACATGGGTGCTGCGTCTAGTTTTCATACGGGTGGGGCACAAATCGGGATGGCGGATGGTTCCGTTCAATTCGTTAGTCAGTCTATCGATACCGGCAACCAATCCGTTGACGATATCCAAGATCCGGCAGGACGACCATCTCCATACGGCGTTTGGGGTGCACTGGGCAGCCGAAGTGCTGGTGAGGTTTCAGCTTTGCCGAACTAATTTGTTTAGTTGGAATAGATTGTTTTAATTTGCAATTACGGGCGAATGGTATTCCGATTTGGATTCGGAATACCATTCGTCTTTTTTTCTTGGAGTCTACAAATGAAAACTGCGATTATATTAACGTTTGCCCTACTTTCGTTTGCCGCTGGCTGTGGTGGCGATGGTGGACCACCCCTAACGCCAGTAACAGGAAAAGTAACTCTTTATGGCAAGCCCTATCCCAATGCCATTGTTTCCTTTTCACCAGTAGGAGGCGGACCAGCCGCGACATCAAGCACCGATCAAAACGGTGATTATGAATTGTGGTCAGCAGGAAAAAAAGGCGCTGCGATTGGAAACCATAAAGTTTCGATAACAACGATCAAAGAACCTGTTAAAACTACTTCGTTTTCTGACATTCGTTCAGATGATCCTAGGTACGCAGCAGAAGTAGCTTCTGGCAGCGGTGCCGCTGCCTACAAAGTCAAAGAAGAAAAGGAGAAGATTCCTGCTAAGTACAATACGGGCACGGAACTGTCAAAGGAAGTGAATTCGGGCTCGAACAAGATCGATCTCGATTTGAAGTGATCTTTGAGCGGTCGTTTAGTTTTTACACGCCCAAAGCGATGACTCCGATTATTCAAGGGTATTTATTGATCTGCCGCAGGGCGTTAGCCTGCGGTTTTGGAAGCAAAGACAACAGCCAGGAACCTTAAGCCAGTTCTGGGGAAATAGGCTAGTTGAAAATCGGTAAATCGGGCGGCAGAATTCGTGAGGGCTAATCGCGAGAGTCGCATGGTTCATGAGCTCGCACGATGTGTTCAGCTGCGTCGACAGGATTTCGCGAGGATTTTTCGTTTTTCCCAATTATCTGCGATGCGGAGTGTTTTTCTTGTTGCATTGTCGCTTCGCAAGTCCTACCGTTTAGTTTAAACCCCACTTCGTTTTCCCCACCTATCGTTTTCCCTCCTAACGTTCCATCCACTTAACGGCCCAACCAAACCACTGCCGCAAGCATCCATTGTCGGCAACTCTTGGCGCGCGGCAGTCAGCGAGTGCCCGCAATTCACCAACTCCTGTATCGCTTGTTGATTTCTGGCATCTCTTGTCTCCTGTTGACCATTGCCCAATTGCAATTGGCCGATCGCGGACTGGCGTCGGAACCAACTCTGGACAGTGCGGACGCCAAATCCACAGACCAACAGCGACCGCTCAACTTCGAAAACGACATCGTTCCTGTCCTTACCAAGTTTGGCTGCAATGCTTCGGGATGCCACGGCAAGGCGGAAGGGCAAAACGGATTCAAACTTTCGGTCTTCGGATTTGATCCGCTGGCTGATCACAAAGCCATCACCAGGGAAGGGAGAGGTCGCAGAATATTTCCAGCTTCGCCCAAGCATAGCCTCTTCTTGGAAAAGGCCAGTGGCGATCTACCACACGGAGGTGGAATACGTATCTCGTCTGATCGGCCCGAGTACGAAACGTTATCCCGTTGGATTGCCCTCGGTTCGCCTATCGGTTCGCCAAATGACCCGCACATTAGTTCGATCCAAATAACCCCACATTCAGCCCAATTGGCGATGGGGCAAACACAACAGTTGAGAGTACAAGCAACTTTTAGCGATGGCTGGCAAACGGATGTAACCGCATTGGCGACCTTCCAGTCCAACAATGACGGCTTGGCGAGTGTCGACGATAAAGGCCTAGTATCGATCGGAAAAGTACCTGGCGATGTGGCGGTGATGACCAGTTACCTTGGTCAAGTCGATGTGTTTCGAGCGCTAGTACCCAGCGAACGCACCGCGTCAACCAACGCAACCACAACCGAAATCGCGGACGCGAATTTCATCGATCAACACATCCATGCCAAACTCAATCTATTGAATCTGCTGCCATCCGCGCCGTCCGATGATGCCACTTACTTGCGTCGAACTTATCTCGACATTATTGGCACGCTGCCTTCTACGGCCGAGGCTCGCGAGTTTTTGACCGATGCCAGCGCTGGTCGTCGCGAGGATCTTGTGGATCGATTGCTCGAACGTTCGGAGTACGCGGACTATTGGGGACTCAAATGGTCCGATCTGCTCCGAGTGAATCGATTGGAATTGGGCCGCAAGAACGCCTATTTGTACTATCAATGGATTCGTGACAGTTTCTCTCAAAATAAGCACCTCGACCGTTTCGCCCACGAACTGATAACGGCAGAAGGGCCTATCCGCGAACAACCTGCGGGGCTATTTTACAAAGTGGTCTCGGACCCTAAACAAATGGCCAGCACGCTATCACAAGCATTGCTCGGAGTACGCATTGAGTGCGCTCAGTGCCATCATCATCCCTATGATCGGTGGGGGCAAGAAGACTACTATGGCATGCAGGCATTCTTCAATGATGTGGCTTTCAAATCTTCCTTCCAAGGTGAGGCGCTCGTACCAACTGGTACCGCCAAATCGGAGAATCCACGCACTGGTCTGCAGGTGGCCGCGCGTGCTCTTGGCGAGAAATCGCCAGCCCATGTTAAGTCGGATGCTAGGCAACAAAGTGGTTTGCGTTATGAACTGTCAGGATGGTTGACGGATAAACAGAATCCTTACTTTGCTCGAAACATGGCTAACCGCATTTGGGCTCAATTCATGGGTCGCGGCTTGATTGAGCCTGTTGACGACGTTCGGATGACCAACCCCGCCTCGCACCCCGAGTTGCTCGATGCACTAGCCGAATACTTGAAAGAGCACGATTATGATCAGCATGCGCTCATCAAATTGATCACTTCATCAATTACCTATCAACGCTCCTCGGAGCCGAATGAATCGAATGCCAGCGACCAGCAGAATTATTCGCGATATCCCTTGAAACAACTCGAAGCGGAAGTGCTCTTCGATGCGGTCTGTCAAACGACAGGCGTGAGCGAAAAGTTTGCAGGTGTTCCCGAAGGGAGTCGTGCAATCCAACTCTGGGACAGCCATGTACCACACTATTTCCTACAGTTGTTTGGTCGACCGATGCGGACCACTGCTTGTGAATGCGAACGCGTCGGCGAGCCGACTGTCTCGCAGGTCTTGCACGTTCTTAATTCGCCAGAGATCCAGGGCAAACTGTCGCACGACAACGGTAGGCTGGCCAAACTGGTTCAAATGTCCGATGAAACGCTAATCGAAGAGTTGTACCTCACTTTCTTCGGACGTCCAGCATCGAACTTGGAGCGCCAATTTGCCAGTGAGCATATGCAGAAGCACAACGACCGACAACGTGCTTTGGAAGACCTCGCTTGGAGCATGATGAATTCACTCGAATTCCTGTTTAACCATTAGGAGACAATTGATGAACCGAAACTATTGCGATGGGTTGCAGCGTCGGGACATGTTGCGAATGGGCGCGGCAGGCGTGTTTGGGATGGGCCTAACGCTGCCGCAGATTTTGTCTGGTCGAGCACAAGCCGCAGTTAAGGGAACGGAAACTAAAGAGGTTTCATTGATCATTCTCTTTTTGCAAGGTGGTTTATCGACTATCGACACATGGGACATGAAGCCACAAGCGCCTGCGGAGTTTCGCGGCGAGTTTAAACCGATCCACACCAATGTACCAGGTATTCAGTTGTGCGAACATTTGCCGCGGTTAGCAGGACAGATGGACAAGTTCTCGCTCGTACGATCGTTCGGTCTTTCGAATTCCGACCACGGTCCAGCCGATCACTATTTGCTAACCGGTTATAGACCTGGTGGTGGATTCAACGGCGGCCTAAAGCCTAACAATCAACGACCTGCTCACGGGGCGGTCATCGCCAAAAAACTGGGTCCGCGCGGCGCAGTGCCCCCTTATGTCTGTTTGCCAAAAATGCACAACAGCGCTGGATCGTCCTACTTGGGATCGTCGGCTGCACCGTTCACTGTCGAGGCGGATCCCAATGCACCCGACTTCATCGTTCCGGACCTAGCACCGCCTCTGGAAATCGATTCACAGCGACTCGGTGACCGCCGAGCTTTGCTACAGCAAGTCGATCGTTTCCAGCGCGGTACAGAGTCCAAAGCGAATCGCGGTGCCAATGCCATGAGCACTTATCAAAAGAAAGCTTTCGAACTGATGACGTCGTCCTCTACGAAGAATGCCTTTGATATATCCCGTGAAGCCGAAAAATTAAGAGACGAATACGGACGCCATTCCTTGGGCCAATCTTGCTTGATGGCCAGACGTCTGGTCGAAGCGGGTGTGCGCTGCGTGCTGATCGACCATACAAATTGGGATACGCACTTCGACAATTTCAAGGTGCTCAAGAATGATCTATTGCCGCATCTCGACTCGGGCATGTCCACTTTGTTCCGTGATCTGCATGACCGAGGCTTGCTCGAAACGACGATGGTGCTCGTAACCGGTGAATTCGGACGCACGCCGCGCATCAACAAGGATGCAGGTCGCGATCATTGGGGGCCAAGTACCGCGATCGCGATGGGAGGTGGTGGTATCCAAGGCGGACTCGTCGTCGGATCCTCCAACGAACGAGCCGAAAAACCCGCTACGACTCCCTATGGTCCAGAGGACTTGGCGGCCACGATTTATAAATGCCTTGGTATCGATCCCAAAACAGAGTTCCACTCTCCGGAGGGAAGGCCCATTCCCATCGTGCCTGGAAACGGTCGTGTGATCGAAGGATTAACTTAGCATGGTTGGGAATGCATTTTGTTTTCGCTGCGTGTTCCTTTGTTTCGCGGGGTTGGTGATCGTTCCAGTCCTAGTGTTGGCGGATGCTCCGACCGCTATCTACATGTTTCCGGCTGGTGGACAACGAGGGACGGAAGTCCATTTTCGTTTCGGCGGTTACGATTTGCATGACGGTTGTCCACTGGAGATGTCAGGAACATGCATCCTCCCGTCCCGGCGAGTGAATCCCGCAAAGCGAACGCTATGGTTCGAAGGACCAGTGATACCATTGCCCGATTCTCAAGCTCAAGAGAGTTATCCTCGGGATCAACTCGGGCAAGTCTCTATCGCAGCAGACGCGTCGCTTGGATTTCGCAAAGCACGCGTCAGGAACTCGCAAGGTGTCTCGAACTGGCTAAACTTTGTCGTCGGTGATTTGCCGGAGGTGGTAGAACAAGAGATCGATGGTGCAGCGTTGCCTGTTGCCGTCCTCTTGCCAGTAACGATAAACGGACGCATCTATCCGCGAGAAGATGTCGACATTTGGAGCTTTGAAGCACGCGCCGGCGTTAGCTATACCTGTGAAGTGATGGCGGAGCGTTTTGGTTCGCCCCTGGACTCCCATTTGAAGGTGTTTGGTCCCCTAGGACAAGCGATCACGGAGAACGAAGACCACTTCGGCAAGGATTCGCTATTGCACTTCACGGCCCCCGAAAGTGGCCTTTACCAAGTCCGTATTCATGATGCCAACTTCAATGGACTGCAGCATTACGTATATCGATTGACGATATCGGATGGTCCTTCTATTGAATCGATTTACCCGTTGGGCGGACGGTTCGGTTCCAGCGTTGCCTTTCAAGCGGTTGGCCAGAATCTACCGGAGTCACCGATCGGTTTGCAATTGCCGGCAGATAGTTCGAAATCGACCGAGCTAACTTGGTCAACGCAGTTTTCGATTGCCGGTGATAGGACCAATGCGGTGCGACTGGAGTTGAGCGATTTGCCGGAGATGCTGGAGGCTGAGCCCAACAATTCGTCGGCTGAGATCGCGGAGAGAGAGATAGCTGACGTGGCTGCTGTACTCAATGGTCGAATCGATCGCCCTGGTGACGTGGACATTTGGCGATTCGCTGCTCGCAAGAATGAATCGATCGACATAGAAATACATGGTGCGAGATTGGGGTCACGGATCGATTCCTTAATTTCCATAAGCAACTTGGCGGGTAACGAGCTAGCCACGAACGACGATCTCGAAAAAGGACAAAGCGATTCGCGAATTGTGTTTAAAGCGCCCGAGGATGCCGTGTTCGAGCTAACGGTAAAAGACCGCTTTGCGTATCGAGGAGGACCAGATTATGCGTATCGAGTCTGGCTGCAAGCGAGTGACACAGCGCCGGATTTTGAGTTGCAGATTGTGCAGGATGTGATCAACTTGCCTCGCAAAGCGGAGGTCAAATTGAAAGTGAAAGCCATCCGCAAGAATGGCATGGATGGAGCCATCGCTATATCGGTATACGGCTTGCCAGACGGAGTGACGGTGACGGGTAATACGATAGCTGAAAAGAAGACGGAGACGGATCTGGTTTTTAAAGCGACCGAAACTGCAAAGCTCAGTTTTGCCGAATTGAGCATCGCAGGCAACGCAATGATCGCTGATAAACCTTTAACGAAAACGGCAACTCGACCCAAAACCGGACGGAATGAAGCCGCCCAGAATGAAGCCGACACGAGTGGAATTACATTGGCTGTAACGATGCCAACCCCGTTCAGGATTTCTGGTCAGTTCGAGACGAAGTACGGAGCGCGCGGCTCAACTTTCGTTCGGCACTTTTCAATCCATCGCGGCGCGTTTAATGGCCCGATCACAGTCAGTCTAGCAGAACGGCAGGTCAGGCATTTGCAAGGAGTCACAGGGCCAACGATGGTTATTCCGCATGGCGTCAATGAGTTTGACTACCCATTGCACTTAGCACCATGGATGGAGATCGGGCGAACTAGTCGAACGTGTTTGATGGGAGTCGGTGAGATCACGGATACCGATGGATCGGTTCACAAAGTCAGTTTCACGTCCGGAGAGCAGGTCGATCAAATCATTGTATTGGTGGATCCAGGGCAACTAGACGTGAGATTGAATCGAACTACGGTGAAAGCCACCATGGGTGGAGAAGCTGAATTGCTGGTGACCATGGGTCGTGGACAGGGGGTGTCGGGAGCGGTGAAAATCGAACTCGTAGCGCCCGAGCATATCGACTGTGTTCAAGCAATGCCGTTGCAGATTGCATCGGACACGCAAAGCGGCGTGCTCAAGTTAAAGTTCGCGGACGGTCCGCTCGGCCTATTTAACATGCCGCTCACGATTCGAGCGACCGCAATCGTGAATGGTTTCATTTATACAGCAGAAGAGCGGATCACGGTGGTCGCCGAATAATGGATGGAAGGACTAAACGGAGATCCCTTCTGGCTTGGAAAGAAATCGGTGGAGAGTTTGGTTCGGCAGCTGGAGCTGCCAAGTCCGCTCACTTGCTATCGTTGCAAAGTTTACTCAGTGCAGTCTGCCGGAATTGCTCGAGCAGCACCCAGACCGTCGATCAATTAAAATATCAGTTTACCCCCGGTAAACACGTACAGTCACACGGTTCAAAGGTGCGGACGTGTGGCGTCGACCGGAGCTCATTGATGCGGTTGCGGCATCTTGAATATCAACGAAATATTGATCGATTCGGAATTAGAGTATCTCTTCTGAATGGGTTTTTTGGGTGTCAAAACAGACCAAATGGACGGTACATCAAGTTTGCCAAACTTATGGCGTTCGTTGGGCACGAGGCCCAAGAACGCATCTGCGGAAATCGAACGATTTCCGATGGGAGACGCGACAGCCTTCGTGAGGCCTAATCCGCGTAATTCTGTCACGCTTCGATAACAATCGCGGTCGCGTTGTCTTTACCGGATTCTGCGACCGCGGTAAGAACCAATCGCTGCGCCGGAGTGAGATAGGACATGGCGGATTCAGGTTCGAGAACCAGGTCGCTTATTGCCCGGTCCCACAAACCATCGGTGATTCCATCCGTGCATAATACGAGTTTTTCGTTTTGCTTTAGTTCAAAAGTCCCGCATTGTGGTTCGGCAAATTGATTACCTGCCCCTAAGGCTTTTGAAAGAACATTTTTTCGTGGATGAAATCGAGCGCCACGTTCGTTCAGTTTCCCGGTTCGGTGAAGCCAGCCTACGTAGGTGTGATCTTCTGTCAACTGCGACATAACAAGCTTTGAATGTCCAGAGGAAGTTGGATCTGGACTCGATCTGAAATGATAGAGTCGCGTATCTCCAATATGAGCGAACATGACCGTGCTACCATGCAACCAGGCTAAAGTGAGCGTCGCTCCCATATTCGTGCACATGGGATCCCATTGCCCAAGTGTCACGAGTTCCTGGTGGATCGCGGCGAAGAGTCCGTTTAGTATGTTGGGGGCGGACTCCGCTAAATGCTGATCGGTCATAAGATACGCTCTCGGCAGTATCTTGGTGATGTTGTCGATTGCAATCTTGCCAGCCAACTCGCCCGATCGTTCGCCTCCCATTCCATCTGCAACTGCGAACAACAAGTCTGCATCGCGTGTATTCGATTGTCCGTCCTTGCCGAGGTAACGGACCCCCCGTTGGTCGATCAACATTGCCAGGAATCGATCCTCGTTGTTGGATCGAAACGAGCCCGAGTGAGTCATGGCCGACCATCGGACAGCGATCGGGACATTAGAGTATGCGGGGCTCTGCGATGCCAATTCGATCGTCGTAGCTTTGCCTCCGTCTAATCCATCTAGAATGGTAGAAAATTCGAAGTCGATGACACAGAATCTGCCATCCGAAGCCCTATAGGTAATGTTCCTTAAAAATGCATCGTCGTGTCTAACTCCGTATTCTCCCAGTTCGGCGAAAATGGATTTAATTTTTTCATCGCCTAACCGTTCGACGCGAGCGCCGCAATTGCTCGTCACCATTTCTAACGTGGCTAGGTCAGAGGAAAGCAATCGAGGCACGAAGCTGCATTTGCGATTCTCGAGATAGATCAGCACGCGGCATTCGTTGTCGAAACGCTTTTGAGCATTTGGACCTTGGAAGAATTTGTGGACTCGCCCGTCATATCCTATGCGAACAATAGCACGCTGAGTATTTTTGGCTTCAATCATGGGCTGGACCTATCGGAATGCGTGTGGGTGATTCGCGTGCATCCACAGTCCCAAGCCAGGATTGCGAATGAAGTAAAATCGTTCACCGCTTCGACTGGTGTTCCAGCCATCGTGAATCTCATCGATGGTGTATTCGGCTCGAGCTGCCACTTGGGAACCGTAGCCATATCCTACCGATTCGATTTCTTCTTTGGATAGTTTTCCAGGGCAATATTCAACTTGAAATCGATTCTCAGTCGAGGCATGCATCAAGTGCGCTGCAGCCGACAAATTGCTTCTCAGGTCAGCGTTCTTAGCAACCAGCTCGATAACCTCTGGCGTTGTACGGTATCCATATCGGCGGATCAAATTATCAACATCATCATGCTCGCCAAAACGATCCACACCTGGGGCGATAATGACGAGCGTACCGCCGTCAGCGATCGCCATGCGTGTCCGGTAGATCGCTTTGTTTGCAACCCAGGTCT
>CAMDKL010000205.1 GCA_945900945.1 Pirellula staleyi DSM 6068
AATCATGCTGTTGCGAACCGCTGGCAAGCTTTTCTTTTTGAATATCCGCGATTGGACGGGCGATATTCAAATCATGGTGGCGAAAGGGCAAGTACCCGACACAGACTTTGATCTCGCCAAACTCTTAGACTTTGGTGATTTGGTGGGATTCGATGGTCGGCTTGGTCGGACCAATACCGGTGAGCTTACGGTCATCGCGACTAGGCTTCACTTTATGACCAAGACGCTGGAGCCACCTCCGGAAAAACATGCTGGTTTGCAGGACGCCGAACTGCGTCAGCGCATGCGTTACGTCGATTTGACCTACAACACCGATTCACTACAGACATTCCTCAAGCGGACTAAGATCATCCACTCGATCCGATCGACCTTGGCATCGCATCAATTCGTGGAGGTCGAGGGGCCAACGCTGCACACGATTCCTGGCGGTGCTGCTGCCAGGCCGTTTGTGACACACCACAATGCTCTCGACATGCAACTGTTCCTCCGCATTGCGCTCGAATTGCACCTCAAGCGTCTGCTGGTCGGTGGCATCGAACGCGTTTACGAAATGGGACGAGTCTATCGCAACGAAGGGATTAGCCCAAAGCACAACCCTGAATTCACGATGATCGAACTCTATTGGGCTTATGCCAACTACGAAACGATGATGGACCTGACAGAGCAAATCATTTGCGATGCGATCCAAGCGACCGGCCAAGGATACCAACTCCGGTGGGGCGATCTCGATATCGATTTCACTCCACCGTTCCAACGACGCACGTACGGTAGTCTGTTCGAGGAGCACACTGGCCTCAGTATCTCGGACACCGCCGGTATCGCTAACTTGGCCAAAAAAATTGGACTCAATCCGACAGGCAAACATCCTGACGTCATTGTGAGTGAAGTCTTTGAGGAAAAAGTGGAGGATTCGCTGATCGGCCCAATTTTTGTGATCGACTACCCAGCCAGCATCTGCCCACTCACCAAACGAAAAACAGGCCAACCTGATATTGCAGAACGATTCGAGCTATTCATTCATGGGATGGAATTGGCAAACGCATACACCGAACTGAACGATCCAATCCTACAAGAGAATCTGTTTAAAACACAGCTCGATGGTATGGCCGAAGAAGATTCCATGGCCAAAATGGACCACGATTTCGTTCGTGCGCTTCGGTACGGTATGCCACCCGCGGGTGGACTGGGTATAGGAATCGATCGATTGATTATGTTGCTCACCAACTCGCGTAGTATTCGCGACGTTATTTTGTTCCCACTACTGCGTCACGAAAACTAGGACGACCGACTTAAAAATGGAAGCTGGAATTGTAGGTCTACCCAACGTAGGCAAAAGTACACTGTTCAATGCATTGACCGGTTCGCAATCGGCACAAGCAGCAAATTACCCGTTTTGCACCATCGATCCCAACGAGGGGATCATCAGCGTGCCAGACGATCGTTTGAATCGCATTGCGAAACTCGTCAGTCCACAAAAAGTCATCCCGGCGATGCTCAAATTGGTCGATATCGCTGGTATCGTCAAAGGTGCCAGCGAGGGACAGGGACTTGGCAACAAGTTCCTCAGTCATATTCGCGAGGTCGACGCTATCTTGCAAGTCGTTCGCTGTTTTGCCGATCCGGACGTTATTCACGTCGGTGGAAAGGTGGACCCGCTGTCTGACATTGAAACCATCGAAATGGAGTTGATGTTTTCCGACATCCAAACTTTGGAAAACGCACTACCAAAAGCCGAGCGAGCTGCTCGAGGCGGTGACAAGGAAGCCAGGTTACGAGTTACCGCAATTCAGCATTGCATGGAGCATCTCAACAAAGAATTACCCCTAAGGAAATTGGTGTTGGAAGAAACAGAAGCCAAAGCTATTTCCAGCTATGGTCTAATGACGGCCAAACCGATTCTTTATATTGCTAATGTGGACGACACGGATTTGCATGGGACCAGTGAGTTGGTCGGAAAAATCCGTGCTTTCGCGGAGACTGTCGGAGCTCAAGTGGTACCGGTGTGCGCCAAGCTTGAAGCGGAGATTGCCGAGTTGGACGAGCCAGATCGTACCGAGATGTTGATTGCGGTAGGCCTTGAGGAACCTGCTTTGCAATTGGTCGCTCGCAAGGCATATCAAACGTTGGGTCTGCAAAGTTACTTCACTGCGGGCGAAAAAGAAGTGCGTGCATGGACGGTTCCAGTGGGCGCTACGGCTCCGCAGGGAGCTGGCGTGATCCATAGCGACTTTGAACGCGGATTTATTCGTTGCGAAGTGTTCTCGCTAGCCGATTTGGAAAAATACGGAAACGAGAAAGAAATTCGCTTGGCCGGTAAACTAAGGACTGAGGGCAAGACTTACATTATGCAAGACGGGGACATTTGCCACTTCTTGTTCAATGTGTAGAGCACGGCGGCTGGCGCCCAATGGCACTCACTTGAAACAATTGTCGTTGTCCTCGGGCTTCGTATTAGGCGAATTCGCCAGCGAATTTAGGCCCGGGGCTACCGCCCGCCGGTTCACAAAATCGCAAAGTGAGTGGCATTTGGCTAGCGCCAAAACGGCTTGTGCAATATCCAGGCTAACGCTTGCGGCTCAAAATTAAACTCAAACAGGAAAGAATCCGTCGACCTTGCTGCAATCTAGGCTACTTTCTGCCTTAATACTAATCACCGTCTCGCTTTTTTTGATCGGCTTGGACCTATGGCTTCCGATTGCAGCTCAGCCTGGGGTTTGGATGATTCCTTTATATTTGTTCATGACGCTTGGGACAGCGGCGGAGGCAAGTCAGCTTCTTGCAAAGCGATGGCCTGTCGACGTCCGCAGCGTACTCTTTCACTGCTGCATCGCGTCTGCGGTCATGCTGTTTCCCATTTGGTACACCGTCGTCATGAACAAGACCTATCCGATCGACTGTCCGGTGGGTAGAGCTGGATGGGTGCTCATCGGACTGCTGAGCGGAGTGGGTAGCAGTGGGTTGCAAGCGATATGGAATTTTCGCAAGATTCCTCCCTCCTTGAGTGCGATTGAGTTTGCGGTAGAAACAGAGCGAACTACCTTGCGTTGGTTGCTGTCCTCCTTCGTGATTACTTACGTTGTGGGTTGTCTCAGTTTTTGGTTTTTGATTCGAATGCAAGGAAGTTCAGTCAGTGGCCTACTTCACTTAATCGCCCTGCTTGCGATAATTAAGTTTGCAGACGCCGGTGCCTATTTTGCAGGGAAGACATATGGACGCCATAAGCTGATTCCATCGATTAGTCCTGGCAAGACTATCGAGGGGCTAATCGGCGGAATCTTTGCGAGTATCGCAATTGCGTATTTTTTCCTGCGAGTGTTGTTGCCAATTTGCGGTGTACCGGGAGGAGAATTTATCTGGGGACCCGCGTTTTTGGGTTGTCTTCTAACAATCGTAGGGCTTGTAGGTGATTTATTGGAGTCGATGGTAAAGCGGACGGTGGGGGCTAAGGATAGCGGGGCACTGCTGCCTGGCCTTGGAGGGGTCTGGGATGTTACAGATTCTTTGTTGCCGACAGCAATTATCGGTTATGTTGGAATAATCGCCAAACTCACTTGATCGAAACTCTTCGTCAACTGAGTTTGCGATACCTTTTGTAAAAGCAGTCAATCAAACGTATGTCTGAATCGACATTGACTCTTTCGGATCCTCATTTAGCTCTTCAGCTCTTTGGTCCGCAGGATACCCATTTGCGATTGGTGCGAAACCAGCTTGGAGTCGCAATAACACATCGCAGTGGGCAGATTCGCATTTCTGGACCAGCCGACTCCGTTCGACTTGCCACTGAAATCCTAGAACGTCTGAAAGACAGGGTTACACGGATCGGCACCCTCGGACCTGATGAAGTAGCCGACGCGCTAACAGCTGCTTTAGGAAAAGGCAGCTCGCCAGCAATAGAACGCCAGGAATTGCAAATTGGCAACGCTGGCCGACGCATCAAACCACGGACCGATGGACAGGCCATCTACGTCGAGGCCATTCGCAACCACGACATGACGTTTTGCATCGGGCCAGCAGGTTGTGGAAAAACGTATCTAGCAGTAGCTACCGCCGTCGAGGCGCTCAAAGCTCGCATCATTCGCAAGATTGTACTGGTTCGCCCAGCGGTCGAAGCGGGTGAAAGTCTTGGTTATTTGCCGGGTGATTTGCACGAGAAATTGAATCCGTACTTGCGACCGCTGATGGACGCCATCAACGAAATGGTTGATTTAGATCAAGTTAAGTTCCTCATGGAGCAGGATTTGATCGAGGTCATTCCACTGGCCTACATGCGGGGGCGAACGCTCAACCAAGCATTTGTTATTTTGGATGAAGCCCAGAACGCAACCGTGGCTCAAATGAAGATGTTTTTGACCAGGATGGGTGAGGGTTCCAAGATCGTAGTATCAGGGGACATCACTCAAGTCGATTTGCCCTCAGGTGTTTCGAGCGGATTGCGAGATGCTGTTCAGCGTCTGCAAGGTATCGAAGGAATCAGCTTTGTTCGACTTAATGAAGGTGATATTGTGCGGCATCCTTTAGTTCGACGCATTGTTGCAGCTTACGATGGTCCCAGTCACGGTCCAAAACACGGTCCCAATCACGGCCCAAGTCTGAGTCGTCCCTCAGATGGGCATCCGACAGGCGGTCGGCCTTTTCCTACCGATGATCGCTAAGCTCGTCTAAGACCTATGTCGTCTACGTCAAACGCGAAAACACGCAGCGAACGAGCTGCCAACTTAAGAGTCGATCGCTATCCATGGCGACGGCTGTTTAAACGTATCACTTCGTTGGATGCGATAGCTCGTCTGGGTTTGGCGATTGCCGCAGCGGCCATATTAACCGTTTTCGTTCGTGGTTGGGAACCACCGTTCGCCTATCGAAAAGGATTTATACCGCAGCGTGCGATCCTTGCTCGCATTCCGTTCAAGGTGGTGGACGAAGCCAAAACCGGCGCTTTGCGCATTCAAGCAGGCCGGGAGGTGCTTCCGATTTACGAGAACAACAAGGAACCAATCGTCCAATTAGGAGGCGAAGTCAAGGATGCACTGTTCGATATTCGTAAAGCCGTAGACGCAACTGCGTTAACCAAAACGCAGATCGAAAAACTGGGAGCATTCGGCGTCACTGTCCTCAATTCTGACGAAAAACCGGTCTCGCATGAACAAGCCCTGGCGGCTATCCAAAAAACGCTTGCAACCGATGCTGATATTTCACGTTTCGACTCCGCGATGCGAGAGGTGCTCGACCCGATAGAAGCGAGAGGACTCATTCGTTTTTTGACTCACGATATTGAACAAGGGAATCAAAGGTACGTCCACGTTATCAATGCGGGCAAAGGGCTGGAGAAAGTCGAGGCCCAGGTACAGAGTATTCTAATTGCTGAAGTTGCAATCACCCTGCGTGGTTCGCTGGAGGACAAGTTCGGAGCTAAATTTGGAACCGCCGAAGCATTGATATTAGCAGATATGGTTCACAGTTACTTGGCGAGCCGACTCCCTGAAACGCTGACCCTACGCACGGACCTCAGCAATCGAGCACGTACCGAAGCCATATCGAACGTCAAGCAGTCCAGCGTCTCGTATGATCCATCGTTCGGCGCGTTGGTTCCGCTTGGGAAGATACTCGATCAAAAGGAGCTTATGCTTTTGCAATCGGAGCATCAAGCGTACACGCAGAATCTTAGTTTGCAGGAAAAAGTTCAACGACTGGCCGCATTCCTAGGGCTGATTACTGCATTATATATGCTTTGCGGTTTTTTCATTTTCCAGTCCCTCGATCGAACGCTCGTCACCCATACTTGGCAATTGCTTCGGATTCTCAGTTTGTGCGTTTCAGGCATCGTACTCGCAGTCTTGGCATCGAATGATCCATTTCGCGCTGAAGTTATTCCTGTTACGCTCGCAGCGATCATTGCGACGATCGCTTTCGGTCGACCGACAGCACTGATGTTGATGGCATCGCTCGCATTGGTGATTGCTTTTAGTACTCGTGTGGATCTTTCCGAGTTCATTACGCTAGCGGCTGCGGCAGCTGGATCGATCTTGTTGTGCGGTCGCATTCGGACTCGAACGCGGCTAATTTACGTTGGAGCTGGAGTGGCCATCGTTGTATTCATGACTGTCCTGGGACTTGGGGTGATGACAGGCCAGACGGGCGGAGTCGTAACAGATGGACCCGCTATCAGTAGCCTCCAAACTTCTACTTCCTCGGTTTTTCCCATTCAGCTATTGTCCGAAGCTACATGGCAAGCGGTTTGCATTTTGCTGTGTGGACCATTGATGACAGGCTTACTGCCATTTGCCGAAAAATTATTTGATGTCCAGACCGATTTGAGTCTGCTGGAGTTGAGCGATATGAGTCACCCATTGCTGCGTCAATTGGCCCAGAGAGCTCCGGGAACTTATAACCATAGTATCTCGGTGGCGACATTGGCCGAATCAGCAGCCGAGAGCATCGGAGCAAATGGTCTACTCGTTCGCGTTGGGGCTTGTTTTCATGATATCGGCAAAATGTTCAAGCCGAATTACTTCGTGGAGAACCAAACGCCGGGTGCGAACCGACACGACACATTGCAGCCCGCGATGAGTACATTGGTTATTATCGCTCACGTTAAAGACGGTGCCGACTTAGGCCGCCAACATAGACTTCCAACGCCCGTGGTTGACTTCATTGAGCAGCACCATGGGACAACGCTGGTCGAGTATTTTTATCGGTTAGCGACGAGGAAGAGTGAGCAGGATCCGCACGGGGAAGAAATTTCAGAGACTTCGTTTCGCTATCCAGGGCCAAGACCACAGACCAAGGAGGCGGCAGTATTGATGATGGCGGACGCAGTGGAAAGTGCATCGCGCGCTTTGGTGGAGCCAACAGCATCTCGCTTACAAAACTTGGTCGAGCAGATCGCGATGAAAAAATTGCTGGATGGTCAATTTGATGAATGCGGCCTGACGCTACAACATCTCGACACGATCAAACGGTCGTTGATCAAAAGTCTAACAGCCATCTATCATGGCCGGATCAAATATCCGGACCAGCAGTCCGCTGGTTGAAATAAGTCCCTGCGGGCTTGTATTGAAGCCGTTAGTTCAACTATTGGCAGTGATTTCATCGATTGAAATGGCGCGGTGTTCGCGAGCCGATAAATACGCGGCATCGACCAGGGCCATGGTTCGTAAATTGTCGCGACCACTTATTTCGGGCTCGGTATTCGCTTCGAGCGCGCACAACAACTGTGCCATCGTTCCGACAAACGCATCGGGGAACCAAACTTCAGGCCATCGCGGTTGTATCCATTCTGGTCCGCTAGCAACGGTTGTGTAGTCGAGAGTGCTGGGCGTGGGTGCAGGGTACTCCGGCCAGCCGATAGTGCCTCGAGCCATCCCCACGGTCCCTTCCACTCGCCATCGAATGTACGAGTCCGAGGCGGCGCCCTCCAGAGCCGGACCTGCCCATACGTCATCCCAAGCAGCTGCTCGAAATCCGTTCTCATATTCAAGTATATAAAGACAAATTCCGTCTTGATGTTCAAATCGCTTATTCGTTCGAGGATCCGAACGTACACTAGCAAAAACGCGCACTGGGTCGCCAAACCAATAACGAAATGTGTCAAGATGGTGGATGCTCATGATCCGCATGGTCACCCAGCCCTGCCTCTCTTGCCAAGGCATCCAATGCGGAATGGCTCGCATGTCAATCGTTGCCAACACCGGTTCACCCAACGCTCGCTGCTCCAACAAGCTCTTTAATCCTCGCACCGATTGGTCGTATCGCATGTTTTGGTTGACAGCGAGTGTGATTCCCGCTTCTTCGCACATGCACACAATCTTTAAAGCTTGCGCGTAGTCCACTCCGAGCGGCTTTTGAGCGAGAATCCCACGAATACGATTACTGCGAGATGTGATCTCGCGAATCATTTCGATCTGAATATCCGGTGGAACCGCAATGTCAACCACTGCGACCTTCGGGTCATCGAGCATCTCTCGATAGTCCTCGTAAACGTTTGGAATCGCATGTCGAGCGGCAACGCGTTGTGTATGCTCCCAATTGCGGGCAGCGATTGCGACCGGATTGAAACCAGCTTGGCGATAGGCCACGAGATGGCAGTCAGCCATAATAAAACCTGAGCCGATGCAACCGATTCCAATCGATTTATCAAGAGGCATTTTCGGCAAATAGTCAACCTGGTGAGAAGGCATAGCATTGTCATTCATCTGTCGAGAGACCTTGTGTTCGGTCCCGATTCGCATCAAGAAAAGTTTTGCCTAACTCGCTGCCACAAGCACCCATCGCTTTGATTGCGCCGTCGTCTAACTTTGTTAAGGGCGTGTAACTTGGGTGATGCGATTCCTTGTAAGGATTGTTGTGCCGTGTGTTGTAACAGCAGATCAATCCCCATCGAGGCTTGTCGCTCAAGTTAGCGTCTGAACTATGAAGCGTATTGCCGTGAAAGAAAACGGCGTCTCCAGGTGCCATTTCGCAATAGACCTTTTCGAGCCGTTGCATAGCTGCATCGACCCGTTCTGGATCCGCACCGGATTGCGAGCCAAATCGTCCGTGTTCGACTCGCCCCATTCGATGTGAACCCTTGAGCAATTGCAAGCAGCCGTTCTCACGCGTGGCAGGATCGAGCGCAATGAAAACGCTTGCAAGGTCCGGGAAAAGGCAACCATTTTCGTACCAATAGCCATAATCTTGGTGCCATTCCCAAGCGCCTCCCACCTTTGGCTCTTTGGCGCTAAGCTTGGAATGATAATGATAGACTTCGTCGCCAAGCAGTTGCTCCATGGAATCGACGACACGTCGGCTTCGGCAGATCGCACCATAGATGTCGTCGCCAGGGTGATTCCATAGGGAAAGATTCGTCGTGCGTCCCTTGGTGTCGATGACTTCCATCGCGTTGATTCGAATTGCTTCGTCCTGCCGAGCGGCTCTGAGAGTCAACTCGGTTTCTTGGGGATCCAGCAGTCCGCGTATGACAAGGTATCCGTCTTGCTGGAACGAAGCGATTTGTGCGTCGGTAAGTGGACCGGTTTGCATAGGTAACTCGTTTGATCGCGAAGGTTTTTGGGGAATCCAAAATGGTCGTCTCGGCAATAAGTAAGAGAACGTATGAGCGATGTGGCGTCAACGAAACGGATAGAATTCAACCCACGTAACTAGCTTGTTTCGCTAGTACTCAAAGAGCTCACCACGAAGAGCACCAAGAACACCAAGGAATTGATCTTGAATGCGGTACCGCCGGCTTCCTGATCTTCGCGCTCTGTGTGTTCTTTGTGGTGTATATTATTAGCCGCCATAAGAGTATTTGGAGAATTGCAATGAATGAAAACTTAGAACAAGTAGCTACTCAGATCGTGGATGCCGCCATCGCCGTTCATCGGGAATTGGGGCCGGGTCTTTTGGAATCAGCTTACCAAGGCTGCCTAGAATACGAATTAAGGTCCAGAGGTCTAAGGGTCGTACGTGAAATGTCAATGCCAGTTGTTTACCGAAATGTCAAAATCGATTGTGGCTATCGCATCGACCTGGTAGTCGAGGATTTGATCATCATCGAAATCAAGTCAGTCGATGGACTTGCTCCCATTCATACGGCACAGTTGCTAACTTACCTCAAGCTGTCCGGTCTAAAACTCGGCTTCCTAATGAACTTCAACGTGCAACTCATGAAGGACGGATTGAAACGCATCATTCATTAGCTCACCGCGAAGAGCACCAAGAACACGAAGGAATTGATTGCGAATGCTGTACGAAGGGGCCGCTTAATTTTTGTGCTCTTCGTGTTCTTTGTGGTGAATAGGAGTCGCCATCTGAGACGGATTGAAACGCATCATTCATTAGCTCACCGCGAAGAGCGCCAAGAACACGAAGGAATTGATTGCGAATGCTGTACGAAGGGGCCGCTTAATCTTTGTGCTCTTCGTGTTCTTTGTGTTGAATAGGAG
>CAMDKL010000206.1 GCA_945900945.1 Pirellula staleyi DSM 6068
GGTAGTTTCCACCTAGAAGCTCTTCCCAGGCACTGGATCTTCCCGTCGGGAACGCAGTATTGCCACCTTGGCTATCGAGGAGCGAGCTACCGACGCCGAGCCATCGATAATTCACGGACACGTTGAGATCTGACAAGGACCCGTTTTTAGCAGACATCAATTCTAATTCGCGTTGCTTGATGGACCACTTTTGCTGACGCAAGTCGATGTTGCGGCAGAGCGTCTCGCCGCGCGCTGCATCCCAATCAAACTCGGCCAAACCGAGTGCCGGCTTGTCGCTCGGACGAATCAATCGTCCATCGTTTGCCCCCCAACCCATCAGCAGTCGCAGGTTTTGCTCGCGACCAAATAGTCCTGTGTCGTTGCCAAGCAATCCACCGCCAGCGATTGCGGCATCGAGCTGTGCTTGGAATTGGTGGAATGTTACACGAGCTTGTACCTCGGCTTGGTTCTCGTTGCCTAAAACCTGCCTTGCTTTCGCATAATGGTATGCGTCTGCAGTGCTATCGAGTGCAATTCGGGCCGTGTCGACATTGTGGTAGGAGGCAAAAAGATCCCAGTACGCAAACTCAACGTCTCGGACCAAATTGCGAATGCGTTCTTCGTACTGGCCAATCGAGATGTCTTCGTTGATTCTAGCAAGAACAATTGGAATACGATTAACCAACGTTCCGCGACCTCGCATCAGCGGATGCAGCACTTGGGCCTCGATGATCTGCGTGTAGTCGCTTGGAACAGCTCGACCGAAATTGCCTACACCGGCGGACTGCGTTGGGATATTGTTATTCGAGTAGATCGATTGGGAGCGAATGGTTGCGAAGCCGCCCGTTGCCGTCCGTTTGGATATCGACATTTGGGCGGTCGTGTCGCGCCCTGTGAACAACTGTGGATTGAAAACGTTACCGGCACCAACGTTGCGAGCTCGATCCGTGGTATTGAATGACATGAACGAGTTGAATTGCGCGTCAAATTCACTCAATGCGTCTTCAACACCGCCAACCTGGTTTGCTCGTACCGCACCACGAGGCAAGATGCGATTGCCGTTTTGATCAATGCCCAGCTGCTGCGAGTTGGTTGTAGTCGCGGCGATCGCAGCGTCGCTGGATGTCAACAGTTGCCCCGAAGGACTTGATAGAATCGTCGCGGCCATATCCGCATTCTGTCGTTGCGAACCAGGCAAAGCATGTACAACTTGGGTGTTGACCAATGCGTATGCAATGCATTCCTCGAGCGAGAGGTCGATATGTTCAAAATTTTGATTGTTGAGGGAGAAAGGCTCGTGCGATTGACTCGCTTCCGGCAACGGAATGGAATTGAGATCGGCATACTCAACTTGCTGAGCACGATCGAGGTAATGGGCTAAGTCCCCGCGTTCGCCCAGAAAGAATGGCTGTGTAGGATGGCAACCGGTCAGCAATACGCAGCCAATTTGCAAACTAGCGAACCATCGATAAAGGTAGCGTTTCATGAGCCAGGGGGTCCCGTCGTTCGACGTGTTTCCAATACATCCAACTCGTTCGCCACCAAGCGTTCGAGAATGCATGCATTCGCGTTTCGATACTTGTGTTAGGTACCCCCCTAACGTACTAATCGTTGACGACAGTCCAGTTGGTCCGATCGCAAACAATTAACACAAGAATGTTATCGGCCAATAGCCTGGTAGACTTTAGCGATTAACTAGGATATTCCGATCACGTAAAATTGCTATTAGTACTGCGAATGTGAGTAGCAGTTGCCAAACCCAAACGCCGATGCCTAACACCCCCAACGGTCCCGATGTACTTTCAAACGCGTAGTGCAGGATCAATAGAATGGGAGGGATTTGGGTTAGCCACCAACAGCTTAACTGGAATTCAGCCTGCATTGGATTGAACTGCATCAGCCATCGAGGAGCCCACACCGCAGCTGGCCACATCGCCATAAAGTAGTGCCCACGTGCAATGGGTACAACCAAGAGCGTTGCCGCGTTCGCGACAGCAAAAGCGACAAGCAATGAGCTGGGAGAACCACGCCATAGAACGGCAAGAAGTACAATGGAGGTGGCCAAAATCGATGTAACTCGGACGCCCGTTTGCAGCATCTTGCCAAATGGCAAGTCCATCGGAGCCTCGGTTTCTGAAGACGATGGGTCTCCCGCTTTCTCAACACGTAGGAGTGTATTCCCAAGTAGCCACACTCCGTTCATTGGACTCTGGTTTTTTCTCGAATGGCTGTCGCCGGCAAAAGGGTCGTTGCTGAGTTCGTAGGTTCGTGCCAAAACGTCTCGCCGCCAGGTTTCCAGGTAAGTTTGATTCCGTTCCCATCCTACAATACTTGCTGGCAAGAGCCAAATCCCAACGGCCAGTCCAACCACCAATCCGGTGGAAACTAAAATGGATCGTGTGACGATCGGTCGGATACTCTTGTCATGCGAACGCAGCGTCAGGAATGCCATTCCGCCAATCAGAACGGAGGCAGGCAGCACAGGCGACAATTTCAAAATGATTCCGCCAGCCAATATATTCCCACCCGCAAACGCCGACCAGCGTGTTGCCCCGGTGAGGATCATTCGTCCACCCAGTAAGGTCAGATACAATTGAAATAAGCCGACTTGGCCGCGTTGGAGGCAGTTGAGTGTTGATAAGCTAAAGCCGATCATGCATACAATTCCTCCCCAGGTTGCGAGTCGGTCGACTTTTTCAGTCCATGCGCGAGGAAATGCCCATCGATCGAGAAAAGTAAATTCCCGAATTGCACCGTACAAGCATGCGATGCTGATCCAAAACCAAAGGATGCACTGCCAACCCTCGGACAACCGGGCAAGTGGGGAAACCAGCAGTGCAAAGGGTGGCAGATACAAATAACGCCATCCTCGCAAGTTGGTCACTGCATAGAGGTTTTCTCCAGCGAGCGCAGCTTCTCCGGCTTTTGTGTAAACAGTGAAGTCTGTGCGGTGGAGTTCCGGCCGATCTGGATCTAGTCTTCCTCTTGGCCAGACATCCAACCAGCACCATATAGCCAGGGCAACCAATACGATGATCGCTTGGTATCGACTTGAAAATACAGCCATTGCATTTCCGCAATGCTTGTCAGCCAACTCGTTCGAGCCAACGAGGGATTGCATTAAATAGAGCACCTATCCGCAGTGAACGCTTTGTCATGAAACTACTATAATACCGCGTTTCGAACCAAAAAGAGCGAGGGATGGGGCTAACGCCCAACGGCTGATTACTAAAGATCGCGTGCAATATCCATGCAAACTTGTGCGTCGTGCTGACGGGGGATTTATTCCCAATCGAGGGGCTTTAACCACGTTTCTCGAAGCTCGCGCCATGGCTTGTCAATCAACACCTTCTGGTCGCATTGAACAATAACGCGATCATGCAATGCAACATCGCCAAGCCGGAAGAATGGGATCCCTTGCATGGCGGTTTCAAATTGCTTGGTGAGCGTCGCAGGGATCTCGCACAACAGGCGACTGTTCGACTCGGAGAATAATGCCACCTCACGATTAACGAAGCTCGCTTGCCGCATGTTCGTTAGGTCAATCGAAACGCCGAGTTCGCCTGCGAACGCCATTTCCGCTAAAGAAACAGCCAAGCCTCCCTCGCTCAAATCGTGGCACGACGCAATCAGTTTTCTCTTGATCGCTTGATGGACGGCTTGATAGCTTCGCATGGCCATGCTGGCATCCACGGTCGGTACAGTACCACCCGAATTGCCCAATACCAATGCCGCATAAGAACCAGCCAACTCGTCACGTGTCACGCCGATCAAATAAACCGCATTGCCGGCGCGTTTAAAATCCATCGTTACAGCAAGCCTGCAGTCGTCGATTTGTCCCATCGCACTGATGAGCAACGAACACGGGATCGCAATCGTTTGTTTTTCCCCACGACCGTTAAACCAAGAGAACTCGTTGTTGAGACTGTCCTTGCCACTAATGAAAGGTGTTTTCCATTGAATCGCCAAATCATGGCATGCGATCGCGGCCCGAACCAACGTACCCAAGGTCTCTGGCCGCTCGGTATTGCCCCAACAAAAATTATCGAGAATCGCCAAACGGTTCGGGTCAGCCCCAACCGCTACTGCATTGCGTACCGCTTCGTCAATGGCTGAGGTTGCCATATGATAGGGATCGTAGTCACCCAAACGGGGATTCATTCCACACGAAAGCACAAGCCCACGATGGCTATTGAGCTTGGGGCGAATAATGGCTGCATCACTTGGTCCATTGCAGGATGGTCCGACCAACGGCTTCACCACGCTACCCGCTTGGACTTCATGATCGTATTGGCGAACGATCCAGTGCTTGCTCGCAACCGTCGGATTTGCCAAGATTTTTTCTAATGTCGATTCGATTGCCGCGCGATCTAGCGATCCGAGTTGGCAGGGCATGGTCGGCACGGGTTGATACACTGCTTGGCGGACCACGGGCGGCCTACCCTGATGCAAGAATTCCATGCTCACGCAGCCGACCTCCACGCCATAGTACATCAACCGCAAAAGCCCAGTAGGCGTGAAATGGCCGAGGACAGCGACTTCGACGTCCTCGTCGTTGCAAAGTTTTTTCAAGCGATCGATTTTGTTCGGCGGCACCGACAGGACCATCCGTTCTTGCGCTTCGCTAATCCAAATCTCGGTATAGCTGAGTCCCTCGTACTTGAGTGGCGCCTGTTCGAGCCAAACTTCAGCCCCAATCAATTCTCCCATTTCGCCGACGGCGCTGCTAAAACCACCTGCACCGCAGTCTGTTACCGCAGTGTATAGGCCTTGATCGCGAGCTTGCAGCAATACGTCCATCACCATCTTTTCAGTGATTGCGTTTCCGATTTGCACCGAGCCACCGGAGATGTTTTCGCTCTCTTCGGTTAGCTCGACGCTGCTAAAAGTGGCTCCGTGTATGCCATCGCGTCCTGTTCGACCACCGATGGCCACGATCAAGTCGCCAGGCATCGCTTGTTTTTCGACCTTGTTGACGGGGATGATTCCAACGTTGCCGCAATAGACGAGTGGATTCCCCAAGTAGCGATCATCGAAGTATACGGCACCGTTTACCGTCGGGATGCCCATGCGGTTGCCGTAATCTCGAACGCCCGACACGACCCCTTTCATCACGCGGCGAGGATGCAAAACAGCGGGAGGCAAATCGCTTGGGTCGAAGTTCGGCGACGCAAAGCAGAACACATCTGTGCTGCAGATTGGCTTGGCACCCATCCCGGTCCCGAGCGGATCGCGGATCACACCACCCAAACCTGTGTTAGCGCCACCATAAGGCTCAATGGCCGATGGATGGTTGTGTGTCTCGACCTTGAATACCACGTGGTCTTCGTCATCAAATTTTACGATGCCTGCATTGTCCTTGAAGACGCTGACGCACCAATCGTCTGCCCCCAAACTCTCTCGAATTTTTACGGTTGCTGCGAAGATCGTTTCCTTGAGCATGCTCTTAAAATGCCGCGTACCGTTCTCATCGCGATATTCAATCTTGCCGCCGAGCGTCTTGTGGCTGCAGTGCTCGCTCCACGTTTGAGCAATTGTTTCCAGTTCAATATCGGTCGGATCACGGTCTTGTTCGCTGAAATGCTCTTGAACCGTTTTCATCTCGGCAATCGACAAATAGAGCTGTCCCGTTTTGCTCAATACCATGAGCGACTCGTCTTCAAGGTCGCGTATTGGAACTACTGTCAAATTGAACTGGTATGGAGAACCTACCGCCAATTGTTCGAGAGCCAATGGTCCCACTACGACTTGTTCGATGGAGTCATTGGCCAATACTTTTTGACAAATCCGCTGGACTACCGTTTTGTCGATTGGACCAACTCCCTTGTTTGAGCTAATCCAATACTTTCGAAAAGTGCGAACCGAGTCAACTTCGTACTTGAGGTCGCGAAGCATTTTGAGCGTGCTTTGGGCGACTGGATCCATCACTCCCGGCTTGAGCATCGCATAGATGAGTGTGCAGGGGGATGCACCCGAACCGTCGATGGGTTGATTCAGCAACATGTCGCCGACCAAGGATGCCACGCAGCGTTGCGCAATCGGATCGGAAAGAAGTTCGTTGGCGATCGTCTTCAATTGATCTTGGGCGAGTGAGCCCTGAATAAGAAAACCGTAAGCGGCTCGAATGGAAAGGTCATCAGCGATTCCAAGTTCACCAATCGAGGTAAGTGCAGAATGCCCGAGAGAATCCGGTTGGCCATCAGCCGGATGAATGTCTACTTGCCACAGCCTCACGTGTTGCTTTTCCCGCTTTGAGTAATTGTTCGATACGGTCGAAATCGGACTTTTCCAACGCGTCGACCCAAGATTCGCAAATTGTGGCAAAGTTCTTCATCGCTTGTAAGGCAGGCGCATGGTTTTCTTCCAAGATCTGCCTCCACATTTGAGTATTGCTGGCGGCGATGCGAGTGGAGTCCATCCACCCTTTCCCGACAAATTGGAGGATTTCCGGTGCAGTTGCCATTGCCAAGGCCGACGCAACCATGTGTGGCAAATGGCTGGCGGTTGCCAATGCCTCGTCATGATCCTTGGGCGAAAGGCAACAAGTTCGCGACCCCATCGATTCCCAAAAACCGATCATTCGCGTGACTAATTCCGGCAAAGTGTCTTCAGCGGGAGTAATAACTACGAGGGCACCGTCCAGCAGGGTTCCGACGGCATGCTCAACGCCGCTGTGGTGGCCGCCAGCAATTGGATGGCTGCCAATGAACTGGTTTGGAGAAAGCCGCCCTTGCGCTGCGCGAATAATAGATTGTTTGGTACTGCCTACGTCCGTCAAAATCGCATCCGATTGAGCAACACTCGCCGCAACTTGGAGGGAATCGACGATGGACTGGACAGGCGTGCAGGCGATGATTAAATCCGCTTCTTTTGCGCCAGCGAGGATATCGTCGGTCGCTAGATCGATTGCACCACGAGCCAATGCCATATCAAGCTTAGAAATGGTTCGCCCAACTCCGACAACGGTTTGTGCTAGCCGTTTCCGTTTTAAAGCTAGGCCAATCGAACCACCGAGCAACCCAACGCCGATAATGCAAACTCGCTGCCAAACCATAGAAGTCACAGTGAATCGAATTGTCCCACACAAAGCAGCGACGGCACATTGCCCTTAACTGCAGATGTAGTGTAACTTCGATGACCGAAATTGCGACGGTACAAAAAAGGAGGGCGTCCTTTTTTGTTAGGTTTTTATTTTCAAGCGACAAAAATCGTACTGCGACTTGTTTAACCCGCGCAGCGTCTGTTGGGCCATCAATGCATCCACGCTCAAAAACTGCTTGAGAACAAGCCCGATGCCGTATTTCCGAGGCCAGCGATCGAGGCTTGTGGGCCTCGATCGGTTAAACATACGAACGCACTGAGATTACTTAAGCTCGATGCGTAGCTCTTGACCGGGTTGAACAGTAACCGTTCGGGTCATGTTCGCCTCATAGAACATAGGATCCACTTTCTTAATTGCCTGATCTGCGTTTTTTGCCACAGATTTGCCAACAAAGTAGGCGTACTTCCCCGGAATGATCTCCCCTCCGAACGAACCATCTTCGGCAACTTGCAAAGTCGTCATGAACCCATTGTCAAGCGGCTGGAGCGTTAACCCCACGTTTCCAACTTTCTGACCATCGCCAGAAACAAGTTTCCCTGCCACCTTTCCGGACTCAGACCGGACAGCGAGGTTACCCGAGCATCCGACGGCCATCACCAACACCAAAATCAATATCATGTAACGCATTGATGAACCTACCTTACTCTTGAGACGCAATGACTTGTCCGTCGGCCGCACCGACCATCCACTTCAAGATAATTCCGTCGGTGGCAGCTGAAAGGAATCGAACAGAACCGTCCCCCATACCGGCATTGACACCCCCCGTGTGAAACCCAAAGGGCTCATCATTTGGTCCACAGTTGTTTATTTGCCATTTGCAAGCCGTTGGTCCGCCGTTTGGTGACGCGTAATTATTGATCTTTGCGAGCCTACTTGCTGGCAAAATCGCATTGCTTGGACCAGAATAGCCGTTGGCCACTGCATCCGGGTCTGCCCAAGCAAATACTCGCCGAGCATTCGAAAGACCACCTGGGTTATTTAAGACGTCAGCAGGCGAGACAACTGGACTCTGGCGTGCGGAAGTTGCACCAAACACGAGGTTGCTCGGGTGTGAACGGCTGGCATCCTCAAGCAACAAAACTGTATTCGATGTACCGTCACTCACTTTGGAAATACCGCCGCCGTCGCAATTTAGCATTGCGCCAAGGACTTGACTCAAATACGCTGAATCGGTTGTAGGAGTTCGCGATCCAAAGGTTGCGGATCCAATACGTGTATCGATATCAGAAATGGCAACAAACATATAGTCGAACCCACCGTACCCGTGGACAGGATCTCGCGAGCCGCCATCGACGGGGGCCGACGGGCAAATGAATCCGGCGATTTTAGATTTTGCAGCAACTTGGCCACTTGGATGTGCTCGATCGTTGTAGGCTCTTCCTTTCGAGTTTTTATGGATCAATGCTGCACCAACCGCCCAAGCTCCCGTCGCCGGCTGCAACACTGCGTTGTAGACAACTTTGGAATCTGCACTGTGATCCATCAATGCATATACGGAGTTTTGCTCGATGTAGGGGAGCAACTGAGTCGCAGTAGAATGGACCATGTAGGTTGTCGTATTGCTTCCTGTCGAGTCGCATTGACCACTGTGCGGTAATCTGCTGTAGGCGGATTCGAAATTGTGAACAGCCAAGCTCATTTGTTTGACGTTGTTCGAGCACTGCATGCGGCGAGCCGCTTCGCGTGCTGCTTGAACTGCTGGTAGCAGCAAACCCACCAAAATCCCAATGATCGCGATCACGACCAGCAATTCCACCAACGTAAAGCCTCGTCGCACGTGGCGCTGATTTGCCATCAGTTTCAAAATCAATCTTTTCATAACTAGATACTCCCCTAAACAAAATACTGCTGCTTTGCCACCCAACGCGGCACGCATCTGGTCGAAGAGTATCTACGAACGGCAGTAAACGCGGATGAAGACCGTGTTAATAAAACATTAAGAAATGATGAACGCCTCAGTGCTAATCCGGTGAAAAAGGCATGGAGGCAAGTATTGCCATAAATGAGCAAATCAGGCAGAAAACTGCCCCACACCAAAATGGGATACCTACTCATTCATTTTTTGCACCCAGATATTTCGAAAATCGACTGGGTTGCCGTGATCTTGCAAGAATATCGGACCGGGCTTCTCGCCTTCTTGGTCCTTGCCAGGCGTCCCTTTTGTCAATTCAAGACCATCGTGAATCAAGACTCCATTGTGCATCACCGTCAGCTTTGCGTTGCCGGTCTTCTTACCCGAAGCGTTATACGTTGCAGCCTTGAAATCAATATCGTAGGTTTGCCAACATAGAGGCGGGTAGCACATGTTTATCAAGGGCTTAGCTATTTGATAGATACCACCGCATTCGTTGTTTTCACCCGAAAGCCCGAAAGAATCCAATACTTGCAGTTCGTAACGACCTTGAATGTAGACACCACTATTGCCTCGTCTTTGTCCCGAGTCGTTTGGTTGAAAGGGAGTACGAAACTCGATATGAATTTTATGATCCAGGAATGTTTCATTGCTCGTCCCGCCAACTCCAAGCAGTCCATCGTCACCCATCTTGTTCCCTTTGAAGTCGTTCACGCGGTTCACATCGAACAGCACGATTGCATCTTTTGGTGGGAGAGCGCCTAGTGTCTTGCTTTCTCGGATCAATTTGGTCAGTACGCCAAGCTGCTTGCCCGCTGCATCACTTATTTCCAATTTGCTTGGTTTGACAACGATCGTAACGGAGTCTTTGGTAACCTCAACTTTTTCCTTGTCCGCAATGATACTGGCCTCGTATT
>CAMDKL010000207.1 GCA_945900945.1 Pirellula staleyi DSM 6068
GGAATGACCCAACGGATCTCTGGCGGAGGTCCTGCCACCATATCATTAGCCCCAGGTCGAGTCTTGTCGATCACGTCGACCCGCCGGATGGCAACTATCTGCCGGCCCGGCACCACGCCGTCACCGTCGCCAAACGTCGACAGCACAAATCGACCCGAGCTATCGGTCTTGCCAGTTCCCGTTATCCCAGCCTCCTCATTGTTGAAGGTAATGTCCGCACCTTCAACCGGCTTACCCTGGTAAGAGACAACACCCGAGGCAGGCACGACCTTCGGAAGGTTTGGATCTGTTCCCGAACAGCCGATCAACTGCGGCAACAACATGGCCGCCGACACCACGCCCCAAATCGGCCAGCGATTGCTTGCCCTGTCTCCACAGACTTCTTTGATACTTGCCATAGTCCCTGCACTTTAGGATCGTCAGATACACACAGTAAAGTATTAAAACGAGCCGATCATTGCTCGCTGGCAACCTCGCCGCCATTGATCGTGCCCAATGCTCCCCACACTCCGTACGGGCTAAGCCCAGTCAGCCTTTCGGCAATTCCGAGATTCCCTGTATCGATGGACTGGCTGATGAACCTCACCGAACCATCTCCGAAGCCCGCATTCACACCACCCGTATGCCAACTCTGTGCTGAATGAGCCCCGGGGAAATTCTGGTTTGGACCCGTGAGACACGACGGCCCGTTCGGCGGCAAGATCGTGTTGAAACCCGTGAAGCCCGTCATTCCGTCGTAGGCCAAAACCCCGCAGGTTGGCCGGAGTATGACGTTCGCCGTTGGGATATACTGTCTGGTTACTCGATTGACTTGAGCCAAACAAATCGCCGGGTTGTTCTCTAGGCCGACCATATTAAGCACTGCACGTCCAAAGACATCGTGATTGCGGACAGTCCGAGCGTCTTTGGGAAAACACTTTTCGGAAATCGCAATCGTGTTGCTAGTTCCGTCCGTGAGGTCGGCCAGAGAGACGTAGCTTCGAGTGCCAAACATGCCCCGCCTTTGATACGCGTGCCTATCGCCGGTACCCGTTACGTGGTCGCCAGCACAGAACGCATAGCTGGTGGATGCCATGGTAATCGTGGTGCCACCCGGCCCAGGTCGAGGATCTCCCACGGGCCTGTCCGACGGGCACTGCATACCTTTGACCTGGAACTGCTCCCTCCATAACTCGTAGTTTTGATCCCACGGAGTGGCTCCAAATGCAGCAAAGGTCACGCCTCCAAAAACCTGAGGGGAACTAATCCTATTGTACAACGCGCTCTCTTCAACGTATGGCAAAAGCCCAACCATCGGATTCAGGCGACCGACGGATCCACTAGCACCACCTGATCCTGCTGGCAGCTTTTTGTAGGTGTCTAGGTAGTTGTGCAAAGCCAAAGAAAATTGGCGCACTTGATTGGTACACTGCATCCTGCGGGCGGCCTCGCGAGCGGCTTGCACAGCCGGCAACAACAGACCCACCAAGATTCCAATGATCGCGATGACCACCAGCAATTCAACCAACGTAAAACCGCTCAGACGTTTCGATCGCATTGTATTCTCCTTTGAGAGACTATAAGAAAGTTAGAAAATCAAAACCTATCCTCGACTCACTTCGGACACGCATAATTGCAAACAGTTTCTATGCGATTTCACACACACACACACTCTCTCTCTCTCTCTCTCTCCTGTCAAGGGGTGGCGGCCAACAAATCAAAGGTATTTTGCTTTTTTGGACGCATTGGAGGGCCAATCTCGCAAGCTGAGAACGGCAGCGCCAGGAATCTGGCGAAATGGTCGGATCAACTCGCTGCGTTGCTGGTCCAATAGCGAGCGCAGTGCCGAACGACGTAGATTCCTATCAGCGGAGCGATTCTTCAAAAGCGCTATGCTCCGTTGAGTTGCTTCGTGGAACCTCAGATTGTGATTTTGAGAGTGCCGCAAACAACTAAAAGACGCCGCATGTCCGTCCAGCAACATGCGGCCGCCGCGGGCAGTGATTTGCTTGGGAAGCGTATCGACGCCCAATCCCCACGCGGCCATATCTAAATCGTGAATTCCGTCATCGCCGATTTCTCCGTTGCCGTAGTCTTCGAACATCCGCCAACCACATCCACAGTGAAGGGAACCCGTAGAACGCACTAGTGCTTTGTTACTGCTTGATTTTAGGATTAGCCGTTTTTGGCGTTAGCCACGGTTTTGTACGAAAGAACCGGGGCTAACGCCCAAACGGCTAATTGAATTCAACCCTAATTCTTAGCTGTCACAAAGCACTAGTGCTTTGTCCAAATTAGATTTTGGGGTGGGAGAGTAGAGCAATTGTCCCCAATTGCTTGGAAAACGATTGAGTACAATCGTTCTACTAAACGACCACGATACGCATCGACAAATTGCGCAAATAGACGCAGAAGTCGCTCATTCTTGAATCAAGACCCATCATTGGAACGTATTGGGGCGAAGGACATCGATGGCGGCGCAGTCTACGCGATCGCCGCGGCGGGAATTGCGATCCGCCAAGTCAATGCTTTGGTCAGAGCCACAATCGTCTCTTGGAAGGTTTCGTACACTTCTTTGACGCTATCAGGTACTCCGGCTCCCGCATAATAGAAGTAAAGCACGACAACTTTGCCGCGATGATCCTTGAGGTGCCACTCCGTTCCATCGTTGGACAATCCATGAAGATCCAACGTTTGACCAGGCAGACTCAGAAACCGAATTCGACCACGATTACGCGTTTCCAGTTTCCGGACGACATTGTCTGAAACAGGGCTATTCGATTCCGCAAATACTTTTGCGAAGCTTTCATACACCTGACGTTCCTCTGGCCAGTTTTCAAGACTCTTCGCAATGAATTCCGCTTTGATTGCATCCTCGACGGTTAGCTTCGATCCTAGGGCAGCAAATCGCTTGAGAAAGTTGGCGACAAGCCGTTTGCGTTCTTGGCCGTTTGCGTTCTTGATCATTCAGTCGGAAGATGTGGTTCATTTGGAAGTCGACAATCTCATCCTTGTTGTCGGCGATGTCATAAATCGCTAACGAGTAGGGACCGATTTGATCGGACACGCCCTTTACTTTGCGGCTACCACCACCCTTCACCCTTAAGACGTGTTCGCCGTCTAAGTCACATTCGTAAATCAACCGGGTGAGACCCTGGTTTCCGGGCTTTGGATTTGATCCTACCTCTTCGCCCCTTTTCTTTGCAAGATCCTGAACACTTAAGTCGACCGAAAAACTTTTGCTAGCAAGTTCCATCCGATAGGCTCGCCCCGCCTTCAATTTGACCGGATGTAAGTTGAAGTATTGTGGATAAAACCCAGGTTCCTTGTCGCTCTCCGTGGTTAGAGTACCGTCCAATTTAAGAATAGGCTTGGGCTCATCGGCCCACACGGCAGCAAGCGTTGTCATCAATGCTGCTATAAAAAGAATTGCCAAACGCAGCATACGATTTCCACCTGATGGCGTTAGCCGCATGGGTCATTCCGATGCCAGTGATGGCTATTGTCCTCGCCTATCAGTGTTTTCTGCCGCTCGCAAACCGTAGATAGCCAACACCGCAATCGTTGTTGAAACGGCAACAAGCCCAGAATGACCGTTCGCACTCCGGCGAGTTCATCTTTCGCCTCGTTGGGATAAACCTAGCGGGAGCCAAATGCCACAGGGATTAGATTAGGTTGGCAGTTTCCTTTCGTGTATAATTACCAAATCGCTCGCCAACTCCAATTGGCTTGTGAAATTCCCCCTTGTTCGAATACTCCCGCCTACTCAGTTCTATGCTTGGATTTACTAACAGCTTTGGACTCGCCTTGGCCGTTTCCGTTGCATTCATGTCGACTTCGATGCATTCCATTGCACAAGAAGGTTCGCGTGACGAGATCGCTATGTTGGCTCAGAAGACGATAACCAAGTACTGCTACGATTGCCATACTGGTGCTAATCCAGAGGGTGGTATTCGAGTTGATTTTTTGGCGACCGGTACCGAGCTGGGAGATCACATCGAACTTGTCGATAAGATCATTTTAGTGCTCAAGGATCAGCAGATGCCGCCCGCCGATTCGGAGCAGCCTGAAGGCGCTGATCGGGTTCAGGCAATTGAGTGGATCGAACAGCGACTTCGTAAGTTCGATTGCGGCAGTGCCAGCCGTCCTGGTCGAGTAACCATGCGTCGACTAAATCGAACTGAGTACAACAATACGGTTCGCGATTTGACCGGCTTGGACTTGAAGTTGGCAAACGATTTCCCCTCGGATGACGTCGGCAATGGATTTGACAACATCGGCGACGTTTTGTCCTTGCCACCGATCTTGATGGAGAAGTATCTGGCGTCAGCCAAGCAGATTGCTGATGAGGTTATTAAGAACGTTGACGCCACGAAAAAAGTGTTTCCGACAGAGCCTGCTGACATCCTCGATGAAGTAATCGAAGTGACACGTTCGAATGTCATGCATTTTGCAAGCCGTGCGTTTCGGCGACCGCTCGATGCAGACGAGACACAGCGATTGTCCAAGCTGATGCGAGCTGCATGGGAAGCGAATGCGACGAAAGAGGAGATCATGCAAACGATCATCACCGTCGTATTGGCTTCTCCACACTTCATCTATCGCATTGAAGACGACGATCCCAAGGATTTTGTTGACGGTATTCGACCGCTGAACGATTTCGAACTCGCTTCGCGGCTTTCTTATTTTCTCTGGAGCAGTATGCCAGACGATCGATTGTTTCAACTGGCCGGTGAGGAGAAACTTCATACGGCAGATCAGCTGAACGCGGAAGTGGATCGCATGTTGGCGGATCCGAAATCGAGAGCGCTTGTTGAGAATTTTGCAGGTCAGTGGTTGCAACTGCGTGACTTGGACGCTCTTTCTCCAGATCCGATTAAGTTCGCAACGTTCGATGCTAAATTGCGACGATCGATGCGGCAAGAAACTGAATTGTTGTTCAACAGCATCTTGAAAGAGAATCGAAGCATTCTCGAGTTGCTGAGCGCTGACTACACATACCTGGACGAGCGGCTAGCCAGACATTACGACATTGGCGGTATTAGCGGTGACGAGTTTCGGCGGGTCGACTTACAAGGCAAGCGGCGAGGCATGCTGATGCATGGCAGCATTTTGTTGTTGACATCGAATCCGACTCGCACGTCGCCAGTAAAACGAGGCAAGTGGGTGTTGGAAAACTTGCTGGCCGAACCGCCACCGCCACCGCCGCCCAATGTGCCAGAACTGGGTGCGGAGGGGGAAACGCTGGGGACGTTGCGGCAGCAGATGGAGCAGCATCGAACGAATCCAAATTGCGCGGTTTGCCACGTGAAAATGGATGCGGTCGGATTTGGTTTGGAGAATTTTGACGCTATCGGAGCGTGGCGAGAGTCGGACGGACGGGAGAGGATTGATCCATCGGGAATCCTGCCGGGCGGACGTAATTTCAATGGGCCATTGGATTTAGTGCAGATTCTGGTCGAAGATAAGAAAACAGAATTTACGCGTTGCGTGACATTGAAAATGTTAACCTATGCATTAGGGCGAGGACTGGGAGTCGCAGATCGCTGCTCAGTCAGTTCTATCGTCAACAAATTGGCAGAAGAGAATTACCGATTTGGTATACTAATTAAGTCGATCGTGACGAGCCCACCATTTACCCACCAGGAATCAGGACGTTAGAAATGTCGAGTTTAATGAATTCCAAATTGTCCCGGCGTACAGTTTTGCGAGGTTTGGGTGTTTCGCTGGCATTGCCCTGGTTGGAAGCCACGAGTTCGGTCGCCAAAGCTGCCGCGGTTACTTCTGGACCGACTCGCATGGCATTCATCTTTGTGCCTAACGGTGTGGTGATGAATAACTGGATGCCCAAAACGGAGGGTTATGGGTTTCAACTTACGCGAACGTTAGAACCGCTTGCACCTGTGAAGGATGACCTCTTGGTGCTTTCAGGTTTGACACACGACAAAGGTCGCGCAAACGGCGACGGAGCGGGTGATCATGCACGCAGCGCTTCGGTGTTCTTGACTGGAGCGCAGCCGAGGAAGACCGATGGTGAGCACATCCGCTCAGGCATCTCGGTTGATCAATTGGCCGCCAAAGCAGTAGGACAGAAGACCCGTTTCTCGTCGTTGGAGCTGGGGGTTGATCCAGGGAAAATGGCAGGTAACTGCGATTCGGGTTATAGCTGCGCCTACTCCTCAAATATATCTTGGTCTGGGGAAGCAAATCCTGTAGGAAAGGAAGTGAATCCTAGGCTGGTGTTCGAACGACTATTCGCGGGTGGAAAGCCGAGCGAAGCGGACAAGAGCCAACAGCAACGCGAGGCACTTCAGAAGAGTGTCCTCGATTTCATAGCGGACGACGCGAAACGGCTGCAATCGAAGCTCGGTCGTAATGACAATCGCAAGCTAGACGAGTATTTGACTGGTGTTCGCGAAGTCGAACGTCGTATTGGTACGAAGACTGCGAAGCCAGTGGATATCGATGTTGAATATGCGATTCCGGATGGCATTCCGGGAGATTATCAGGATCATATGCGGATGATGTGCGACTTGATGGTGCTTGCATTCCAAACGGATTCGACACGCATCGCTACGATGATGTTTGCAAATGCGGGTGACAACAAAAATTATCGCAAGATTGGTGTTCCAGAGGGGCATCATGATTTATCTCATCATGGTGAGAACCCAGAGAAACTTGAGAAGCTCAGCAAAATCAATCATTTCCAGATTCAACAATTGAGCTATTTACTGCAAAAGATGAAGTCCATTCGCGAGGGAGATCGAACTTTGCTGGACAACTCCATGGTTGTCTATGGAAGTGGACTAAGCGACGGCAATCGCCACAACCACGATAACTTACCGATTTTGTTGGCGGGCTCAGGTGGTGGAACGATCGAAACCGGACGTCATCTACGTTACGACTTGGAGACACCGGTATGCAATTTATTCATGTCGATGTTGGATCGCATGGGCGTTGATGCTCCATTTATCGGGGATAGCACAGGACGGCTGTCTGGCTTGAGTGTGTAGAATCGTCGAGCGGAAATACGCAATGCACAAGCTAGCTGCTCTACTAACATAGCCACTAGCTTGCGCGTCGTGTTAGGACCACTAGTATGCGAGTCGTGTTAGTGGGGCCATTAGCTTGTTTCAATGTGGAGAGTATTTTGCGTTACGTTTGTATATTTGCAATCGCGTTCAGCTGGTGTGTGCCGATGGCTGGATTTGGTACTGCGCAAATTCGAGATGCGTCGGCACTCGATCTCCTAAAGCAACTTGACGAGAAGGAAGTTGAACGACGGCGCGATGCTGCTTATGAGTTGGTGCGACGCGTTGACCACTCGGAAGCGGTAATCGCAGCGTTAGGAAAAGCGACAGCTGATGATGACACACAAGTTCGCGTGCAATCACTGACAGGTTTGGCGCGGGCCGGCAAAAAATCCGAGCCTATGCTTCCGGAGTTGCTTAAGTGCCTAAGTAATCGTGATGCTCAGGTGCGCTATCGTGCCGCTAGTGCACTTGGAGCGATAGGAACTGCCGCGATTGAACCGCTTGCGACGCATTGGAAGTCTGCTTCGAACGATTCCAAGATTGCCATTGCTCAGGCTCTTGCGATCATTGGGCCGGAGGCAAGTTCAACTATCTCTTTATTGACCGAGGGACTAGATGGAAGTGGTGGTTTGCCTCGATACGCGGCTGAAGCTTTGGTCGCGATATCGCCGCATGACGAAGCCTCCCTTCTTAAGATGGCCAGTCATGCGGATGCGGCAGCGAGAAAAGTAGGTATCAGCGGGTTGGCTGCACTTGCATCGCCATCGGAACCGACGATGCAAAAATTGCTGAGTGCGGCGAGTGATTCGGACCCGAAAGTTCGTGAGACAGCCATTGTCGCCGTGGCCAAGTCGCGTTTACCCACAGCAGAGAAGTCAGCCTCAATTGAGGCAGCGCTAGTTGACGCTGCGGAATCGGTGCGGGCGGCGGCGATTGTCGCGCTGAAAAGGGCATCGCTGCCAGCAGAGGAGTTCGCACAGAGAATGGCCTCGCGATTGCAATCCGATGACATAGACACCGTTAATGCAGTTGTCAAAGCATTGGCTGCGCTTGGGCCAGGCGCACGCCGTACATTACCAGCAATCGTGGATGCGGCCAACAAGAACGGCATCGATCAGAAGCTTGTCTCGCAAACATTGGCGAGTTTTGGGGCCGGGGTGGTTCCCGACTTGTTGTTGGCGATTGAAAAGCAACCGACAAATGAACCGGTGTTCTCTATGGCGCTTGGATTGATCGGTGAGCCCGCGGTCGAGGCATTGACACTTGGTTTGACGAGTGATGTCGAATTGGTGCGGGTGGCAGCAACGCGAGCGCTCGGGGGTGTGCGTCCACCAAGCAAAGCGTTGCTGCAAAAGTTAGTGAGTTCGGTCGAAGATAAATCGGCTCAAGTGCGCGAGGTTGCCGTGTCGTCGTTGATCGTTGCTGCTAAGGAAGCAGAATTCGCCAAAGACACAATGCTCAAAGCAACAAAGGATGTTGATTCCATAGTTCGTGCGGCGGCGATTCAATCGCTTCGAAGTTTCAAGTTCACTGACGAGCAAGTGCAGGCGACGGTTGAGCGAGGATTGGAGGATATGTCGCCTGCTGTACGCTCCAGTACGCTAACAATATTGAGCGACAAGCCTAAGTTGATACAGACTCATTTGGAGCGTGTAGCAGTTCTTGTCCGGGACGCAGACGTGCGTGTGAGGACAAATGCTGCGTTGACGATTGGGAAACTAGATAAAAAGCAAGTCAATGAGTTTGTTTTAGAAGCGTGCTTGTTGGCCCTTCGCGATAGCGACTCTGCAGTGAGGATTGCGATGACAGAGTCGGTCAAATCACTAAATATTTCAGAGCCGCGGGTTTTAGATGCGCTCGGCGGAAATCTGGTTGATGACTTGGCATTGTTGCGAGCGACATTGGGGGCAGTGTCGGGTTACGGGGCCACGGCAGCCCCCCTGATTCCATCCGTTTCGCAATTGGCTTCGCATGAAAAAGCCGAAGTGCGAGTGGCTGCCTTGAGCACTTTATCCGCCATTGAAAAAGACCTGCAACGGCTCACAGGTCGTTTAACGGAAGCACTCGATGACAAGGAATGGGAAGTTCGGCGTGTTGCTGGCGTTGCGTTGGGTAAACTCGGACCGGAAGCGAAGAACGCTGTGCCAAAGCTGTTTCGAATGTTGAGCAGCGATGAAGATCGGGACTTTGCGAGCAGTTCGTTGAAAGAGATCAACACGGCACCCGTCGAAGCGATTCCGTTGCTAATGGAAAAGCTCGAATCGGAGGAACGTCGTACCGCTTTTTATGCAGTGTCGCTGCTCGGTAGGATCGGCCCGCCCGCCGCAGAAGCACTTCCCAAACTGGAAGCTATGCTTGCCAAGCCAAGCGAGGATAAAGGACGGTCCGATTTTCGCCGGAAGTTTCTTGTAGAGGCCATCGCTGCAATCAAAGGCGAACCGAAAGCCGAAAAGTAAAGGGGGGTGTGCATGTTGGCATCGGAACGCCGACCTCGATCGATCCTCTTGGAACGGTATTGAACACATTGTTTGAGTGGGAGTTACTGCGATGTTCTCGTTTGGCAAATTTCTACGGCGCACATTCGTCGTTTGTGCACTTATTCTTAGTGTGCAAGCTCGAGAATCGCTCCAACACAAAAGAGCCATCCATCTTACAAAAACCGGAATCGATTGCAAAATTCTATTCCTAAATACATCTCCAACGATCGGAACAGAGCTCTACGACGAATTCCGCAACAAGAAATCGCCCTTCCCGGACGCCAGTGACCAGAATCAGACAACGAAACTACCCCTGTCGATTTCATTCAACCAAACAACGGT
>CAMDKL010000208.1 GCA_945900945.1 Pirellula staleyi DSM 6068
ACCGAGTCTGACTACGAATTTCGCTTCCAAAATCGCGTGAATTTGTTCCTCGTGATCGGCAAAGTGCCGAATCAGCCAACGAAGGCTCCGTGCCGACTGCAATCAACAATGAAAATTGGCTGAATCGCAAAGGCGCCGGACTCAGGTCACGCGAGCAAGGGCGATCCGCCCGTTCGGTAGCCGCTCTGCCCTCGAATAATCGCTTCCTGTGCAAGTGACTCCGGGGTCCCAGCGACCCGTTTGAAGATCTTGCCGAAACGCTTGACTAAGTCGCACCACAATTCGCCCGATAGTCCGACCCGCGCCAAGATGGGTGCCAAATCGCTTGGGATACGGACCTTCTTGTTGTCTCGACGTATCTGCCTACCCGTCCAATCTAGAAGCTTCAAATACAAATCAAAACTCATCCCAAGAAATCCTTTGTCACTGGCCCGCTTGCCAGTCTTGCTCGGCATGGAACCACGATAAGCTGCCGAACGCTCGTCCATCGTGACCGGCGTTAACCAGTCATCACCGCGAACGTATGTTGCCTGGCCTCCACCGGCTGCAACTCCTGAACGGCTTCTCGAACCCTGACGCTTGCGCACTTTCGCTCGAGCTTTATCCTTGCGACTCCCTTTCTCCGCTTGAACGCGTTCGTATACTGAAGTGTATTGACTCTCCTCTGTCTTGTCTTTATTTTTTCGAAGCGGGAACAGTTGCCACCAACGTTGAGCGACCTCCTCGTCCGACCAGCCAGCAACCACGTCTGGCCTATTGCGAAGGATAACATGGACGTGATTGACCATCACAGCAAAGGAGAGGCAATCAATTCCAAAGCTGGCAGCAAGTTCTTGCAGTCGATTTTGGATCCAAGTCCGACGATGCTCGAACGATTCTCACAAAAAAGTTTTCATTCAGCCTCTGCCAGAGTTATGATCAAGGGCTTCAAATTCAACTCCAGCGATGCATCCATAGAAGAAAATCATGCGCAAGATTCCGTCCCTCCAATCCTTGTTCCAACGCCAAACCCATCGCAAACGCTTTAGAAATCGGTCGGTTTTCCGGAAGCTCTTGGGGATTGAATCGCTCGAATCTCGCGCACTGCTCGCAAGCGATACCATTCAAATCAATTCGCTTAGCGACCTTGTTGCGTACTATGACGCAAGCACCAGCTCTTACTCCATTGGCGAGGAAAGCACCTCCAGCGTCACGATCGCAAACGGCATCGTGATCGATACGAGCAGTGCCCTCGGGCAAGCTGGCAGCATCACGATTCAGGGGGATAAGATAACGATCGGAGACAATGTTCAGATTACTGCCAATGGACCTCTGAATCCAGGGACAGGACTCGAACAAGATGGGGCAATCACGCTTCTATCAGAAAATGTCCTTAAAGGATTCAACGCCGGTCCTGTCATGCAGATCGAGGATTTCGTTCGGTTATTCCAGGGCCAGCAGTCGACGATCACCGTTGGCTCGTCTACCGTCATCGAGGGGGGGGCCATCACCATCAGCACCGACAGTGGGAACGAATTGGTCGGTGATTTCATTGCGAGCCAACTCCACTTGGCTTCGAAAGTTGTCCTCGAGGCACTTCATAAACCTGATATCCTTGCTTTCTTCGCAACTGTCCAAGTCTGGGAACCGGTTTCGGAGATAACCATTGGAGTCGGGACTGCGATCCAAAGCTCTTCGGAGGTGTCTCTGAGTGCCACTGCAACGGCAAACGCTTTTGGAAAAGCCGTTTGGAACACTCTCAGTCAGACCACAGGTCAATCGCCGCTAGGGTTCGCTTTTGGTGAGTTTCTAAATCGTGCAACGGCGACCATCGATGTCTCCTCGAATGCCACGATTTCGGCAGAGGGTGACATCGAGATTAACACCAACGTCGATAACGTCACTGAACTCGAAGTCGCTACGATCGAAAACCTTGGGATCACCCAAACCAACCCAAAAGCCAATAGCTTCGCATGGGGATCGACCGAAGTGATCTCGGTATCGACGATTCTGTTGGATGTTGGAAGCCAAGTCGTATCCTCAGACGGTAATGTAACGATTGAGGCCGAAGCGTCCGACGAGAATTCGGTCAGCAGCAAAGCGACCTCGTACCGCGATGGCTTTGTTTCCATCGGCGGCGCATTTGCGTATTCGAACGCAACGGTCACAGTAGATGTCTACGGTACGGTCACGTCAGGGATCGTCCAACCGGAGACCAACTCGCCGGAAAACTTGATCTTCAACCCCGCATTTGTTGTCGACTTTGCGACCGACTCTTTGGTATTTGATGAGGATGTGCCTTACAGTACCGGGGATCGGGTGCTATTTGATTCCGCTGACGGATCGACCATTCCCGGACTCGTGCCAGGGACCGTCTACTACGCGATAGTCAATACAACGAATCCAAAGTCGTTGCAATTGTCATTGACCTTGGCCGACGCGAATAATGGAACCGCGATTTCCTGGGTCGGCTCTTACCCAACCCTGTCGGTTGGCGGCTATCCATTGCCGATCGTGGTCGTCGACAGCGTGTATACCAACACCATTTTGTTCTCGTACGACACGCTTCCAGATACGACAACGGCGGTGTTCACCGACGGCCAATTGGTGACGTATTCTCCAGTGACCGGTCAGTTTCTCGGAGCCAACGACGCGAGTGGAAACCTACTCGGTGCTTTGCCAGCGGGACTGTATACGATCAAGACTGCGACCTCGCCTCAACCCAGTCTATTTCCGCTAGCGATTCAATTGGTAGACCAAGCCGGACTGATCGGCCCGTCCGGAAACGTGGTCGTTTTGAACACGAATTCGTTTTTCACAACCGCCAGCGGTACCGTCGTTCAAATAGCATCGACGGATATGCAAACAAGCCAAATCACCCTGAACTTTTCAACGTTGTCGGACAGCCAGGATGGACAAGCTCCATTGCCGACACCACCAGCTCAAACCCCCACCCAAAATGCTTTGTTTACGAACGGTCAACCGCTCGTATTCACCAGCGGACTCGGGAACCAGATTGGAAACCTGATCAATGCGGCAAGCTATTGGGCTGTCGTGGATCCATCGACCCCTGGGGTCATTCGCCTGGCCAGCAACTACGAGCAGAGCGTCGCAGCCAATCCTTCGGTGCAGAACTTTGTTCCGCAGCTAAAGACCGTCTTTAACCAAGCGGCCGTGCAATCGGTCGCCAGCAGTTTCGCCGATGTAAATTCTGTCACGACCTACACGCTGCAAACCAACAACGCGTATTCCATTTGGAACAACTCCGACGGCGGAACGTTTACCATCACCCTCCTTGGACCCGACGGCGCGGTGACGACCACGGACTTGGCATGGAATGTCTCCTCGGCGGATCTGCAATCCGCACTCAATAGCCTCAGTGGGATCGTTTCGACCGTCAGCGGACAGGGAACCCAGCTTGCCCCTTGGATCGTTTCGATCCTCTTTCAGTTCGAGATCGGAACGGTCGAGCCGGGCACAGGTTTGGTTTTCACGAACGATCCAAACATAGCCGATGGGACTGCGGTCATTTACCTTGGCAATGCGGCCAAGCCGATCGAAGGGCTGACGCTTGGTAGTACGTACTACGCCTACAATGGTACCAACCCCAGCTTAGATACGGACATTCCACAATATGTTCTGAACCTACGAACGACTCAAGATACTACCGCTCCAGTGATCCAATACGAATTGGTCCAGAGCATGACCGATTCCCAAGGTGATCAGTACAGTTTTCTCTCTAGCATTGCCTCGCAGAACCTCTTGACGTTGAATCTACCGTCCTCGGTCGTGATCGAACCGATCGATGGAAGCGCATTGATAGGTGGTACCCTCACGTCGCAGACCCTCGCTGCGAATACCGCGACGACGTTATACAGTTTTGCGACCTCGGGTACCTTTACCTTGATCGCCACCGATGCGCAAGGAGATACGCAAACGACAAGTTCTTTGGCCTGGGATGCCAGTGCGATCCAGGTCGAAACATCGCTGAATGCCCTGGGGATTTTGCCGGTGCAAGTCACTGGATTAGGAACCATCGGAAGTCCATGGACGGTCGTCGGGTTGACAGACCAGACGCTCACGGCCGACAACACACTGCTTCGCAGCGGCACATTTATCGCGAATATTTTGTTCGATGAACTCGTGGTCGATACGCAGCAGATTTGGACCGAGGCAACCGGTGGCTCCTTCGTTTTGAATCTGACGGCCGGCGGGCAGATGTTCACCACCGCTGCGATCCCCTGGAACGCCACTGCGAGTCAGCTACAGGATAGCATCGAGCAGGCCCAGGTCATCAACAATGTGCCGGTTGTCCGAGCTGCGGTGACTGGGACCGGGACGGCGGCCGATCCGTGGCAGATCTCGATGTGGTATCAGTCGATCCAAACAGGCGATGCGTTGACTTTCAACGATTCGTGGCTCCTCAACAGTTTGGGGATGGTCAACGGTCAAACGTATTACGCAGTTGTTTCGACTTCGCAGTTGACTGCTTCGGCTGTGACTTTGAGCCTAGCCCTCTCGCTTGCTGAGGCAACTGCGTCGACCCCCGACGTGATCGATATGCAAGAGTACCTACTTTTGGATCCCTCCTCGACTGGTTTGATGGTCGGATCTCAAATGGGGTTCGCTTACGTACCCGAGGACTCAGGAGTCACGATTCGTGCGACTCTCGAAGCAAGCGACTCGGCGAGTATGGCCACGAGCATCGGACTTTTTCCGATGCTCGGTTTCTATTTGGACCATCATGGAGATGGGATGGAAAATGGAAAGTGGGTTTCGGGTATTGAAAAGCAAATCGAAGGACTACTGCCTGAAAAGAAAATTGAAAACACGGCTTTCAAACTGCATGTCAAAAAGCATCACGTAAAGGAAAAAATAGACGGGACCAATCCGTGGGAAATCTCGCTAGGGTTCGCGTTGATCGTGTCAGAAAACGTCGTTGCCGTCACGATTCATAGCAGCGCGGTGATCGAGTCGCAGGGTAGTGTGACGATCGGCAGTGAAATAGGGCATGTACTGCACTCCTTCGCTGCGGCTGGAACGGCCAGAACCACAGCCAGTGAGTCGGCCAAGGGGAATGCAGCTCTCGGAGTCGGCTTGGCAATGACGTTCGTCGACAACACGAGCAATGCGATCATCCAGAGCAATGCGCAGGTCAGCGGAGCGACGGGTGTCTCAATCGAATCGAATATCGAATATCCGTTTGCTTGGAAGCAGACCGCGATATCGAAGTTGAAAAATGGGGATCTGGACGATAGCTGGAAATCAAAAACGGCCGCAGGTATCCAGATCGCCGAGAACATCGTGACCAACGCGTTGTTCGCCAACGCCTTTGGGGTTAGCAATTGGCTTTTCAACGATTCGACGAACGTCGATGCAATGTCCGGAGATACCCATGAGTCTGAGTTGGGTTTCGCACTTTCGGGGAGCATCCTGGTTAAGAATATCACCAATAGCAATGTAGCCCAGATCTTCGATGGCGCCCAAATTAATCAAAGCCCCAACGTTCTGGCCAGCGAGGCACAAAGTCTCGAAATCGTTGCCGAGACCGTGATCGATCAAGTCTCCATGGCAGGGCAAATGATCTTGGGTCTCAATTTCGGTTGGTTGTACTATGCGAGCAAAACCAAAGGCGGCCTAGGTGAGAATTCCAATTATGTTCTCGGCTTGACCGATGCAAAAAACAACATCGGAGGTTCCTTCAATTTCAGCGATCTGGATAATTCGACTCAAGCGATCATCGGTGGAACCACAACGGAAACCGGCGCCGCACCGCCAAGCGGTCCGACTCGCATCGATTTCGGAAACGATGGGTTAGTGCTGGATTCCTCGACTCAGGTGGAGTTCATCCCGCTGGCTCAAAGCGGCGGGATCTCCACCGGTTTCGGATTGGAAGCCTCGCTTGTAGACGTCAACGTACTCAAGCAGACGACGCAGTCGGCGATCCTCGATGCAACCCTTGCCCCCGTGATCACTGCCGACGAAGAGACCACCGGTGAGATTAAACTCAACGCGGACGACCAATCGACTTTGACGCCGAGCTCTGGAGGTCTGTTCATCGGTGGATCGGTGAACATCGGCTTTAGTAGCTCGATCGCGGTGCTAAAGCGAGATGTCCAAGCGTTTATTGGACAGAACCTGACTTCTGAAACAACGCCACCGCCGGCACAAAGCACATGGGCTACGATCGAGTCGCTCGGATCGGTCGTCATCGACGCCTCGGCGTCGGGAAAGATCATCCCCGTCTCGATCGCCGGGAGTGTGACCAAGCGGAAATCGGATGAAAAAGGCAAAGTGGTCCCCGATGACCAGAAAGATCCAATTCACTTTGGGTTTGGAGTATCGGGTAGTTATAGCGAAGCGAACATCACCGACAGCGTGCAAGCCTACCTCAACGGCGTGGCGTTGGCTAGCGAAGTCAACCCGCTGGAAAGCAACTCGCTGGAAATCCAGGCAACCAATAGCACACAGACAGATCTGGCAACCGGCGCGGCTGCCTTTCAGCGCGAAGGCGGTCGGAATTCCGGAGCCGGAATCGCGGGTGCTGGCTCGACGCTGATTTACGCGTCGACCGTCCAGGCAATCGTCTCGAACGCGGACCTGACGGCCTACGAGCTAAGTCTTAAATCGCAAAACAACAAAGACTTGGGGAACTTCGCAGCGGGACTCGACGGGGCGTCGGTCGCAGCGACGGCCATTGAAGTCGCCGGCTCGGTGGCAATCAATCAAATCACCAATGTCACCAAATCAGAAATCCTTAACAGCACCGGCGGTGAAATCGGAGCGATCAGCCTCTCGGCGCTGGAGAATGACGATGTGGTGTCTGCGGCCGGTACGCTGACGATCGTTACCTCGTTAGGGTCATCGTCGCTCGGGCAGGATGAAGGAAAGACGAAAGTCAAAGTGGGTTTTGGGTTCGGATTCGCGCAGAATCTGCTGGATTCGACCACCTACGCAACCATCAGCGAGGCCGACTTGGATCAGGCCCAAGGGGCCGTGAGCATTCAATCCGAACAAGCCTCTCGAAGTTTCGTTTTGGCTGCCGGAGCGGTCTTCGAAGTAGGTAAAGGAATCGGGATCGCACCATATGGCATGGTGGCATTGAACGAATATACGAAAGCCGATGTGCAAGCAAGTGTTGCTGGCAGTACGATTTCCAGCAGCTCGGTTGCTAGCACCTCGGGTGAGACAACGGCCGGGATGTCGGTCGTATCGACGCTTGTCCCGATCATGATCACCGCCGCCGGTGATTTGGGTTTGGGGATTGCTTATAAAACTGGACCGGGGGCCTTGGAAGCATCCATCGGCGCTGGGGTTTCGGTCACGGAGGTATCGATTACAGGGAATTCGCTCGCGACGATCAGCGATTCGACGATCACGCTCGACCAGGGCAACCTTGTGGTCGATGCGTTTACGGGGCAGGCTACTGATTATAGCGAGCTTGATGATACCCTCACCGAAATCAATCTACCGTTAGGGAAATACAACCTGTTCTCGCTGGCAATTGCAGGTGGGTTGTCCGCCGCCATCAGCGCGGGTGGAGAAATGGCATTAGGCATCAATGGCGTCGGTGCGGGGATAGGATCTACCACATCGATCACAACTCAGGCTGGGATCTCGTCGGACTCGACGATTGAGTTGCAAGACGATAGCGCAGCGGGAGGCGCACTGTCGATTACGGCACTCGAAAACTTGAATATCTACAACGATGCTGGGGGCGCATCGGTTAGTTTTGCAGTATCGGATGGTGATGCTTCGGTCGGGGTGGCCGTGGGAATAGGTGCTGCGGTGCACACGAACACCAACGAAGTCATCGCCTCTTTAGAAGATTCCACCGCGACAGTCACGGGAGGTTTGACGATCGATTCGCAGAGCGAGTCCGAAGTGACCTCGATTGGATTTGGAGTGGCGCTCGACGTGTCCGCTGCCACTCTAGCGGGCGTCAGTTTTGCGGCTTCCTCGGCCGTCGCGAAAATGGATTCGACCCAAACGATTTCGGCCTATCTCAGCGGTGGGAGTACCTTCGTGGGGGACGATTCAGCCGATGTTTTGACCGTCGCGGCGTCGGATGGATCGGTGTTCTACACTGCGGTTGGATCGGGCTCTTTGGCCGGATCTGTAGGTGGCGGCGTCGGTGTTTCGCTCGCTTCTGGATCATCGGTTAGCAGAATCGAACCGACGCATACCATCAGTGCTTACATAGGAGATTCCACAAGCCCAACGCAGACAACCACTGTCATGGCACGAGGGCCGGTGGTGGTTCGGGCGACCAACGAGCAGGTGTTGACCGCAGAGGCGATCGCGGTAGCCTCGAGCGTTGCGTTAGGTTTAGAGGGTTCAGGTGGTTTTGCTGCCGCTGGAGCTTCCTCTCGCATCACAACGGCAAATTCAATCACTGCAGGTCTTTATGCAGGAACAGGTTTGAACTCGACGTCACAAGGAGCCGCCGGCAATGCAATTTCGGTTCAATCCACCGATTCAGCGACAATCAACTCCACGGTCGGCAGCGCTGCGGCGGCCTTTTCGATCAGTCCAATTCCTGTCGGCGCATCGTTAGGAATTTCTATCTCGGAAATCACCAACAACAACGTGTCGCAATCCCTCATTAATTCCGCGACAATCTCGACTGCCGGTGGCGACATCCTCGTGCAGACCACGGGCTCCAATAATCACTCCAGCAAATCCGTGGCCACCTCGTTGACCGACGGATTGGGTGTTGCCGGCGCAGGTGGCAACTCCAACATCTACGACTATTCCAAGTTCACGGCAAGCATCGAGGGCGCAACCTCGATCGATACGACTCTCGTCGGAACGGGGAGTAACCCCACGGTGGTTGGCGATCTGAGTGTGCTGGCCCATTCCTCGGAAACGATCTTGGCGGAAGTGTTTGGGGGTGCAGCGGATCTGGGAATCGGTTCGGTCGGTGTTTTCATTTCGAACGCTGCTCGATCCGGTGCGACTCAAGCAAACCTCGTTACCGAGGGTCTCATCAGTGTGGGCAATTTGAATGTCAAAGCGACCACGGATCAAACGATCACCTCGGATGGTATGTCCGTGACGATCGGACTCATTGCCGGTAGCGGGGAAACGCATAACCTTGTCGTCGACGAACAAGTGGGTGTTAGTCTCAGCGGCTCTACGGCCGCGTCGGGAACCCCTTGGTCGGTCTCCGGCAATCTAACGCTGGACGCGAACAGCCAAAATCAGGCGGTTGGAAAAACCAGCGGAGCGGGTGACGGTCAGCAAGGTGTTAACATAGCCTTGTTAGGAGTCGGTAGCTTCAAGGTGGTTTCTGAGGTTTCGCCCGTCGTTGGCTTATCGGTCAGCAATGTGACCATTGCGGTTACCGGAGCGAGTCTCATGACGGCCGTTGCCGATTCGCAGAATCAAGCCAACACGCGTTCGGGTTCAGGGTCTGAGTACGGTGCGAGTGCCGCGATCGCTAAAACCGTTAACAACCCAACCATTTCATTAACGACCAGTGCGTTGGACCTGACTGCCGATTCGGCAACGTTCCAGATCGAAAACGATCTGTCGTTCGAGACGAGTACCAACTCAATCTATGCAACGTTGGTTGGGGGATCCGGCGCGTCGGCCACGAACAACTCGACTCCCACCCAAACGATGACGCTTGGCCAGGGCACGGTCATCGCGACGACCGGTTCGGTCGTCCTATCTTCGGTAGGTACGATGCTGGGGGCCGGTGGGGGAGATAGTTCGAATGCAAATGGATTTATGGCCAACGTAGGCGGTGGCGGAGGGCTCGCTGGGTTCGGTGCATTGAGCACATCGAACATGACTTCGACATCGACGATCACCTTGGGCGACGACGTATCGATCGTTGCAAGCG
>CAMDKL010000209.1 GCA_945900945.1 Pirellula staleyi DSM 6068
TCGAAACGTCTGAGCGGTTTTACGTTGGTTGAATTGCTGGTGGTCATCGCGATCATTGGAATCTTGGTGGGTCTGTTGTTGCCCGCCGTTCAAGCCGCTCGCGAAGCCGCCCGCAGGATGCAGTGCAGCAACAACCTCAAGCAGATTGGACTGGGGATGCACAACCATCACGATGCCTATAAGTACTTCCCCATTGGCCAACAAGGGCCAACCTTTTGGAACCTCGGTCCGCGCACCACTTGGAATGTAAGTCTCCTGCCTTACATCGAACAGAATAACTTATACACGTCCTACAACTTAACTGCGGGGTTTCGCGGCCCTAACTATACAACACTCAACAAGAACTTTTTTCTTACCGTCGTCCCGACATATCGGTGTCCCTCGGACAATGCAGGTATCTTTTTCGGCGAAAACTCGATCGACTGTCCACGCAACAACTACGTGGCCTGTTTCAGCGCCGACGGCACGCTAGGCGAGCCCACGGCCGATTATAGCGACGGCGGCAGCAATTTGCACAGGCTTGCCGCCAACAACCCGTCCGTAACGTCAAAGAAGGTCGCCATGTTCAACTTCAACGCTAAACGCGGCTTCCGCGACATTACCGACGGGTCCTCCAACACGGTTGTGGTATCGGAGATCAATGCCGGGCAGGACAGAAGTCTGGATCTACGCGGCCCCTGGATGAGCGAGTTGTGTACCTTTTACACGCATCGATTTGGCCCGAACTCAGCCGTCAAGGATTCTGTCTGGAGTGCAATTAGGAATTACTGCCAAAGATGGTCCTCTCGCCGGTCAGACCTACAAAGTCGAAATCAAGGCCCAGCGCAAGGTTGGCACGATGCCTCATCCGTTCAATCCAAGCACGATCGTCGACCGCATGGAAGACTTCATCCCGACGGAATACAATGCTCAATCCAAGCTTTCTGCCGTCATATCCGACAAAGCATCCGACAACAAACATGATTTTCGGCTCGATCGAAAGTGAGAACCATGCCGGAAGAAACGGACAGAGCGACTCTGGTTCGATCTAGCTGCCTGTCCCACATTTCCCGGAAAAAACGTGATTCGTTTCTGGCTCTCGCAATCCCCTTCCTGTGCATCCCGATGCGGCACATCATTATCCCCTGACCCATTGTTTTCCCCCCTAACCCATTGATGACGATCATGAAACGACAATGCCTTGCAAATCGCCGCCGATTTCTTGAAACCGCTTCAGCGGCAACGGTCGGCGGCTTGATTATTCCGAATGGCTTCTCCAAACTTCACGCCGCCGATTCGGCAATTCGTGAAACCAAGCACTTTTGGTGTCGCCTCGCGCCAGAGGGGCCTTATATAGATTCGCAACGAGACAACAAGGCATTCGGATTTGGTGACGGCAAGATCTTTCTGTCCGAGGATAACGCAAAGAGTTGGGCACACAGTGCGTTATTTCCCGAGGCAGAAAACATTACCTTCAGTTGCATCCTAAAAAATGGAAACATTCTTTTCGCGACGCGCGAGAAACTATTTTTGAGCAGCGACAATCTCGCAACGCATCGACAAATCACTGTCAAGACTCCCGAGGGAGCCGACTACGTCCCGCACAAGGCACAGAATCCCGATCAACCCGGCTGGTATTTCCATTCGCTCGATGGTGTGCATACTTGGGACATTGACGGATCAGAAATGCTCGTCTGGGGAAACTACTGCAACGTGCTCGGCGGGCCGGTCCCGGTAAATATCTACTACTCGACGGACAGCGGGCAGACGGTCAAGATCGCATACTCCTTTGGCCAAAATCCCAAATTTCAGGAGAAGGGAACTGAGTCAGCCTCTTTCCTCGGCAATCCAGGCAATCCAGTAATTTGCCGACACATTCACAATGTTGTTTACCATCCAAATGAGCGAGCCTATTACGCTTGTACCGGGGACATCAATCGCGGAGACGGAAATGAATGCCACTGGCTGCGGGGCACTTATGACGCAAAGGCTGATAAATGGGACTGGCGGGTATTGTTATCGGTAAACTCGAATTCACGATACAAGTCTGGCGGCATCAACTTTGTGGATGGACAGCTTTACTGGGCTGCGGACGCGAACGGCCCAAAGCCAGCGGATGAGAAACACGATCGCGGCATTTTCCGCTGCGATCCAAGGGACCTTGCTGATCCTAAGAAACACACACTGCTGTTTAATTCGGAATTTGAACTAGCCAATATGATCATCGAAGATGGCGTCATCTTGGCCGGGCATTGCGCCCCCGCGTCGACTTACAAAACGGGCATCGTGATTTCGCCGGACATGGGCAAGACTTGGGCCCAGTATGACTTGGCCGAGTACGGGCCACGATCTCCAGTCCGCTTCCAACCGAAGAACAGCGACGGCTGGTTCCGTGTGGATCTACGAAAGGGATGGATTGAAAGAGCGGAAGTGTTGTTTATCAAGCCGAAGACCTGATCCTTAATTCGCAAGAGAAGAACGATTGTTTCCAAGAATCCCGCAGGTTTACCCTGCGGAAGTTTAGGCTTTTTTGCTACCGAAATGATCCTCTCTGTCTTTCTCTGTCCTTAAATAAGTTGTGTCAAAACTGCGGGGTCAGCGACGGTCTTAAATCTTGGCCATAGCCGAATCGAAAAAATTGTAAATTTGCGATTTCTGTTGTTTCGACTGCCATTTCCATGCCATCAGTGCTCCTCGGGGCCCGCCCCAAACCCCCGGATTTTTTGAGGCTTAGGCTCGGAAAATCATTCTCTCTTTACCTTCGGTATGCTCACCTTAGTACGCGCACGGTCAAACAAAACAAGGCTCTGTGGGGACACAACCTTGCTAGGGATAGCCGAGCCGATGGGGAATTCATCGAGAGCGTTTTGAGCACAACTCAAAACGCTCATTTTGTTATCCACAGCTGGTCTGTCCTGATCAGTAGGTTTAGGATCGTTATCAACTTTCGCATACAGGTCAATCTAAGGAGGGCCACTCATGTCATCTGCTACCAACTTTAGTGCTAGTAAGTATCTCTCAGTCGATTCCAAGCGACACTCAGCACCGGGCCATTCTCGACGAGGTTTCGCCAGAAGAACTCAACCCGTATTTCGCCGACATCTTCTACGAACTTCAGCGTGACGGAAAGCTAACAGGCTTCGTCTTCCATGAAGGGCATTATTTGCTAGCCATGGATGGCCCTGGTTGCTTCTGTTCGACGAAAATCGGTTGTCCGCATTGTTTGGTTAAAAATAGAACGAGTGGCAAGACGGAATATGCGCACCAAAGGGTGGCTGCCGTTTTGGTCCATCCGAATCAAAAGGTTGTCATCCCAATATGGGAAAGCCTTGGCCTCCAACACGCAATGGCTTGATCATCTCCAGCTAAATGCGTCGAACAAGGATCTGGAGATAACGTTTATGCAGCACATGGAATTCAAAGCCGATCGAGAGGTTGCCAAACGATTTAGTTGGGTTACACAGCTAAACGTAGACAGAAAGTGGCCAGTTTGTGGTATAATTTCTAGAGGGACTACCTTATTTACAGATCGCTCGCCAAGCCTCCCATAGGTGCTTGAAATTCGTATTCGATTGTTTCAGAATTCACAAATCATTAATGCGGTCACGCGCTTTGCGTCGGTGGTCCTCATTTGTCTTGCTTGCACAACTGTTCGCAGTCAAGACGACCAAGGTGAACCGTCCAAGTCGATCGTCGAACAGTTGGAGTTTTTCGAAAAGGAAATTCGGCCGCTGCTCGTTGAGCATTGTTTCGAGTGTCACAGTCGCAAGGCGGGGCGCATCAAGGCCGAACTTCTTTTGGACTCACGTCAAGGGATGCTAAAAGGTGGTGATTCTGGACCAGCTATTGTTGCCTCGAATGCAGACGAGAGCTTGCTCATTCAGGCGGTTCGATATGACGCATTCGAAATGCCTCCTAAAGGCAAACTACCCGCAAAAGAAATTGATGCCTTGACCAAATGGATTGCCATGGGAGCGCCATGGCCTGCCGAAATTGCATCGACGGAAGGCCCAGCCCACGATGTTTTTGATCTGCAGGATCGAAAAGAAAAGCATTGGGCATGGCAACCCATTCAAAACCCGCCTCGTCCTCCGGTTGTCGATCAAGACTGGCCCAAAAGTGCAATCGATTATTTTATTCTCTCGGGACTTGAAGAGGCCGGAATGCGGCCAGCAAACCAAGCGGACAAAGCCTCTCTGGTCCGACGACTCTTTTTCGATTTGATTGGTCTACCACCCTCGCCTGACCAAGTGCAAAACTACTTGGCCAACAAAAGCGAAGATGCAACGAAACAACTCGTCGATCAGCTGCTTGAATCACAGCACTTTGGAGAGCGCTGGGGCAGGCACTGGCTAGACCTAGTGCGTTATGCAGAATCGCGTGGACACGAATTCGATAACGATGCACCCTATGCTTACCAATATCGCGACTACGTGATCCGGGCGTTGAATGCCGATCTACCCTACGACCAACTGGTTCGTGAACACATTGCAGGTGATCTTTTGAAATCACCTCGGCTCAATCTCGCTGAAAATTTTAACGAGTCGATTCTAGGCACAGGTTTTTGGCACCTTGGTGAATGGGTACACTCGCCTGTGGATATTCGAAAAGACGAGTCAGATCGGTTCGATAACATGATCGACGTCATGTCCAAAGCATTTCTCGGTGTCACCCTTTCCTGTGCCCGATGTCATGATCACAAGTTTGATGCGATTTCGACCGAAGACTATTACTCCATTTCCGGTTTCTTGCAGAGCAGTGACTATCGCGAGGTTGCGTTCGAGTCGCTTGAGCACAATCGCAACATAGGTGTGCAGCTTTTGGAATTGGATGACAAATTTCGCGAACAGGTCCGGCCGCTGCTTTCCAGAGTTGCCCCAACTGCGTTCGAAGAAATGAGCCAGCACTATCCGCCTCAAACGATAGCAGCCCGAGACCCATCGCTAGCCGATTGTTGGATCGTAGACTATGCCACGGCTGACACCAAGGAGTTTCTTTCCGACGGACAACTGTTTGGAAATAGGCCACGCCGTTTGGGAGATTTCTATCTATCCACAACCAACGGGACCAGCAAACTCGCATTTTCGCGATTTTCAGCGGCAGTTACCGACAACTTTTGGAATGCGATTGGCAAACAAGAAGCGAACTCGCCCAATCAAAAGAGCAGGATTGCTGGATTACCACGAAGCGGCCGAACATTGCGGTCCCCTACGTTTACGCTTGTAAATGGCTCGGTGCAGTGCAGAGTTCAGGGGCAAGGCCACATGGTCGCATGCGTTGACTCACATCGCCTGCTAGCGGGGCCTCTCCACGGCGAAACCGTTCTCGCAATTCCCAAGGCTGACGGTTATCAATGGGTTACGTTAGACTTGAATCGTTACCTTGGCCACCGGTTGCATTTGGAGTTCACACCCGCAGTCGAGTCGATGCTCGAGGTGCAACTGGTCGTTCAAGGAGCAAGTCCAGAGCAAATCAAATCGATCGAAAACTCAAGGGCTCAACTATCAAATCAAGTTGCGCGATGCGTGCAACGGATCGAGTCGGCAATTCAGACGGATGCATCCGTAAGTGCAAAACTAGGTGAAATCGCTGAGACTTGGACGAAAGAACGTACGGCACTTCAGCAACAAATTAGAACGACATCGCGTTTGGCGATGGCGATGGTGGATGGAACGAGCGAAGATGAGCATGTTCTCATTCGAGGCAATTCATCTAATCCAGGACAAGTGGTTCCACGACGGTTTCTTTCTGCGATAGATGGTCCAGCGCCCATGCCGATCGGAACAGGCAGCGGCAGGTTGCAATTGGCGGAAAGTATCAATGCACCCGACAACCCGTTAACACCACGAGTGATTGTCAATCGCGTTTGGCATCACCTCATGGGCAGAGGGATTGTGGCTACGACAGACGACTTTGGAGTGCTCGGGCAACGGCCAAGCCACCCGGATTTATTGGACCACCTCGCAACCAAATTTTTGTCTGAAGGACGTTCGATCAAGAAAATGATTCGGTACGTGGTCCTTTCGAAGTCCTACCAAATGGATAGCCGAGTGAATCCAGCCGCGATGGAAATTGACCCTAAGAATCAGTATTGGCACCATCACCCACAGAAGCGCCTGGAGGGTGAAACGATCCGCGATGCCCTGTTGAGCATCGCTGGACGGTTAGATCCGACCATGAATGGACCCTCGATCCCTGTCCATCTCACTTCCTTTATGGATGGCCGCGGACGCCCGGGAAAAAGTGGTCCGCAGGATGGCCTCAACCGTCGATCGATCTATCTCGAGGTTCGGCGAAACTTCCTGTCACCCATGTTTGTCGCATTCGATACGCCCACCCCCTTTAGTTCAATGGGTCGTCGCAACGTTTCCAACGTACCATCGCAAGCGCTGATTCTCATGAATGATCCATTCCTAACGGAACTCGCAAGTGCTTGGGGCAAGCGCGCATGCAATGCGATACCAATGGCTGAGGCGCAATCTCCAGCCGCTCGCGTGAATTGGATGTATCTAACCGCCTTTGCGAGGGAGGCGAGTCCACTTGAACTCAATGCTGCGATAAACTTTCTGGAAAAGCACGCTAGCCAGAATGCATTGACCGTTCGCGATGAAGCTTTATGGGAAGACTTTGCCCATGCGCTTGTTAACAAGAAAGAATTTATCTTTCAAAGATAAGGCCCATGAACCACTGCAACCGATTTCGACCAACGCCGGTCAACCGGCGCGAGCTGCTGCAACGATTTGGTAGCGGCTTTGGGCTTACGGCTCTTGCCTCGCTGATGCACGATCCAGCTTACGGTAGCGAGGCGAGACAAGATTTAAATGCGGATCCAAGGGCCGGGATGGCCAATCACGGTCTGCACCATCCAGCCAAAGCCATATCCGTTATTTTTCTTTATATGGATGGCGGACCGTCACATGTGGACACCTTTGACCCTAAGCCAATGCTCGATAAGTTCAACGGCAAAGATCCAAGCGAATTTTTTAAGGTGGAAGCGACACAGTTCAATAACAACGGCAAAATGCTCGCAAGCCCCTGGAAGTTTCAACAGTATGGTGAATGCGGACTGCCGGTCAGCGATCTATTCCCCAATGTGGCTAGGTGCGCCGACGATCTATGCTTAGTTCGGTCGATGGTCTCCGAGTTTCCGGAGCATACGTTTGCAAATTATTTTTTGCACACAGGCAGCGGTCTCCAAGGACGCCCAAGCATGGGTGCTTGGATCACATACGGTCTAGGGAGTGTCAATCAGAATCTGCCTGGCTTTGTAGTCGTTAACGGCGGGTTGGTGCCTCCTGGTGGGCTCGATTGCTTCGGTAGCGGTTTTTTACCGGCCAGTTATCAAGGTTCCGTTTTCAAGCCGAACGGAACAGCCGTCGCCAATGTTCAGCCCCTCGAGAAATCCGCAGAGCGTCAACGCAGCAAGCTGGATTTCATCAATGAGCTTGACCGGTTGGCAAGCGATCAGTTCGGTACGAACGACGGCATTGAATCGGCTATTCGGAATTATGAATTGGCCTCTCAGATGCAAACAGCTATTCCAGAGCTGATGGCGATCGAGGGCGAAACGAAAGCAACTCAATCAATGTACGGATTGGACGCAGCCTATGAGCCGACTCGAATCTTTGCGACCGAGTGCTTGATGGCCCGTCGACTGGTAGAACGAGGTGTGCGATTCATTGAGCTTACTTGCCCAAGCGTGAGCGGCGACCGGTGGGATCAGCACGCCAACCTCAAGGAAGGACATGAGAACAATGCGCGCGCTGTCGACCAACCGATCGCAGCCCTCCTAAAAGACCTTAAACAACGAGGCCTCCTCGACCAGACCCTTGTCGTGTGGGCAGGAGAATTCGGACGAACACCATTCGCTCAAGGTGCCAATGGTCGCGATCATAATCCGTTTGGATTCACCATTTGGCTCGCGGGAGGAGGCGTCAAAAGTGGTACGGTATACGGCCAGACCGATGAGTGGGGCTACAAAGCTATCGAGGATCGTACCGAGATGCATGACCTGCACGCGACTATGTTGCATCTACTCGGAGTCGACCACACGCGTTCGACGTTTCGTTTTGGTGGTCGCGACATGCGACTCACGGATGTAAAAGGACATGTCGTTCATAAGCTAATCGGATGAGAACCACACACCGCTTCGCCTGTCAAACGCATGACTGTTCGTGTTTCATTAAAACTCATTTGATCGGCGACAACTAGATTTCGGTATCCGTTCCTTGATCTTCGCGGGCCATGAGACGATAAACGGGTCGGTTTTGCCGCCCGCGTGCGTGTCCTGTTTCCAGCGTTTCAGGGGTGAGTTACCGGCCATTGCCCAGCCCATCGGGTAGTGCGGGTCGGTGGCCGGGCCTCCCGCGTCGTCGAGTTTCTCGAGCATCTCGTCGACCGTGTCCGGGAAGTAATTACGGTAGCGGTCGGTATTCAATGTGCCGTTCTCCAACCCTTCTTCTGGTCGGCGGTCAGGTCGGCCCAAGCCTGGATGCCGGGGTTGGCAGGCGGCAGTACGGCGTCTTTCGGGATGATGCCGAGTCTCTTCTGCCGTTCGAAAGTCTCCTCGCGAACCTTGTCCCACCCCTGATTAAATCTGCCCTTGTACTTCGCGATGAACTCCTTCGGGGCGTGCAGTGGGGCATGGGCTGCGCCGAGGGCGAGATAGGTGAAGAACGGTCGGCCAGTGTTCGCCTGCTTCTGGTCGCGGATGTCGGCGATTGCGCGGTCGCAAAGGTCTTCGGTCAGGTGATAACCGGGCCGCGTGGGAGTATCAATGAAGTGGTTGTCCTGCACCAGCAGCGGTGCCCACTAGTCTGTTTCGCCGCCAAGGAAGCCATAGTACTTCTCGAACCCCATGCCGAGCGGCCAGCGGTCGAACGGACCAGCCGCAGTGTACGCGGTGTACGGGGCTAGGTGCCACTTGCCGATGGCCGATGTGTTGTAGCCGTTCTGCTTGAGTGTCTCGGCGATGGTCCCCGCGCTCTTCGGGATCGACCCGAAGTTGCCTGGAAATCCAGTGGCGGCCTCCGTGATGGCCGCGAGGCCGATAGCGTGGTGATTACGACCGGTCAGCAGAACGCCGCGTGAGGGCGAGCGAAGCGCAGTAGTATGGAAGTCGTTGTTCCGCAACCCACGCGCCGCGAGTTGGTCGATCTTCGGCGTCTGAATTGGTCCGCCGTAGCAGCCGAGATGCCCATACCCGACGTCGTCCAGGACAATGACCAGAATATTGGGAGCGTCACTGGGCGCGGTCACTGGCAACGCCGGCGAAAAGTCTGGCGTGGATTCCTTGTAGTTCGCTCCGATCTTGCCTTTGAACTCGGGTGCGAGCAGAGGCAAGACCGTGCGGTCCAGTTGCGCTTCCTCCTGCTGCGGTGCTGGTGTGCCTCGCGCCGATACAGCCAGAGAGCTGACGTCGGAGGTGACGGACATTGTTACGGCCAAAAAAATGAAAAATCGGGAACCCATCGAGTTAATCTCCTGTAGTTTACTTAGGTTGTGTACTTACTCAGACATCAGCCGAATGCGTGACCACTACCTCCTCGAGGAAGCAGTAATCGCTCGGCGGAGTGCAGCCAGCTAATTGGCATTTGGTTCTCCATTTCCCACCCGGTCGCCGAACGGTATCGTTCACCCAGCCTGCGGGATAAAGGTTTCCATTTAAAAGCACGTAAGCGGACACCACAACCAGTCCGGTTTTAGTCGGCGCGGGCTTGATTCGCGGGGTAATTTTTGCTTGTGGCAACTTCGCCACGAGCAACGAACTCCGTCCCTGCGAGACTACCGTGACACGATCCACCAACGACACCAAAGCACG
>CAMDKL010000210.1 GCA_945900945.1 Pirellula staleyi DSM 6068
GTTGTCGATTGGAGGAAGCCCAGGCAAGACAACAAGCAACGACTACGTCGGAACCTCTGGAGAAGATTCCTCCCGAGTAGAAATCGACCAAAATCTAGTCGGGAAATTTAGTTGTCGCTAATGCGGATATCTAGTTGTCGCCGAACACCTTGATTACGACGGTTTTGCATGCCTTGGTTTGGATGCTGGTGTCGCAATTGTCGAACTGGCAACTTTCGATTACGAGTTCAGTGTCGGGACAATCAATCCAGTCTATCCCAGCATTACAGGGCCCCACAAAATTGCAGCGTTGAATCATTCCGGTCGCTCCGATCCCCTGTATTCCTATCCGTTTTAAAACTGGGTCCGAGTTCCCTGAAAAGTTAAAAGTTGAATCACGAATTGAAATCGACGACGTTTTTTCACCGGAAACAGCAACGTCCACCGTTGACTGGAATTTGCATTTGTCCGCCACAAAGGTTGCATTTGCCCTAGCCTTGACGCAATTATAGGACTGATTGGAGCTCGCAAAGACATTGCACTGTTTGAGTCGCAAGCTGCCCCCAACTAAATCGATCGCATTAAATTTCGATGCTTGAGAGTCGAAAGTTACCCTTTCGATGAAGACTTGGCTATCTGCTTGGATTTTGATACAAGCCTGCTCTGTTGAAAGGATCTTAACCTCGCCTTCACCAACAAGATGGATCGAACGATCAACAACAATCGATTCGCGATAGGTTCCAGCGAGAATTTTGATGGTTTCGCCAGCTGCTGAATCGGCAATGGCTTTCGCAATCGATTCGTGAGTGCCTCTACCGCTTATCGAAACCGAAAAGGGTTTGCTAGGTAGGAAAGGCTTTGGTTCAACAATTGGTTGCTTTGGTTTGATCTCCAAGTTTCCTAGTTCGCTTGGAACATTTCCTACGGAGTTTCCATTTTCACTTGAACGGGTGTTAGGATTCCCGTTTTTGGGTATCGAGTCCGGTTGTTTCGGCGTCTCGATTTTGGTGGCGAATGGCCCGAGTTTTGTAAACCATGCAATACTCGAGAGTCCGGCCATGACTGCAACGGTCATTAGTACAGGGACGACGAGTTTCCAGCGAGAACTTGGTTCCCGGACCGTTGCGTTTAAGTTGGAATTTCGGATGGTAGATTGGGCTGAACCTAAAGCAGAAATTCCATGAGAAGTTAGCCCCCTTTGGTTCGCATCGCTGGCTAAACCAAAGGTCGTCCCAGTCGATGAATTCATGGCATTGACGGTATCGCTTTTCTCCTTCAATATTAAGTTGGCGGTTTCTAAAAACGGGAGCGATTCTGTGATGGCATCCAAGTCTGCAATCATCTCTCGTACACTTGCAAACCGATCCCCAACATTTTTTGCACAACATTTTCTGAACAAAGCATGAAACGCGATTGGGACTTTTGGATCGCGCTGGTGGATTGGCCGCGGGTCCTTGTTCTGGATTTGGTCTCTTAGATCTTTTAGCGTTGCTCCTTTAAAAGGTGTCTTCCCTGAAAGAAGTTCATATAGAATAACCCCGAGAGCCCAGATGTCCGAACGTCCATCTAGCCATTCGACGCGACCTGCAAATTGTTCAGGCGACATGTACAGCGGCGTACCCGCGACTTCGCGACCCTTTTTATTCTGTTCGTCATCTTCGAGAATCGCGAGCCCGAAATCGGCCACGTAAACACGCCCCTCGGGCTCAACCAGCAGATTTTCCGGTTTCAGATCTCGATGGACGATCCCCGCCGTATGGGCTGCATCAACCGCCAAGCAAACCTGACGCATGATGTCGACTGTCTTCAATAGCGGCAACCGCCGATCGCCCTCTAGAAGAATTTCGCGTAACGATGAACCTCTGATTAGCTTTTGAACGACGAAGGGTTCGCCGTTCGTCGTCATTCCAACTTGGTAGATTGGTACGATCGAGGGATGATCCAGTTTGACTGCTTTCTTTGCTTCATCGATATACTGCTGCCGGTGAGCAGGGTTATTGATCAGCGGTTTTTTGATGGCAACCTTACGGTCTAGCAATTCATCGCGAGCGCAATATACGACCCCAAATGCGCCACGGCCTAACTCACCCTCGACGATGAAACCGGGGATATCAGACGGCAAGTCCATCTTGTTAGAGATAACGGGTGCAGATGCAATACTCGATGGATCGATTCCACTTGAAGGTCCTGTACTTTCTACGAACTGCGTTGAATAGGCATCTGGATCGCACATCTCGGCATTTGTCGAAACCGAAAAATCGGTAGTTTGCGAAAACGGGACCACGGGTTCACTTTGCGATCTATTTGGATCCATTTTGCGATTGTCCGCGCCAGCCATACTTCACCTTAAGTGCTTTTATCAAATTTTCGGGCATTTCACTTACAAAATCTCCTGAAAAAGACTTTTTCAATTGATTGCACCCTAGCCTACCATATTGACCGCAAAAGAAATCATTCCGTGCTCGTCCATAACGAGTCCTTTGTTACATCTTAATTTCAGGATCAGCCGGAGTGCGTTAGCTCCCGGTTGGCTGAATGCAAAAGCGGACGCTAACGCGTTCCGGCTAATTTCGATAACCCTAATTCTTAGCTGTCACAAAGCACCAGTTGCGTTTTTTGTTGCAATGTGTAGCGTTACATCTATCGCCAGCGGCTCCGTTTAACCCACGCGCAGTTCCAGCTCATTCGGGCAACAGGCGTGGGCCTTCGGTTTCGTAGCGACCGGCACCCCCCTGGTGACGTTCGCCGTGGCTCCATTTTAGCCAGGTCTTTCTCGAGAACCAATGACCCGCATAGTCCATGCCAAACGTTCCTTCGTCGATACGACGGCTCGAGCCCCCAAACAAGGTTCCGCCGCCTACATAACCAATTTGATGGTTTGTATCTGTGCTCGGTTTCGCTAGTCTACCAATGCAGTTTGGGAAACCTGCCCTTAGGAATGCGTTCTCGCAATAGCGACCGTGCTTACCGCCACTCGGCGTCTCTTTGCTACGCGGACCATTCAATGGCAGTTCGCTGAACAAATTCTTTGGTTCGTATTGAAAATCCATATCGTCGAGAGGGAGAGTTGCCCGGATTTCGCGAGGTTTGCGTTCCTGCTCTTGGAGCATTCGGTCATCAGGCATTCGTGTCTTGGGGCGTGGTTCGGTTGCCTGAGCCAAGGATACGAATACGATCGCAAGCAGAGCAGCCATGTTGATACGATGTCGATTCATTTGTATGTTGGCGTTCTCAATAGACCATTAGTCTTCACTCCGGATGATTCTTAAAATCGTCAGCACCAGCACAAACCAAACAATCATTCGCCTGGCGGACGATCAACCGGCAAAAGCCCTAAATTTCGCTTGATCCGGTTCTTGAGATTGTTCAATAAATTTCGCCCGATTCCTACATTCTACTTTTTTCTAGTTAAATTGCCCAAGACAATGCGTCCCTACCGCCGATGAAATCGTTACAGTCCGATCCATCCAAAGTTCTTTTTTAGATTTGTCGATTTGTGTTCAAGAATTACTATCCTGCCATCTTGAAAGCGATCCTGGCGTTTTATGCGTCATGCTTTTTTAGCATTGCGCGTGGACAATTCAACCCAATCAATCCACCACCGAAAGAGCCCGTTCTCGTTTCGGTTAGCGATGAAAGGCTAGCAATCCAACAAGACGAGCCAGTACCCAAAAGTATTGCTCCGCCTGAATTTGACGGATTGTCATTGCCGTTAGCAACAACTTTACCACCGGAAGCGTCGCCGTATCAGCTAACTAACTTCTTTGCACCGTTGGGCTTTACAGGTCCAACCTCAGTGTTACCCACGGAATCACAAAACACCAGCCACTTCATCCCAATCGAAGATCGCTGGCGGATTGGTTCGCCAACTTGGGATCGCTATGGCAAGGGACATCCGATCGGAGATGACTATCCCTTTGTTCTAGGCGCTTGGTACGATCCGTACAACCAAAACGTACTTAAAGGTGACTTCCCGATTGTAGGACAGGACACTTTTCTTAAGTTGCAATTCAGGCAATTGAATTTGTTTGAAGAACGGCAAACACCGATTCCAACAACTCCTTTCGAATCGACTCAGAACCCAGGACAAAACGAGTTCTTTGGGAATCCAAATCAATTTTTCTTTACCCAGTATAACTCGCTGGGTTTCGATCTATTTAAGGGAAACACATCGTTCAAGCCGTTTGATTGGCGGCTGAGAATGAATGTTATTTTCAACCAAAACTACTTGAAGGTTCAAGAGCTGGCCGTTGTTTCGCCAGACGTTCGCGAGGGCACGAACCGACATAGGACGGACTGGGCTCTCGAAGAGTGGTTCTACGAAACAAAAATTGCGGACATGAGTCCCAACTACGACTTTATTTCTATCCGAGCTGGATCGCAGCCGTTTGTCAGCGATTTTCGCGGTTTTATTTTCGCAGATATCAATCGCGGTGTGCGGATTTTCGGAAATCGGCTCAGCAACCAAGACCAGTACAACGTCGTGTGGTTCGACCAAACCGAAAAGGATACGAATAGCCTGCTAAATACCTTTGACGATCGCCATCAGAATACGCTCATTGCCAACTACTATCGCAATGACTTTATTTTCCCCGGCTACAACACCCAACTTAGTTTCCATTATAACCGAGACAAAGCTAGCGAAAGATTCGACGACAACGGATTCCTAGTTCGCCCAGACCCAGTTGGTGTGTTCGCGCCACATCAGGTCGACGCGTATTATCTAGGTTGGTCCGGAAACGGTCATATCAATCGATACAATATCAGCCATGCGATGTACTATGTGACCGGCTTCGACGAGCTCAATCCGCTCGCCGGCCAACCTCAGTACATCAGTGCCTTTATGGGAGCGCTCGAACTCTCCTACGATCGCGACTGGGCTCGCTTTCGATGTTCCTACTTCTATGCTTCTGGCGACAGTGATCCGAGCGACAGTCGAGCAACTGGTTTTGACGCGATCTTCGATAATCCCAATTTCGCCGGTGGTGAATTCAGCTACTGGAATCGTCAACAGATCAAACTCTTTGGCGTCAATCTCGTCAACCGTCAAAGCTTGCTCCCCAACCTACGCAGCAGTAAGTTTCAGGGGCAAACGAATTTTGTGAATCCAGGCATACAGCTATTGAATACCGGTTTTGACGCGGATCTGACTCCAAAACTGAAACTGATCACCAACGCAAACTACTTGTGGTTCAATCACACCGCATCGTTGGAGACCCTAGTCTTTCAACCCAATATCCGAAGTGAAATCGGTCTGGACTTGAGCGGCGGATTTGAGTATCGTCCGCTGCTAAACAACAACGTAATCTTTGTCGGCGGTCTTTCGGGACTATTCGTCGGCAACGGTTTCCGCGACCTATATCAGCCGCTCCAAGGGAATGTCAACAATCTTGCGGCAGGTTTTTTTGAGGCCTCTTTCGAGTACTGAGATATGAGCTTACGCCCAACCGAGTTGTTTATTCGATGGGCTCTCTTAAAGCTGGCATTCGTTCTATGCTTTCTAATTGACCATGCGACAATTTGTTGCGCTCAGGTTGCCACGCCCGCTCTGCAATCCAACGGAAAATTTCACGCACCGAACGTGCCTGCCCGAAATGGCGAGGATCCCTGGGGGCCTGCGAGAAATCTCGGCATCGCAGGAAACGATTCGTACCCGATTCCCAACGATCTGCTCCATGTCGATCTCTATCGGCAGTCAAAGAAAGATGAAATAAACAAGAGCACCTCCTGTGTTAGTTGCCACTCCAACGTCGGCAACATGCATCCGCCAAATACCGTCGCAATTGGTTGCGTGGATTGCCATGGTGGAAATCCGAACGATTTCTCTAAGAAGGGATCACACGTACGTCCCAGTTATCCGGAGATGTGGTCTACATCCGCAAATCCGGTGCGAAGTTACGCATTGCTCAATCACGAGAGTCCCGAGTTCGTTCGCTTCGTGAATCCTGGCGACCTTCGCGTAGCGCACATCGCATGCGGGCAATGCCACGCTAACGAAGTACTACAACTACGCAAGAGCATGATGACGCATGGATGCATGCTCTGGAGCGCTGCCATCTACAACAACGGTGGATCTCCAGAAAAGGCAGCTCGTTACGGCGAAAGCTACTCGATGCATGGCAAGCCTCAACGCATGCAAAATGTCCCGCCTCCAACGCCCTACGAAATAGACCGCAAGGGAATGCTTCCATTTCTCGATCCACTCCCGAGATTTGAATCCTCCCAGCCTGGAAATATTCTTCGAATCTTTGAACGAGGCGGTCGATTCAGGCCTGAAATTGGTATCCCAGAACGGCTCGAAGAACCCGGCCGCCCTCGCGAGCGTCTGGGTGTTCGTGGCCTAGGAACAGAAAACCGTACCGACCCCGTATTCATCGGATTGCAAAAGACCCGACTGCTCGATCCAACCCTCAACTTCCTCGGAACAAACGACCATCCAGGTGACTATCGAAGCAGCGGATGCAGCGCATGCCACGTTGTCTATGCCAACGATCGCTCGCCAACCTCATCCGGTCCCTACGCCAAATATGGAAACATGGGCCGAGCCGCTTCCGAAAAAGATGAATGGGTCAAAACTATTGATCCAACAATTCCCAAGCATGAATCTGGCCATCCCATCCAGCATACGTTTACCAATAGTATGCCAACTAGCCAATGCATGGTGTGCCATATGCACCCAGGCACCAATGTCCTCAATTCCTATCTAGGTTACATGTGGTGGGACAATGAAACCGATGGCCAGTGCATGTATCCCAAGAAACAAAAAGATCCGACCGCAGAAGAGTTGGTGCAATCGTCGATGTCAAACCCTGAGGAGTCGGCAGCCCGAGGTCTTTGGGGCAATCCCGAATTCTTAAACAATGTCACTGACCTCAATCCGAACTTGAGGCACACACAATTTGCGGACTTCCATGGCCACGGTTGGGTCTTTCGTGCTGTCTTCAAAAAAGACCGCACAGGCTCGCTGCTCGACCACCAAGGGACTAAGATCGAGAATCCAACCACACAGCACTTGATGGCATCCGTCGCACCATCGAGCGAGTTTGAAAAAATTCATGGCAAGCAGCGAGACGGAGTTCCCGTTCATATGATGGACATCCACATGGAAAAGGGGATGCATTGTGTTGATTGTCACTTCTACCAAGATGGTCATGGTGATACCAAACTCTACGGCGAAGTGCGGGCTGCCATTGAGATTCAGTGTATCGACTGCCACGGAGACGCTAAGCAATCGCTCGTCGCCAAAGTCGAACAACTGCTTCGGTCCGGGCAGTCAGCCAAGCTTCCAACGAGCGGTCCGGCATCCGCCAAAGAGCCAACCAATCTGCTGGCATTGAGAACTGCGTTTGGCGAACCGCGTTTCGAAATCAAAACTGCTCCCGGCCAACAACCCAAACTGATTCAACGCAGCAATGTCGAAAAGAATTTGTCGTGGGAAGTCACTCAAACGGCGGATACAATCGATCCACGAAGCGACGAATACAATCCGAAGAGCCACATGGCCAAGACAGTTCGAATGGATGGCGATGGAGTCATGCGCTGGGGCGATCACCTCCCCGATGAGAAATGCGCTCATCAGAATAGCAACATGAGTTGCATCGCCTGCCATAGTTCATGGAACCCAAGTTGTTTCGGTTGCCATCTACCTCAAAAGGCAAACGTCAAGGCTCCGAATTTGCACGGGCTGGGTGAGGTCTCACGCAATCGCATCTCCTACAATTTCCAAACCCTCCGCGACGATGTATATATGCTTGCCCGTGACGGAAACGTCACCGGTAATCGCATTGGTCCCGCGCGAAGCTCATGTGCCATCCACGTCGGCAGCTACAACGGAAACCGAGAATCTGTCTATGTTCAACAGCAAACGATTAGCGGCGAGGGGCTCAGCGGCATTGCATTCAGCACTAACGTTCCTCACACCGTACGCGGTGGCCCAGACTGGAATCAATCAGCTCCTCACGCTCTACCTGGTGTATCGGAGACCAAGTCGTGTACCGATTGTCACGTCTCGATCAACAACGACAACAATGCGATCACCGCACAATTGCTCATGCAGGGGACTGGCTATACGAATTTTGTCGGTCGGTATAGTTGGGTTGGTGCAGGAGAACATGGACTCGAGGGTGTAGTCGTTACAGAACAAACGGAACCGCAGGCCGTCCTCGGCAGCTCACTGCATTCCATTGCGTATCCTGAGAATTACAAAGAACACTTGAAACACCACCAGGAACTTGAGCACGCACATGAGCATCCTGGGCGAGATATTATAGAAACACTCAGCCCAATGTATCGCAAGCCAGAGATTCTTTCGCTCCAGCACCGCGGTGAGTTTCTCTACGCAGCGTGTGGTGAAGGGGGACTGCGTGTCTTTGACATTGCATTCATCGACCACAAAGCCTTTTCCGAGCGGATCACGACGGCGCCTGTTTCACCATTAGGCCAAAAACTTTACGTTCGTACCAAGTACGCGACTGCGGTTGCAGCACCTACGACCATCGCGCCAGATCCGACGAGAACCCATCGCCCAGAGAACTTCGAATCGCCGGTTCACCCACTCTATGCATACATCTATGTGACCGACAAATACGAAGGTCTTGTAATGGTTAGCGCCGCCACATTGCTCGATGGAAATCCGTCGAATAATTTTCTGAAACGCGATGTCACCTTCAACCCCAACGGAATCTTGTGCGGGGCTACTGCAATCACGATTGCAGGCCACTTTGCTTACATCTGTTGCGATGCAGGGTTGGCTGTGGTCGACTTGAGCGACCCCAAAAAACCATCCCTCGTTTCCGTGGCAGGTCACGATATTGTAAAACATCCCAAAAGCGTAGCTGTACAGTTTCGGTACGCCTTTGTGTGCGATGAGGAAGGGGTCAAAGTATTTGATGCTACCGAACTCGGCTACCCTCAGCACGTGCATACCGTTGAACTTCACGAAGCCCATAGTATCTATCTTGGACGGACCTATGCCTACGTAGCCGGTGGCCACGAGGGGTTGGTTATTCTCGATATTACGAATCCCGCGTCGGCATTCGTCGATCAAGTATACAATGCCGGTGGAGCGATCAATGACACGCACGATGTCAAGCTAGGCATCACGAACGTAAGCCAGTTCGCATACATCGCAGACGGCAAGAATGGTTTGCGAGTCGTTCAGCTAACCAGCCCAGAATTGCCTGGCAACGATGGCTTCTCACCACGGCCAAATCCATGTTTGATAGCAACACGAAAGCTTCCCAAAAACGGACATGCATTGTGCATATCGAGAGGCATTGACCGGGATCGCGCTGTGGACGAATCGGGCAACCAAATCGCCGTATTCGGTCGTATCGGAGCTCGGCCGTTAAACAAGGATGAGGCTACACGTATGCACCGCCGAAAAGACGGCAGTCTCTATCAAGTCAGCGATGACCCGTTCGACGAACAAACCTATGCGTTCCCTCCATCGCTTCGCAATTCCCGTCAATCTGCGGCCCCAAATCCCACCGCAACGAAACGCAGGTAGCAACGGCATCGACATTTCTAAGACAGGATTCTTTAGATCGCGGTTGTGATCACTATTGCACGACGCGCGAGTGTTCGGCGACAACTAGATATCCGCATTAGCGACAACTAAATTTCCCGACTAGATTTTGGTCGATTTCTACTCGGGAGGAATCTTCTCCAGAGGTTCCGACGTAGTCGTTGCTTGTTGTCTTGCCTGGGCTTCCTCCAATCGACAA
>CAMDKL010000211.1 GCA_945900945.1 Pirellula staleyi DSM 6068
GCCGGTTGCTCAATCGCAAGCCTTCGCGATTGGATGAAGGGGGAATTTGGCAACAGCCTTCACTATACTCGCAGTCTAGATCTAACCCCAACGGCTGCGGAACAAAACTTGCGCAAACCAAAACCCGTTGCAATACCAGATTTTTAACACCCTAGGCTTGTCCCGTCTGAAGCAAAGGTTCTCCAGGTACGCCCATCGGGGAGCATTTCGATCACCCAAGGGAACAGAAACAGCTCCCAAAAGAACTTGAAAAAACTACGCAACTGGCCTTTGTCGCACAGCCCAGGACGAGCCTGCGGGATTCTTATTGAGGATCAGCTTGAATGGTGGCGATCAGCGAGAAGAGTCGCATTTTTTGATCAAGTCCACTTTGCGTTGTCAGTCTATGATAAATTAGCTCTTAAGACGATTCGATAGATTTTTGGAAGTACAATCATGCAACGCGTCCCCCGTGAACAAGCTTGTAAGTATGCCTTCGACTGGCGCGACGAGCCACTCCTTCGCGTTCAGCCGGGAGAAGCCTTTGAGCTTGAGACATTTGACGCAAGCACGGGTTATTTCAAGTCGGAGACCGACAAAGCGATCCCTGGTAAGCGGCCCGGCTTCGATCGCTCGCCGCCGCTGGCTAATCCAATTGCGGGCCCGATCTACGTCGAAGGAGCACAACGCGGCGATGTGCTCGTTGTCACGCTCGATGCGATTACCGTTGACAGTTACTCTTGGGTCGCAATTGGTCCACGCCGAGGACCGGCTGGCGAACTCACACGCTGGCCCGAACTGTCCAGCGAATACACGACCAAGATCTTCAAGCACACTCCAGGTCCGAGCGGTACGACACGCGATGGCACCCTTCACTTCAACAACAAAATCTCATGGCCGATCACGCCTTTCGTTGGCACCATTGGCGTTGCTCCTGATCGCGAAGTAACAACAAGCTTAGACGGCCAAGGCGACTGGGGCGGCAACCTGGATATTCGCGATGTGGCTGTCGGCAATCGCATTTTCTTGCCGATCCAGCATCCTGGTGCACTCTTTTACTTGGGCGACGTCCATGCATCACAGGGGGATACTGAATTCACTGGAACCGCGGCAGAAACCAAAGCGACTGTCCAGGTCAAGCTTGACGTTATCAAGGCCAAGAAGATTCCTTGGATGCGCATCGAAAAGCCGGATGCATTGATCGCCATCAATGCAAACAAACCGCTAGAACTCGCGGTCGAGACCGCAACGTTTAGCTTGATGGATTGGCTGATCACGGAGTACGGCTTCACGCCAGCTGATGCCTATTGCTTGGTAAGCACATGTCCTGATTTTCGCATTAACGTGTATCAGATGTGCAAGATTGGAAAGCTTGCGTTCGTCGCGGGCGCGGAGATCCCAAGGAAATACATCGTCCAATGAAAATTTAGCGGACGAGACTCTTTTATCGGGAAGGCGAGGCCACCCCGTAAGAAAATGGACCCAATCGCAATGTTCTGTAACTCAATTTTGCAGTTAACTAAATCGAAAAAATCCATCAAAAAGATTGACTCTGCGATTCTAAGATATTACGTTCAAACGAAGTTTCGACTTGAGCGATTCAAGCAAAACGAATCGTTGATGCAAGATCCCTCCATTTCCTTCCAATTGTTTGGGCCTATGGGCCTGAGCCGATTTCCTGCGACGTAAGTTGGATCTAGCGACTCAGGTTCAAAGGACATTAGCATCAGCAAATTCAAATTCAATCGCACAGGTCGAGAAGGTGGTTGTCTGTTTGGTCATTGTCTAAAGGAGATTTGTTATGAGAAAGCGGCTCGGTTTTACGCTGGTCGAATTGTTGGTGGTGATCGCAATTATTGGGATTCTGGTAGGTCTATTGTTGCCTGCAGTCCAAGCTGCGCGTGAAGCGGCCAGACGCATGCAGTGTACAAACAACCTTAAGCAATTGGCGTTGGCGTTCCACAACCACCACGACACATTCAGGTCCTTTCCAACCGGTGGACAGGAAAAGACGGGTTCGCTGTATTGCATCGGCTGGCCTGGAAAAGTCTTTCCGTTCTTCGAACAGGGAAATCTGAGAAACCGTATTGATTCAATGACAGCTGGATTCAACACGAATGTGACCGTGAACGGTGTCACGACGCAAGCGACGGCATTGGATTTTATTATGCCATGGCGATTGACGGCGGCTCCCCATAATGGTGCAGACCCAGTTTTTGAAAAACCCATTCCCTCCTTTATTTGTCCAAGCTCGGAACTGGGTACGCAAAGCCCCGATGCATGGAATACAGCGACTCCTGCCATTCGTGCGGTATTCCAGGGCGCACTTCACTACCGTGTGAACGGTGGCGCTTCCACGGTCGCACTCGTACAGGGAACGCAGGGCAGACACCAATGGTACAATAAGTCAGGCGTGATGTTCCCAGAAAGCAAAACTACTTTTGGTACCATTACAGATGGATCCAGTAGTACAATCCTCCTTGGCGAAACATCTTCGGCTATCGGCCGTGGTTTGTTTTCTCGCAACTGGGGCAGCATTCAGCCATGGACTTGGGGATATTATGCCTACCCGCCCAGTGCGACTAAGGGATGGCTGTTTCTTGATCATAAAATTGTGACTTATCCCATTGGATATACGGGAGCGTTCTTTACCAACGAAACACCCTTTACCAGCAATCATACTGGCGGTGCAAATTTCGCCATGTGTGATGGGAGTGTTCAATTTATGTCCAAGTCGATTCCATTGTTATTGCTGCAAAATTTTGCGACAGTATCCGACGGTCAGGTGGTCGCGCTTGAATAAGCAGAATAGTTTGCACGGAGTATGTTGACTCTGAATCGCTAGCCGATTTCCAAATGAGCGTCTCGGCTGGCCGAATTAATCACAACCCGCTGAGTAAGCGACTGTTGATTTAATTGTTTAATCCAAAACCTCGCTTAGGCAACGGATTGCGATAACAGCTTGCGCTGAACTACCTTTGCCATTACATTTATCAGAAATCAATAGGAGTTTGTATGAGAGGATCTTCGATCCGGCGGTTGTTACTTGTGCTGGCAGTTATCGCCAGTGCAATTGGATGTGACAGTTCCAATCTGGTAGTTGTTACAGGCAAAGTGACATACGAGAATAAGCCAGTTGCATCGGGCACTATCAGTTTCGTTTCGGCAGATAATGCTTCTGCGTATGGTGACCTACAACCAGATGGTTCGTATTCGCTCAAGACGGATAAGCCCGGCGATGGTGCGGCGCCAGGCACTTACAAGGTCATTGTCGTGGCCATGCAGGACCAGGCAGGTCTGTTACCAGAGCTGAAGAGTCCAACACCGGCACCAACCGTTCCGTTCAAGTACACAAGTTTGGCGACGACCGATTTGACCGCAAAGGTCGAGAAGGGCAAGCCAAATGTAATCGACTTCAATTTGACCGGAGCATTGGGCAAATAAAGAAATCTACCGTTGATGGCGTTCTATAAAATGTTGGTGTTCTGGGCTGGCAATGCCTTGCTGAAGGGCTTCGAGAACTTTGGCAAGATTGCCAGCGAGCATGGCGTCGACGTCCAGCCATAGACCGGGAAAAGCTTCGCTGCACAGGAGATTACCTGTGCGAGGTTCAAGCTGGAAGTAATTTTCGCCTCGCAAGATATTCCATTCGAATCTAGCGTCCTCGACCCGCCACAGGAGATACTCCTTCACTCCGTGTCGAAGAAAAGTTCGCAGCTTTGGTCCTCGATCATATGCGACTGAACTGCTAGAAACTTCCGCCACAAACTCGGGTGGACCGACTACATAGTCATCTGAGCTTATTGATACTTGGCCACCATATTCGGGACGGAGAAACAAAATGCCATCAGGTTGCGGTTCGTTCTCCAAATCCAGCCGGTTCGTCGCGTTGTCAGCCCCGCGCGCGATAGGTGTTGAAGCCAGATAAACTCCGAGCCATGTAATAAGCTGGAAGTGAGGTTCGTTATGATTTGTTAGCCGAACAGGAGATGGCATGTAGACGATTCCCTCGATGAGTTCCGCTTTTTTACACGCCGGCATGGATGCGTAGCGTTGCCGGAATACCTCTCGCGACAGTCGATCACCCGGCTCAAGCTTGGGAATAACTTCCTGCTGCTTTTGGATTAATTCCGATGCCATCCCAATAATCCTTAGTTTTTCCACGATTTAAGGTCGCATTGCACACCTAATATTTTACACGCCAGATCCAGAAATCAACAGACTTCACTTTAAGCCTGAAAGCAGAAATGCAACGGTGCAGTCATAAGGCGAGCGGCAGTCCGCTACCCTAAGATAAGCTTCACTAGGCTGCGGGATCCTAAATACCGCAGGTTTGCCCTGCGGATTTGTTGTGCTTTTAGGCTACAAGCAGCGAGCGCAGCGCAATGCCGCAAGCGGGGCGGGCGGCCAAGCGCTCTAGCCTGAAAACCTGAACGATCCGCAGCTCAAGGCTGCGGGATTCTCAAATACCCCAGGATAGTGCTGCGTCAGCATCAAAATTTGGTACCCTAATTTCATTCCCAGAAAGTGTCGGGTTCACTGCGGAGGATAGCGATTTCCGCGAATGATTCGCGTATACTGTTGGTTTGATCGTAACCAATTAGCCTATGGAACAAACCGCAATGTTCAGCATTCAAGGCTCCCAACGAACACTCTGTGACGGGCTTAATCGGCGCGAATTACTTCGCATCGGTGGTCTTGGTGCGTTCGGTTGGGGGTTGAACGAACAACTGTTGGCCACCGAATTATCACCGAAGCCTGGCGTTACCCCGGCGTCCTTTGGCAAAGCCAAGGCCTGCATTCTGGTCTTTCTTTACGGGTCACCGTCGCAGCACGAGACCTTCGATCCCAAACCGGACGCTCCCGCCGATATTCAAGGCGACATGAAAGCCATTGCTACAGTGGTTCCAGGAATCAGCATTTGCGAAAGGCTTCCACGAACCGCGAGTATTGTTGACAAAACGACAATCGTTCGTTCATTGAATCATCCGTATCCGGTTCACGGTGTGGCCTATGCTGTGAGCGGTTTGCCCACGTACACACCTGATTTAGAAGCTAGTCCTCGTGACGCTCGGCATTGGCCATATATAGGCTCGGTAGTCGACTACGTCCGATCACAGACTGCTACCGCGAACAAGGATGGTAGTCTGATGAGTAATATACCTCGCCATATGGGTTTGCCATGGATGCTCAATTCCAAGACGGACTTGCTGGTCAATGCTGGTCCGTTTTCGGGCTTCTTGAGTTCCAACCACGATCCCGTTTGGACAGACTTTGTAGGGGATGGAACTCGCAAAGTCCCAAAGTATACAGACGATCAGAAGCAGGAATTCTTTGATCCGTTTGGTGGCATTACAGAGTCTGGAAAGTTCATGTTGTCAGAGAATTCCACTTTGCCAGAAAGTATGTCGATTGAGCGCTTAGGTTTGCGGCGATCTCTTCTCGAACAGTTCAATAGAACACGTCGAGAAATCGATCGAATCTCTAATCATGGGTTCGACGGGAAAAGGGAGCAGGCATACACACTACTAACTTCAACAAAGATTCAGCAGGCACTTGACGTTTCGAAGGAGTCCCAATCGCTCCGAGAGGACTATGGGATGACTTTATTCGGACAGTCTTGCTTAGTTGCTCGACGCTTGATTGAATCTGGGGTTACTTTCGTATCCGTATTTTGGGACGGATTTGGGCAATTCGGGAATTGTGCATGGGATACGCACAACAATCACTTTCCACGAATGAAAGAGTATCTATTGCCTGGCTTCGATGCAGCCTATCCGGCGCTGATTCGGGATTTGGAACAACGCGGACTGTTGGAAGACACGTTGGTGCTATGCATTAGCGAACACGGTCGCACACCACAGATCGATCCTAAACCGATAGGAGCAGGTAGGCATCATTGGTCGCGTGCTTATTCCGCAATACTTGCGGGAGGAGGCATCGGTCGTGGTCAGGTCGTTGGCCGAACGGACAGCATTGGCGGGGATGTAATCGACAACCCAGTCTCGCCGAAAGACATTCTTGCAACATCATTTCATCTTTTGGGAATCGATCCACACATGATGGTTCGCGATATGCTTGGCCGACCGGTTCCAATTTCCGGTGACGGAAGGGTACGTCACGAGTTGTTGGCATAAATCGATTACAATCTCTTACGCTGTGCTGTCACAATCCTGTTGCCCCATTTTTTGACGGAGTTCCATTCATGTTCCGGCGATCGATTTTTATCCTATTCGTAGTCTTGAATACGTTTGCCTACCAGCCAGCTCACTCGCAAGACAAATACCGAGTGTACCTCGGTACGTACACGGACAAAGGGAGCAAAGGCATTTATCAGTGCGAACTAAACCTCAAGGACGGCTCCCTTTCGGCCGCATCGCTGGCGGGAGAAACCAGCAGCCCTTCTTTCTTAGCTTTTCATCCAAACAAGAAGTTTGTCTACGCCGTCAACGAATCTGACGCGATGATAAGCGCGTTTTCCGTCGACGCCAAGACTGGAAACCTGACCTTTCTCAATTCCAAGCCCTCTCAGGGCGGAGCACCCTGCCATCTTGTCGTGGATTCAACGGGCAAGAACGTGCTTGCCGCAAACTACACTGGAGGCAGTTGCATTTCAATTCCCATCGAAGCCGATGGCAAGCTCAGCTCGACGTCCTCCTTCCAGCAACATCAGGGGCTCAAGAAGAATGGACATTCGATCCACCTGGACAAAGCCAATAAGTTCGCGCTCTGTTGCGATCTCGGGTTAGACAAAGTCATTATTTATTCGTTCGATGCCAACAAAGGATCGTTAGCGCCTCATGGCGCATTTGACACACCCAAGGGAACCGGGCCACGCCATTTCGCTTGGTCCCCAGACGGCAAAAGCGCCTATATCAATGGCGAATCGAATTTGACGATCATTGCCTGTGATTACGACGCGCAGACGGGCATGTTGAAACAAAGACAGGTACTTTCCACGTTGCCAAACGACGGCGAACGCAAAGGGGGAAGCACCGCGGAGACGGTCGTTCACCCGTCAGGAAAATTTGTGTACGTGTCGAATCGGGACCCGTATAACTCGATCGCCATTTTTTCGATCGACCCGTCGTCTGGGGAGCTTAAATCGGTTGGCCATCAGAGTGCCGGTATCAAGACACCTCGCAACTTCGCCATTGAGCCCACTGGACAATTCATGCTTGTCGCCAATCAGTCGGGTGGCAATGTAATCGTGTTTCGGATCAATCCAGCGACAGGTGAGTTGACGCCGACGGATTCAAGCGTAAAAGTTGCTAGCCCCGTCTGTGTCCGTTTCATGGGAATAAATTGACCATATAGGTTCGGCAGTCCTCTGCCGGACAGATCTAATTTGGCGCGCAAGAATCGGGTGGAGTAGGGAGCTCGTTGGCGATTATATTCTCGTGAATTCAAAACCAGCGAGCCAAAGCCAAATGCAATCCGATTACGAAAAAATCAAACAAGCAATTGAATACGTCCGAACACATGCATCGGCACAGTCAACATTGGAGCAGATTGCTGCGACGGTCGGCCTAAGTCCGGCCTACTTCCAGCGATTGTTTCGCCGTTGGGCTGGTGTCAGTCCTAAGCGTCTGTTGCAATACGTGAACGCTGCCGAGGCGAAACGGCTCTTGCGGGAGTCGACTCCGGTGCTCGAAGCTGCTTTTGCTGTTGGACTGAGCGGTCCAAGCCGCTTGCATGATTTGATCGTTTCTACCGAAGCGGTCACACCGGGAGAATATGCCGAGCACGGTAGTGGTCTCGAAATCCGTTACGGTTGGCACGATTCTCCCTTTGGATGTTGTTTGATTGGCCTCACAGATCGCGGTGTTTGCGCTCTTAGGTTTGCCGACCCGTCGGAGGTCGAGGGTGAACTGGACCAATTCCGTGAGGAGTGGGCGCAAGCTAGGTTGACAAAGGACCAACTCGCAACGTCCGAAGTGATCGAAAAGATCTTCAACTCGGAAGTTCCCGGACGTGGTAGCGGTTTGATTAACCCGCGTTGCGGCGGCCATTTTTTTTTGCATTTGAGAGGAACCAATTTCCAGTTAAAGGTCTGGGAAGCGTTATTGCGAATCCCGGAACATTGTGTCACTTCGTATTCTGATCTGGCGAGTCGGCTAGGAATCCCTACCGCGACCCGTGCCGTTGCGAATGCGGTTGGCGCCAACCCAATCGCTTATTTGATTCCCTGCCATCGTGTGCTCCGTTCGACTGGCGAACTCGGTGGATACCGTTGGGGTCTAGACCGCAAAGCGGTAATGTTGACTCGCGAGTTGGCACGCTCGAATCAAAAACATGATCAAGAATGTTAATTTGAAAAACAGGAGCAACGTCATTAACAATCAAACGCGTTCGATTCCGCAAATGCTAGTTATGGTGTTTTTGGCTGCGGTTGGATTGTCGATCATTTTGCAATTCGTCGTACCATATGCCATGATGCGGATAGTTTCATTCTGGACTCCAGGACCAACTTTCTATTTATCTTTGTTAATGCATCTCTCCGCTTTTCCGTTTTGGATGACCTGTGTTGTTTGGTTGGCCGCTCGAAGCGGTCGAACTATTTGGGCGACCTGGAAAGTTCCGTTGGTACTTATCGTTGCACCCAATTTGCTTGGGTTGATAGTTGCCGCTCTTGCCATAGCTCATTCCTCTCCTATTGTTGCCAAAGACATGAGAATCACTGACCTTATCTATTTTCAGTGGGCGTCAACATTTAGATCGAGCCTGTTAATGTACGTAATGTTGGCGTTTCTGTTTCGAGCAACCACATTGCATTTGCGGCCTGTCGAAGTTGATGCTACGCCAAATCGCTTGACGATTCTCACCATACTATTGCTGACCACTGTCGTAGCCATTGTGCTTAGTATCGACCTATTGGCCAACCAGCTGGTTTCCACGCAAGTGAAAGCAATGTACTCTCAAAGCAGAAATCAGTTCAATATTCTCGTTGACATTATTCAAAAACTGTCAACTGCGCTGATCTGGTTTTCTGCAGCATGGCTATTGGTTGGCAGCAACCCGAAGCGATGGATTGGAGGCGTTGGCTTGATTGTCTATGTAATGTTGCTTGGTATTTCCATTCTGGTTATCACGCCGCTGTTAATGAATCAAGGGCCATTCCCTCCGGGTGTGACAATGCCGGTGTTCGGTCCGCTTTATTTTGTAGGAACGTTTGCGGTCAGCGTTTTTCATATTTTGATTGTATTTCTATGCGTTGGCATGATGCACATTGCAGGGTATCGGTGGGATATTCGAAGACGATTGCCGGAGAATGTAGTAGACATAGAAACTCAGATTCTTTCACATTTGAGACGAGTTATTTCAGATCCAACAATTTATCGATTGTAGACAAACTCGGTAGCTCATCCGTTCGGGGCTTGCCCCCGACGGATGCGCTTTGGCGTACTACACGGGAGACCCAACTCCCGCCTGCTTTGCCCGCCTTCGGCGGGCAAAGCCACCAGAAACAGGACGATTTGCGGGCACAGCTGTTAGTACGCCAAAACAAGGTTGGTGGGGGACAAGCCTGGGCTGTTAAAAATCTGGTATTGACTTTAGTTTCCGGATCGAACAATTTGTTCCTGTAAATTAGCGAATTCGAAGTAAGTTTCAGAGGATGGATTCTCGTGGCCAAGCTTATAGATCAATACAAGTCTCCGTCTCACAA
>CAMDKL010000212.1 GCA_945900945.1 Pirellula staleyi DSM 6068
TGTTGGTGAAATGATGTCTTCGTAAACCTCAGTTTACCGGACGCCTTCCAAGATGTATTTCCCTTTTAGTTGATTCTGATTTTTGCAAACGGTAGGATGAGAGTGCTTCGGTGGAGGATAGAGCACTGGTGGGAACCAACTCGAGCGCCGCTGAAGTCGGAAAACAAGACAGGGGCTGCCTCGGTAGCCCCTGACTTACTTCGATCCTGTCGGCTTGTTTTTTGAGTAATGCGAAAAATCCAACGCGCTAACGCGGAGCTATATCAAGCGGTTTTTACCCACAGATTCTGCGGACGAGCCAAAACTTAGGCGAGCCTGCTAAGTCGCCGAATAAGCCACTCTATCGACAAGCACCCAACGATGAACGCCATCAAGATCCCCATCAGCCGTTGCTGGAATTCGCGGTCGGGCGAACCAGGTAAGTAGTTGGTCTGGTCCCGAGTTTCAATCGCTTGCGGAAGCGTTGTACCGGACGACGATGCCGACGCTATCGAACGGTTTGCATCCGATTGGCCAGCCAAGAGCGAATCCATACCCACCCAGTACTTACCACCCGTACGACTTGCTAACTCACCCAACAACGGATCGTTGCGCTGTGGCCTTTGAATCTCCAAAGCAGGCACGCGTACAGTCACTTGCTGTGTCAGCAATTGTTGATCGGCCAATCCACCTACCGGCAATTGCACTTCGTAAGTGCCTGTCGCTTTTGTAAAGAACTGGCCCAGGTAAACACCAGGTTGAGAAGGGTCAGGGATCGGTGTTAGCACCAGTGGCGAATTGCGGCCCGATGGCTCAATCAGCTTTGCTTTCACATCCGGCAATAGGGTCGGTTGAAATTGCGCGTCTCTCAAAACCGCTCGCACCATGACTTGCTCGCCCATGATCGCTTGTTGCTTGTCCAACAGCAAAATGCCTCTATCCGAATCCCTCAGCAACCTGCCTTGGCCAGCCCATCGTATGAGCTTGGTGTAATAAGTATCAAAATAACCCTCGCCGACTTCACGAAACCGCCAAAACTCGCCACCCCCTTGGAACGCAACACGGCCTGCTCCATAAAACTGTGATGCCAGGTAAATAGGCTTCTTGCCACTTGAAACGGCGGATGGATCCGAAAAATAGGCGATAGGCGTAGCTCCGGGCTTCGGTTCGTCACACGCAAAGAAACTATACACACCCCGAAATCTCTCCCAGGCCTTGCGACTCTCTTCGACTGTCTTTGCAACTTGAATGAAGTCCGTTTGCCAAGCGTCTCCAGCAAACTCCAAAGGCCACGCTGTCTCGGCTTCGAATCGACCTATTGAAACCATCCGGGAGCCTCGCGTATTAACGACAAGCGGCGAAAGATTCCTGATGACCTCCGCTATGCGGTTTCCGTTGCCTTGGCTGCCCGCCCATTTTGGAGTGGAAACAGGGCCGGCAACAAGTACCAAACCGCCCGCTTGCTCGCTGATCCATTTTTCCAACACGTCGACTTGCTCAAAATCGAGCGCAGTCCAATCGGCATCAAAACCGATAACGCAATCGTATTGGCTCATTTCTACGCGAGTCTTTGGGAACTCCGTCAGGAGTTTTTTTGCTTCTTGAGAAACACCTGGTCCGCCCGTCTGCAAAAACACATGCGACTGAACTGTTGGGTCTCGAAAGAGCAAATTGCGAACAAATTGATACTCACGAGTAGGACCGCCTGCAATGATTAAAACGGTCGACTTGGGCTCCACCACCCGAATTTCGCTTTCGAGCGAATTGTCCATCGGATTGGAATCCTGCTCTGGCGGCAAGGCTTTGACCTCGTAAATCCACGAACCGATTTCGCGAGGCTGAATATCAAAAACTAAACTTGACATTGAATCGTCCGATTCCAGCGTAATCGTCCTTTCCTCTTCGATTGCCATACCCGCGTTCTTCTGTGCACCGGGGCGACGCCGCAGCTGTACCGTAATCTGTTTCCCTTCCAATCCAGAAGCCTGCAACAGTGCAGTTAAACGGAAACGATCTCCTGGAAAAACTCGCTTGGGTGCTTCGATATCAACGGTGCGAACATTGAGCGGATTTTTGGCCGTACCCATACCGATCGTATGGATCTGAACTCCCTGCAATGTCGCCTCCGAAATCGTCATAAGCGGATCGACCCCAGCGTTGTTGCGTCCATCCGAAATCACCACGATCCCAGCTAACGGCGAGCCTCGCTCTTGCTCGAGAATACTATTGATTGCATCGCCCATCCGGGATTCCGTACCGGTTGCAGCCAACTGCGTTTCCCAGGCAACTGCGTTGGGTTCTAGCGGCAAATTGGCATCGCTTTTCACTCCCATGGCATTCGGCGATGGCCCCGTGGCGGATTCCGGAGGCAACATACTCCAAAGACTCTTCCACGAAATTTGGTCTGCCCGCAGTATCGCCGTGGACATCATGACAAACCCCGTTATGACTGCAACCACGGACGCTACCAAACCATACTGCCAAAATGGCCGCAGATCGCCGTAAACACGAGCGATCAGGGACGAGGCCATGAACAATGTACCTAGGAGCGTTAAAACAGTCCCAGCCAACGCGAGTCGACTTAGCCAACGCCAAAGCTCCACTTTCAATTCGTCCGACTCGTTGTCCGTTTTCGATTGTTTGGGCTTTGCAAACGAGGCCACGGCACTCGGCCTCGCGCTTTGATCAAATCGGAATACGCTAACATCGTGCCTCTGTTGTAGCTGCTTGAGAAGCTGCGATTGAGCAAATGCCTGCTGGACTGCGGAAATCCGACTCGTTGGACTCGAGACCACACTCGTCGCGTCGTCTTGTTGCGGCATCGACATGCTCAAGCTAGTATCGACGAGTACTGCTAGCCGTGAAGATCGCGTAACGCGTTGCTCGGTCCTCTTTTGCAGATCGAAAAAAAAGATCAATATTCCGAGCAAGGCTAGAAGCCGAAGTGTTAACAACGTCCAACCGATACTCTTGGGCAGCTCAACCCAATCCTTGCGGTACCAATAAACGACGTACGACACTAACCCGATCAAACAGCACGCCAGCACAAACCAGTGCAGCCACTGATCCATCTGTTCAATGCGCATCCACTGGTAGAAGACTCGCATGTCTTCTTGAGCAAAGCATAGGAAGGTGTCAAACGAAAAAAGGGTCATGGAGTAAGGGGTTTAGGGTTTAGGGTTTAGGGTTGCTGTCATGTGCCTTGTTTTTACTAATGCCTTATCCATTGCAGCTAAAAGCGTACGCCTCATCTCTTTACTAAATGATACGATGCGCTCCAGGCTAGCCATTGTTCGAATAGGAGTAACACCAAAAGCAATCCCATCAAGAGCATGTTTCGATTGGCGAAGCCAGCTAATGCAGTATTCGCACCGAGCGATTCGGACGATTTGTAAACGAATTTGACGCCGCTCAAGGTGCGGTTCAAATCGATAAGAGCAATCTTCTCTGTTTCGCCTTCTACAGGCGGCGTGTTACGGGCAATGTTCTTTACGACCCGTCCTCCTTGAATGGATGTCCCCCACCACTCAAAATTCCCGGCAGAGATGATCGCGCGAATCGATTCCTCTGTGTCTTGATTGGATCGGGCATTGAGTGACGCTTGAAAGGCCGATTCGCCTGCGGGAGATGCGTTGAGGCTTAGCAGGGCTTTGGCTCCGGACCCAACTGGAGGTGGGCAAAGTACTTGTATTTCAGGCAACATTTCCTGAGAGGAAAAATCCCATCGCATGGGTGTTCCAGCAAAGCGAGCGGCATCGGGCATTTGGAATGACGACAAGTACCCTACCATTTTGAGTGCAGCGACGACAAAGGTTGGATCTTGTGGCCAATTCGTCCATTGTCGGTCGAAAGCCGTAAGGCCAAAAAGCACACGCCCCTCGCCAATGGAATGGTCCACGATAATCGGCTTTCCATTGCGGAGTGTCGCAACCGACTTCCAAGTCGATGCGTTGCTCTTGCTATTGGCGATTGGCGAATCGCCCACTTCCTTGTCGAGTTCAAGATAGCGTTGAATACGGACAAACTGGAAGGGTGAGTTGCTCAGGCCAAAGAAAGGCTCAAAAATCGGATGGTTGTCTGCAATCAAATCCGGCTTGCCGTCGCCGGGAACCTGTGCGAGTTCGGCAGGTTCTTTAATCGTGAATGGCAGAAGCGGCGTTGCGTTCTCTGCGGCCGCAATCGGTTTGGTCCAAACCGAGTTGTAACGCAAATAGTCAGCCATGGACAATTGTTCGCCAAAGAAGACGGCTAGCCCGCCGCCACGCGAAACATACTTATGTAAGTTTTCAAGCGCGCGAGGATCGAGTGAAGGGACCGCTTGCATGATAATACATGCATAGTTTTGAATGGCAGCCAAATCGGAGTCTCTTAGGAATTCGGGGCCTTCGCGTGACATAATCAATCCAGTCTTGGCATTGCCTCCGGGATTTAATGCCGATTCAAAAAAGAAGGAATGCTTCCCCGTCGAGTCGCCGTCAATCAATAGGACACGAAGCCCATCTTGCAAATCCAATACGCAGCGAGCGCTGTTGTCCGCGTTCAAAGAGTCGGGCGGCAACTGGGCTTCAACCACATGTGAGCCGCTTTTGGGGAATAGAATTTGAACATGCCGCGTGACCAACTCACCCGGTTCTATGCGTTCGATCATTACGGGTGGCAACTCCGTCAATAGACCAGAAAAAGCGGCGTTTGGCGTCGGTTCTAATTGGCGATCGGAATAGTCGACGGCATTGACTCGTACCGTGACGTTCCGTACCGGCGCGACGCCGTTATTTCGAACTGCGATATTGATCATGGCTGGCACTCCCGCAGCCAAAACTTCTTGCTGCGGTAGCACCGACACGAGGGTGAGATTCTCGTGGCGTTCCGCAACACAATCGATTAGCTGCAGCTCAACATTCGTTGTTGCGATCGATTGCAATTTTTGTTTCAGCCATGCTGGGTTGCTCCAATCCTTGGTGCGAAAGTCGCTCATCAAGTAGACGATCGCTTTTTCGGACGGAGATTGTTGCAAAAGTGGCGAAATCAAGTCAATGGATTCACCTAAACTACTATCAAGAGAACTCGGTGCAGTTGAGTTGATCTTACTGAGCAAGCTCGATGGGTCAGAAGGAATCGTTCGCGCGAGCAACTCGGCGATCGAGTCGGCTTGCGGATCTGCATTTTCCCCTTGGGATGCGTTCTCATTTACTAGTATCGTCGCTGTCGAATCTGCCGCAACCTTGGACTGTGTGTCTTTACTTTTGGCTGATGCAAGTGCAGCTCGTGAAGACCGAATCACCGTCAGCAGATGAGAACCATCCTGCGTGTTCGCATTGGAGGCAATCGATTGAACGGCACCCAACGCCGATTGGTATGCAGTACCTTTTGAGGACGTGTCGCTCATGGACGCAGAGTCATCGAGGATGACGTAGTGGTGGGTGGTCGACTGACTGATCATGGCTAACCATCGCGAACCGCTGACCCACTGCGCTAGCATGGCAACAGCGATAGCGACTGCTAACATGCGAGATACGATGAGCAGGGCTTGCTTTAGCCAGACCCAGCGCCGAAGTTTGCGATAGCTCTCGAGCAGGAATTCCATAGCCGCCCATTGCGTTCGGCGATGGCGTACCAAGTTGATCAAATGGATCAACAATGGCAGTAGTACCAGCAGAAAGCCCCAGGCCAGTGGTTGAAATACGAACTGCATAGTTGTTTACTTTTTCCTCATGTGGGCCATTCTCGAGGTCAGGTAGGCGGTCAATGCAGCGTCCATATGCCGACTTGTGCGGATGAGCTGGTAATCGATTTGATAGCTTGCACATGCATGCCGCACGCGATCGAGGAAACGCTGAAGGGATTCCAAGTAGCCTTCACGAAGAGCGCGTGGGTTGCAAGTGAGCGCGTCAGTCGATTCCATCCCCTCGAAACGCGTTGGGTCTTTGAAAGGGAAATCGAGCTCATCGTCGTCCATAATATGGAAGACCAAAATGTCGTGCCCAGAACGTTTGAGAGCCGCAAGTCCTTTGAGCGTTTCCGCTTCGCTGCCTAGAAAGTCGGATGCAATGACCATCAACGAGCGTTTCGGGTACGTCTCGTTTATTTCGCGAAAAACTTTGGTCAAATTGGTTTTGTCTTTCGGGGCAGTTTGTTGCAGCGAACGAAAGATGCTCTGCAAATGGGAACGGCTCGAACGCCAGGGGAGCCTCGACTGGATCTTTTGATCAAAGACGGTGAGGCCAACCGCATCTTGCTGACGCAGTGTGAGGTATGCAAGGCACGCACAAATAGTAGCGGCGTAATCAAACTTATTGAGCGACCCACGCCCATAGGACATACTCGCTGAAGCGTCTAGCAAAAGGGTACACCGGAGGCTAGTGTCCTCTTCGTATTGTTTGATATAGAGTTTATCCTGGCGTCCCCAGACCTTCCAATCGATGTGCCGAAGATCGTCCCCTGGCACGTATTGGCGGTGCTGCACGAACTCGACCGACTGGCCAAAGTAAGGGCTGCGATGCATGCCCGACAGGAAGCCCTCAACGATATTGCGTGCCCGAAGCTCCATCGACGCAATGCGTCGAATGGCTTCAGGATGCAAGTATTCTTTGGAATCGGGCATCGCGTAGCAATTCGTCTTGGGCAGTCGGAGTATTGGAAATGATTCGATCGATGACAGCATCGCTCGTGATGCCATCGCTCTCGGCGGCGAAGTTGACCACCATACGATGTCGTAGCACCGGCTTGGCACAGAACTGAACGTCGGCGGTATCAACGTGCGATCGTCCCGACAAAGCTGCTCTGGCTTTTGCACCCAGGATCAGAAACTGTACGGCTCGTGGTCCGGCTCCCCAAGCGACTTGGTCGCGAACGAAATCCGGTATTCCTTCTTGTCCGACTCGTGTTTGACGAACAATTGCGAGTGCGTAGCGAATGACATTTTCAGAGACCTCGATTCCGCGAATGAACTCTTGCAAACTAAGGATCTCGGCGCCATTAAGGACCGCTTCGATTTCCGACGAGCTTTTGCCGGTGGTGCGGCGAGCTACTTCGAATTCATCTGCGAAACTCGGGTAGGTCACATGCACTTTGAACATGAACCGGTCTTGTTGAGCTTCGGGTAGCGGATAGGTGCCTTCCTGTTCGATCGGGTTCTGGGTTGCGAGGACAAAAAAAGGATCGGCGAGCGTGTGGCGAACACGTCCGATTGTGATTTGTCGTTCCTGCATCGCTTCCAGCAAGGCGGCCTGGGTTTTCGGCGGCGTTCGATTGATTTCATCTGCCAGGATCACATTTGCAAAAAGTGGTCCCTCCATGAATCGTCGTTCACGAGCACCGGTCGAACGGTTTTCTTCGATAATTTCGGTGCCGGTGATGTCCGCAGGCATCAAGTCGGGAGTGAACTGGATTCGACTGAAGGACAAATTCAATGTTTTGGCGAGCGAACTGATCATGAGCGTTTTCGCCAAGCCCGGTACTCCCTCTAGCAAGCAGTGGCCTCTTGCAAAGACGCTGATGAGCAGCTGTTCGACCACTTCGAGTTGTCCGACGATGGTTTTGGACAGTTGACCGAGGATTAGTTCTCGAGCACGTTGCAATCGATCCAAATCCGCTTGGGCTGATCCGTCTGTAGTCATGCCGTACTTTCTAAAGGAAGCAATTCAGTTAAAATGGGCTAAATATTCCTGTGGATTGTAACATCCCAATTAATCTTCCGCATGTGGGCGGAATAGTTCAAGACAGGGCACTTCTCGTCGAGGGCCACCTTTGCTACGTTTTTTCAAAATCGGGAGTCGAATCCATAGCAGGCGATTCATATCCTTGCCCGATTGGCAGAAATGTCTAAGCGGTTTTCCGGCTTGGGATTGGAAACGCAGTCGGAGCGGATCCGGACAAATCTCGGTCCGATTCGTAGCGATGTGAACGCGGCCTACGATCTAGCCGCTCACGATATAGCGGTTTTCAATTGGCTCTTAAAAGCCGAGCCGGAAGTGGTTTCGGCGATCGGCGGCGATTTCGTACAGTATGGAATTCAAGACGTGGTTTTTATTAATTTGCGTTATCCGAAGCAACAAGTGGAAAAATATCCACGCCAGTTGGCTCAAACCCCGCAAGGTTCGCCAGATGACTATCGTGGGAGGTCAACGCATGGTGACGTGGGACGACCTTTAAACACAAACCCCCGTCGCAATCTATGATCGCGGATCCAACGTGGCCTCTACCGATACCAGCTTCGGAGAGTTTCTTCGTGTTGCAACTTGGGATGATGAAGTGATTTTACCCATAAATACCTTCATCGCGACAGCGTTGGCCGTTACGGCTGTTGGGGCTCCCCCGATATTGGTGGATTGCGAGCCTCATTCCTATAACCTTGATCCGACAAAGTTAGCAGCTGCGGTTTCCATTCTTGCCTACCGACATCGTCACGTGGGATAAAGACCATCCTCGACTGTACTTAAATATTGCTCCGCCAGAACATGATAACCTGTTCTTCGTGGGCATGATCGAACCACGGACTAAATTCCCAGAACGGGTGCATCTTCAATCCGAGCTGATTGCCGAAGTGCTCTGAACGCATGTGGCAGGGGATTCGCAACGCAACGCATTTCAACGAGCCAAACAGACTTCACCCAATCGATCTGAGCAAAGCCAAGAAGAGTTTCTGGCCTGCGAGTACTACACGTATCGACGGCATCTACGGAAAGCGATTCGACAACTTTCGCTTCCCTAGCCCGGATGATTCTTTAGCCGTAGGGCGCTAGCGCGGATTATTCATAGAACAAGTCAATATTCGCACAAGCCGATGCTTTTTTCTTTGCGCCCTTGCGTCTCTGCGAGCCAAAAAAAGTCTCACGCGAAGGCGCAAAGTTTGTGAGGATCTCGCAAGATTTTCTCAACGATTCGATCCGGGGGAAAGCGGACGGCGATCGATTAGGATTTAGACCATATTACTCTTGGCCGAGGGCCGTGAACGGTTACACCGATACTATGTTGAAACAGCGATCAGATCGAAGTCTTGCCATCGTTTGGTTGTTCTGAAGCTTGAAATGGTACATATTCGACCATGCGGATTTTGCCGCTGCCCAAAAACTGATAGCGAATCCCTCGCCAGTCTGCGTGACTGGCAATACTACAAGCGATGGCTGCTAGGGGATACAGCACTTGGACCAGGGGTACCACCAAGGTCATGCGGCATAATCGCACCCAGGTTCGGTGTGATTTTTTCTCGCAGGAGGTGTTACGCAAAGTACGATCCACGGAATCCTCGAGCTGGATCCACAACACAACCAAGATTGCTACATAGACTACCATCCCGCCGGCGGATACGCTCGCTGCTAAATATTGCGAGTTCAAGACCGCAATGATCACCAACAACGATGGGAATGCTACGGCTGCAAGACACGCTAAAGCATGGACCAATACGAACCACCATCGCGGATGATAAAGACGCGCCCAGAGCGTTTGACGCAGAATGAACCTAAATCCATTATTCAAATTAATCTCTTCGTGATTGACCACCGTGAGCGCTGGAACAAATTTGGTCGATTTACCGATGCGGCGAATCGCGTCATAGATGGTGACATCCTCGACGAGACTGGTTTGCCAGGTACTGTACAATCCGGATCGTTTTATGTCGG
>CAMDKL010000213.1 GCA_945900945.1 Pirellula staleyi DSM 6068
TACCCGCCGCCCGCGATCGAGGCTTGAGGGCCTCGATCGGTTAAACAGGGTTGCGATCCATTGCGACTTGTTTAACCCGCGGAGCGGCGTGCGTGCCAAGCGACTCTGCTAACCATTCCAACTCAACTCAACACTAGCGGCTACCTATCCGCCGCCCGCGATCGAGGCTTGAGGGCCTCGATCGGTTAAACAGGGTAGTGATCCATTGCGATTTGTTTAACCCGCGGAGCGGCGTGCGTGCCAAGTGACTCTGCTAACCATTCCAACTCAACTCAACACTAGCGGCTACCTACCCGCCGCCCGCGATCGAGGCTTGAGGGCCTCGATCGGTTAAACAGGGTTGCGATCCATTGCGACTTGTTTAACCCGCGGAGCGGCGGATTCCAAAGGAAGCCAAGCCGCTCGAGAAGCGGGACTCAACGTCATCGACGATGGAAGTTGTATACTTGTCAGTCTTTCCATCGAACGATCATCGAAGTAGAGGTCCAATCCCATGAAGTTCCAACATGAGAACGATCCAAATAAAAACACTGCAGAAGCGAAAGTAAAGAAGAGCGAAAAGCCGTGTCAACCGGCTTGTCCTGCATGCGGCGGATCGCTGATTGACATCCGCTCGAAGTTGCAATGTTCCAAGTGTTACAGGATTTGCGAGACTTGCTGCGAAGGTGGTCGTGGATAGCCTCGACTCAAACTACTTATAAGTCTAGCAGGCCACCAACAATCCCTCTTCAACAACTAGTTCCGCAATTTGCGCCTTGGCTTGCTGTTCGGTTAACTCACCACGGAGAATTTTGACATTAGAAGGGGCAACAATGCCAAGTGAAATCCGGTTGCCTTGGATTTTGACAACTTCCACAGTGATTTTGCCGTCGATAACCAACTTATCACCAACTTTGCGACTTAGAACTAGCATTTTTATTCTTCCTTGAGTTCGATTGCTGCGGCGGTCTTGGCGTCGTTGGTCTGCCGCGTCCCAACACTAGTCATTATCAGCAGAGCCGTGACAACTTAGGTCAATGCTGTTGTGAATTCGAAATTATTAAGCGATTATGGTTTCCAGTAACTGGTACGTCGACGCATCGAATGGAATCCAGTCTGGCAGGCGACAAGTCTGTATGATATGAAATTTGGACCGGTTAGCGAGCAGTCGGACGGTAGCGAGAAATACACGTCTCATGGCTGATGTTCGTTATGGCGAACTGCGACGTCAACTTGTCCTGAATTATATCTATTCGAGAGGATTTCAAAAACTTTGGCTTCGCACGCTCCTGCATCACGAACGCGACGGGCTGTTGTTTACGGAGTTGATTGATGCGCCCGGTGATGTCTGCAATTTCCGCACGTGTGTTCTTGGACTCAGGGAGGGCGAGCAGGAACTCCTGCCTCAGGGTGTTCTTCTCGGCGGGCGTACCGTGCAAGATTCTGATGCATGACAACGACGGCAAATACTCCAAACCGTTTCTTGCATCGTTTGCCAAGGCCAAGATCAAAACCCGACGTACCGCTTTTCGATCACCGAATACGGTGCCTACGTTGAGCGTTTCGTACAGAGTATTCAGCAAGAATGTTTGGACCGTTTTGTAGTTTTCGGGCACAAGCACATGGACGTTCTTTGCCGTGAATTCAAGGATCATTATCATCTGGAACGACCCCATCAGGGCTTAGAAAATGAGTTGATTCAGAAACCGCCAACCAAGAAACGGAAGAAGACAGAACCTAATGACGATACGATCCGTCTGAGCGACATTCGATGTGAAGAGCGACTCGGCGGGCTGCTAGAGAGCTACAGTCGGGTCGCGGCCTAACTCTTTCAACGACGTTTCTCGAGCCATTGCAATCCATCGCTGCGTTGAACGTACGCGCCAACCGAGCCATCGCCTTGCCATTTGTTGCCAAACCGTCCGTTCGCATGCCTTTGGTCGCGTAGCTTTCTATGACTTGCGACAAAAATTCAGGTCGAAAAAATCGACGATTTCACTCGAACTTAGTTTTTGCACAGGGCGGTGGCGCTACCCCTGTAAACACCTTTTGCGAAGCCTAATCGTTTGAAAAACAATGGTGGAGCGAAGCTCCTCACCCTTCCGGGTAATAATTTGGTTTAGCAATGTCAATGACAACCGAATTGCCCGAGCTGTACGAATTCTATTCGTACAGTGTGAACAGGCCGCTATGGTCAAGGTGTCCCTTGCGCCGGGCCAACACAAGTTCTTCCCATCGGCTGAGCGAATTGTCGAGAGTGGGGGAATGCAAACCGACTGCTTCGGCTTGTTCGGCTATCAGTCGGACATCTTTTAGTTGCAACTCGGCTCGACCACCGGCAACGAAATCTCGCCTGACCATTCGGTCGCCGTGCAGATCGAGAATGCGACTGTCGGCGAAACCGCCCAGCATCGCCTCTCGAGCCGCCGACGGACTGACACCGGAAAGTTCGGCTAGTCGGAGCGCTAGAGCAACAGCGTCGATGGTCTGCGCGACGATCAATTGGTTGGCCAGTTTCGTGACTTGCCCCGATCCAACTGGACCAACGTGGGTGATGCGTCGACCGACCGTGCTGAGAATCGGCCAAGCTCGCAGAACTGCGATTTCGCTTCCTCCCACCATAATCGAGAGCGTGGCGGATTCGGCTCCGACCTGACCGCCGGAGACAGGTGCATCGACCCATGGCACTCGCTCGGCAAACCTTTTGGTGGCTGGTACTCCGGTCGTGCCGAAATCGATGATCATCGCAGCGGGGTCGATTCTCTCGTGAAGTCCACCCTCGCCAAAAACCGTCGCTTCGACAACCTCTGTGGTTGTGAGGTTCAAGCAAATCACGCCGGGCCCGATAGCTTGGGACAGTTCGGGCAGCGTGGGCACGACTGTCATTCCTAGCGACTCTGCAACGACCCGTGCGGCTTGGCTGCGATTCCAAACAAACAGGGTGGCACCTGCGGCATGAAGATGCCTTGCCATGGGGGCGCCCATGTTGCCCAAGCCGACGAAACCAATCCGCTGACCAACCAACGATTTATTCATATTGCAATTTCACAATCAGGGGAGTTGTTGCAAAACGGAGTTGATTATAGCAAATCCCCGGGCTTTCGAGTTTCGTGTTTGATATACTTTTGTAACTTCATGGTCGTTCCTTTTTCTGTGAGCTCTTCCTTTCCGAATTAAAATAGCGAGATTATTCTCTTGCGAGTGGTCATTACTGGTGGTGGTGGATTTCTTGGCACGCTTCTTTGCAAGCAGCTGGTTAAACGTGGGACGCTTACCGGCCCCTCTGGCGAGCAGCAGGAGATCGAACAGGTTTTGTTGCTTGACCGTTTCTTTCACGAGGCGACTGGGGATCCGTCTTTGGAAGGCACTGTCCGTCGGATCACTTGCGACATTAGCGACCGGGAGGCTGTTTTTAGCGCTGTCGACAGTGCTGCGGAAGTGTCACTATTCCATCTCGCTTCGATGGTCAGCGGTGAGTGTGAAGAACGCTTTGACGACGCTTTGCGGATCAATCTCGACGGTGGGCGGAACGTATTCGAAGCCGCCCGCGCAGCGACCGGACTGCCACGCGTCATATTGGCGAGCAGCATCGCCTGCTTCGGTGGTGATGTAATCATGGACCACTATTCGGATCACTCAAAACTGTTGCCGCGCACAACCTACGGAATGACGAAGGCGATCTGCGAATTGATGGTGAATGACTATTCGCGGAAACGGTTCTTCGACGGGCGTTCTGCTAGATTACCAACCGTGATCATCCGCCCCGGAAAGCCGAACGCCGCGGCATCGAGCTGGGCAAGCGGGATGTTTCGCGAGCCGCTGAACGGCGACGACTGTTTGCTGCCGATCCGTCGCGATCAACGCCATCCCATGACCGGGTATCAGACTGTTATCGACTCGTTGATTTGCTTGCACGAACTGCCGGAGTCCTGTTTGGGTGGCGACCGCGCCGTCGGCTTGCCAGCTCATCAAGTAACTCCGATCATGGCTGAGGAAGTTATCAAGCAAATCGCGCAGTCGCGAGGAATCAAACTTGGTCGCATCATCGACGCGTTTGATTCGCGGATTCAGGGCATCGTAGACGGGTGGCCCACATCCATCGATGCAAGTCGGGGCGAATTGCTTGGCATGCCAAAACCGCCACCCTTGAAGGTGATCGTCGAGCAGTATATTCAGGATATAATGACGAAGGGTAGCGATGGTTGCTAAACCCCAACGACCATAACCAGTTGTTTGTACTCGACAACGGACTCAAAGAAAAACGGACCGGAGTCGTTGAAACTCAAGTCGTAAAGGAGATTCTGCAATGAAATTTACCAACACCCGACAATCAAACTCGCGATTGCCTATGAACACGATTTTCGCTGTAACATTCCTATTATCAGCAGTCTACTCGACAATCGCTTACAACGCTGTGGTCTTTGCGGTGGAGCCAACCACAGCAATTCAAAACGAAGATAACGCGATTCTTCTAAAGGGCAGCGTGCCCGAGCTGATCTATACACGAAAAGCGAAACTCAACAGCGGTTTGACAGAAGGCCCCGCGGTCGCCGCCGATGGCAGTATCTACTTTACGGACATGCCTTTTGGCACTGACAACGGCATGATTCTTCGGTTTGATCCAAAGACCAACCAAACGACAATCTTTAACGAAAACTCAGGTAAATCGAACGGATTGGCATTCTTGCGTGATGGTTCAGCGGTCTCATGCGATGGAGCGGATGGCGGCGGCCGACGACTTGTGCGATGGAACTTAAAAACAGGAGAAGGTACGACTCTAGTGGATCGCTTCCTAGGTAAGCGATTCAATTCGCCAAACGATTTATCAGTCGACCTGAAAGGTCGTATTTATTTCACAGACCCTCGCTATGGTGGTTCTGAGCCGCGAGAACTGGAGCGCGAAGCCGTCTATCGCCTTGACACCGATGGCACCGTGATAGAGATTACTCGCGATATTGAGAAGCCGAACGGAATTGTGCTGAGCCCAGATCAGAAAACGCTTTACGTTGGCGACCATAACAACGGCGGAAATCGCTTGAAACCAACGGATCCAGAACCGAAGCGCGGAGCCATGAAGATCTATGCATTCCCTTTGGATGCTGATGGCTTGGTGAACGGTCAACGCAGAACGTTGGTCGATTTCGGTTCGGAAAATGGCTGCGATGGAATGACTGTCGATTCAGCCGGAAATGTCTATGCGTCTTGTCGCAGTTTGGCGAGGCCGGGTATCAACGTTGTGGACGCTGCAGGCAAAGAATTAGCGTTTGTCGAAACAGGGGCAAAGAATCAAAAAGGATTGTTTGATGATTGGAAGGGAATTCCGAGCAACGTCGAATTTGGAATCGGTGACGACGCACACTCGCTGTATATTACGATCGATAAATCGCTGTATCGCCTTAAAGTTAAGACGCGAGGATTTCATCCCCACCTAGAATCAAAATGACAAAGTCAACATAGAATATTGGTGATTCCGGCACAATGAATATGAAGTCACAGAACCCATTTCAAACACCAGAGCATTTGAATAACGGAACTGACGCTGGTACGACAACAGATGTTCAACCCGTTACGCGGCTTTCCGATTTATCCGCTCAGCAGTGGAAGTCCGGAATTGCGGCTTGGCTCGGTTGGTTGTTTGACGGACTGGACATGCATCTTTATGTCCTCGTGGCAACTCCATTCGTTGCGGAGTTGCTAGGCGTCGTCAATTTAAAAGATCCCAGTGTTGGTTATTACAGTTCCTGGATCCAAGCTGCATTTCTCATTGGCTGGGCTCTCGGCGGTGCCTTTTTTGGGAGGATTTCTGATCGCATCGGACGCAGTCGCGCGCTGATGTTGACGATCCTCACCTACGCACTGTTCACGGGGTTATCTTTCTTCGCCCAAACGTGGTGGCAATTGCTGATCTTTCGTTTTCTGGCTGCCCTCGGCATCGGAGGCGAATGGGCCGTGGGCGCTTCCTTATTGTCGGAGACATGGCCGTCGCGCTGGCGACCATGGATGGCAGCGGTGCTACAAACAGGTGTGAACCTCGGCATTATGTTGGCTGGACTTGCAATTTTCGTGCTGGCGGACTTTCCCCCACGATACGTTTTTCTTGTCGGAATCCTGCCCGCACTGTTGGTTCTTTGGATTCGCCGCGCCGTACCTGAGCCCGAAACATGGCATGCGGCTCGACGCGATTCGTCGTATGTGGAACCAAAGTTTTCGGACTTGTTTCGCGGTCCCATTCGCCGCACAACGTTTTTGATAACGATTGTTTGCGGGTTGTCGCTCACCGCGCACTGGGCGTTTATGTTCTGGTACCTGCAGCACATTCGAAATCTTCCTGAGTTGATGGAATGGAGCGACGGAGAAAGAAGCCAGATTGTTGGTCGTTTCATCTGGCTTGTAATGTTGACGTCGATCGCTGGTAACTTCCTAGCAGCGGCACTCGCACGCTGGTTCAAATATCGCGTCGCAGTCTCTGGACTTTGTGTCGCTTATTTCTCCGCGATGTTTGCGACTTATAGTGTCGCCCGTGACCATAACAGCTTGTGGTACGGCCTTTTCGCGATCGGATTGTGCCAAGGAGTTTTTGCGCTTTTCACGATGTACTTGCCACCATTGTTTCCAACTCTACTGCGCGCTACCGGCGCAGGATTCTGCTACAACATTGGCCGTATTGCCGCAGGCTTGGGAACCGTTTTCTTTGGACTGTTTTCAAAGGTCGGCGATTATCGCCTAGCATTGTTCTACGCTGGGTTCCTGTTCCTCCCTGCAGCAGCATTCGCTTGGTTGCTACCTGAGCCGCCGGATGAAACTGATGGCCAAGCTCCCGCGGACCTAACGCTGACTGATTGAAGAAAGAACTGGCTATGATTCAAGTTCCAAAAATCGCTTCGTCAGTTACTGAACAGTCGGACTGGCTCTTCACTGCCGACGATCATTGGGCTCAAGTACCGTCAGGCTGGACTTGGCAAGAAGTCACGGCTGTCGCCGTTGACTCGCAGGATCGCGCATTTGTATTTAATCGCGGCGACCATCCAGTCATGGTGTTCAACCGAGATGGTTCGTATTTGGACTCGTGGGGCGAAGGCGTTTTTACAAGTCCCCATGGCATTACGATCGGTCCGGATGATTGCGTTTACTGCACGGATCATTTCGATCACACCGTGCGAAAGTTCACGCCCGAAGGTCGGCTGCTGATGACACTTGGCACTAGTGGTGAGCCTTCAGATACAGGTGCGACAAGCATTGACTTTCGCACGATCCAACGCGCGGCGCCGCCATTCTATTTCCCAACCAATGTCGCGATCGGTTCCAGCGGCGAAATCTTTGTTGCGGATGGTTACGGGAACGCTCGAGTTCACAAGTTCGCGCCCGACGGACAACTGCTGCTATCGTGGGGTGCACCAGGCGGTGAACCTGGACAGTTTCGAATCCCGCATGGAATTGCCATCGATCAACGTGGAGTACTTTTTGTAGCCGATCGTGAAAACAGTCGCATTCAGTTGTTCACAGAAGGCGGCGAGTTTGTTGAACAATGGACCGATGTCGCTCGCCCACAACAGATCTCTTTTGATAGTCGTGGCAATGTTTACGTTGCCGAGTTGGGCTACAAAGCAGCAATGTGGCCAGGCATCTCTCTACCTTCGGACAATGCTACGGGCGGTCGAGTCAGTGTGTTCGCCCCAGACGGCGGATTGCTTGCGAGATGGGGCGGCGGAATGAACCCAACATCACTCGGCGATTTCTACGCGCCACATGACATTCGAATTGATTCGCATGGCGACGTTTATGTTTCTGAAGTCAACTTTTCAGCCGGCGGAAATCGTGGCCTCATTTCACTCGATTGTCATTGCCTACAGAAATTCACTCGCCAGAAAAGCGTACCGAAATCGTAGCTGTTTTGGAGTTATCTCCTCACTCGAACGGTTTCTAACGAATCCAGTTACCTCAAATCGAATAGAAAAGATTATATGAAGGCGTGGAGATTTTACGGATTCGGTGATTTTCGGTTGGATGAGATCCCGATCCCAGCAATCCAGCCACTTCACGTCTTGGTCGAACCACTTTGCGTGCAGCCGAGTGTTACCGAAGCACAGCTCGCATTCGGAATTCCCACTCTCGCTTACGATCGCGTCAAGCGTCGTTTGGAAACAGAGGCGCCAATACAGTTATTCGGTCATGAGTTCTGTGCAAGGATTATTGAAGTCGGTCCCGGCGTTAGCGGTTTTCATATCGGTGATCGCATAGCGGCCAGAGCTAAGTTGCCTTGTGAAAAATGTACGTTGTGTCTTTCAGAAAGAAGTTACCTGTGTCGCAAAGGTCCGGTGATCGGGTTTGACCAACCCGGTTGCTTCAGTGAAATAGCGCTTTTGCCGGAAATTGCATTGGTCCGCGTCGAGGACTGTATCTCTGATAGCGAAGGAGCTTGTTTGCAATCCCTGAGCGATAGTGTCGCAGCAGTTGAAACAGCTGATATTCGGATGGGAGATTCTGTCGTAATTTTCGGTCAAGGAAGCATGGGGCTGGAGTGTTTGCAGATCGCTCGTATCAGTGGCGCTGGTAGAATCATCACCGTCGATGTCCGCGAAGAATCGTGCCAGATCTCAAAAGCTTTGGGAGCGGATTATGCATTGAATGGTCGTCAATGCGATGTCGTTGCCACAATACGCGACCTGACCGAAGGCAACGGTGCGGACGTTGTCTTTGAATGCGCCGGGGGAAGTTCAAAGCAAGGTATGGCCGGCACGGAAACTGTTCGTCAAGCTATAGATGCCGTGCGTTCTGGAGGTAAGATCATCGGTGTTTCCTGGTTCGGTGCACCGCTGGAATTGGACATCGATCTACTGCGAGAACGCAGCTTGCGGTACTTGTTTCCCGACATCAGCACCAAAGCTCATTTGGAACACACGGTGCGGTTGGTGGCTTCTGGTCGAGTCGAATTGAAGTCCACCGTTACGCACCAATTGAAGGGCATCGAATCCGTTCCTCAAGCATTCGAGATCACAGCCAATAAAGGTAAGTTCCAAGCTATCAATCCAGCCCAGGTCATAATACGTGTTTGATTGGACTAATTTCACTTGACAATTTGAAACTTCTCGATCTACGGCTCGCGGTTGGCTTCTTGCGGCGGTTGATGGACCAGTTCGAATCCGGCATAGGCGGGTCGTAATTCAGAGGGTGCGCCCTCGTTGGACCAAATGCCTGTGTAGAGACGATCGCCTTTGGAATTCGTGCGTACGGAGATGTTTCGTTGCGATTGGATCCCCTTATCGGTTAGTACCGTATTGGTTGTGATTGTTCCTAGCTCGGTTGCATCGACTACGACGCGTCGCTGTTCTTTTTCTCGTCCGCAGAATCTGTGGGTAAAAAGCGCTTGATATAGCTCCGCAACAGCGTGTTGGATTTTTCGCATTGAACGAAAAACAAGCCGACATGATCGAATTAAGTCAGGGGCTACCGAGGCAGCCCCTGGCTTGTTTTCCGACTTCAGC
>CAMDKL010000214.1 GCA_945900945.1 Pirellula staleyi DSM 6068
CATTACCAATCCACGGCTGAACGTACCCGACATCGAAGCGATCGCTCACCTAGCACATCAATATGGAGGACAAGCGAAGTCAGAATCCGGTACGGTTGTCTTGGTCGACAACACATTTGCGACACCGGTATTGTGCCAACCCTTGGCACTAGGCGCCGACCTTGTAATGGAGAGCCTCAGTAAATTTGTGTGTGGGCACGCCGATGCTATGCTTGGTTTGCTGTGCGGTCGCAATGTGGTATGGGACCGCGTACGTCAAACGATGGTTTCGTTTGGAATGACCAGTAGCCCGCTTGATTGTTGGTTGACACAACGCGGGCTAGCATCGCTGCCGGTCCGAATGGCTCATGCATCATCCTCGGCTTTCGAAATTGCAAAATCTATCGAAAACCATCCTGCAATTAGTCTGCTGGACTATCCAGGCTTGCAATCTCATAGTGACCATGCAATCGCCAAGAAGCAATTCAACGGATCCTTTGGAAACATGTTGACGTTTAAGCTTCGGGGGGGCCTGCGGTCCGCTCAACGATTCCTAGCTGCTGTAGCAGCAGACATCCCGTTTTGTCCGACGCTTGGAGAAGCCCAAACGACTCTCAGCCATCCCGCTTCGACGAGCCATAGAAGCTATAGCGAAGAACAACTTGAGTCTTTGGGTATCGGCGGTGGCACTCTTCGTTTTTCAATAGGACTTGAGCCGAACGGATGGTTGAAGGAAAAGTTCATTGAAGGACTCGACAAATCGGCCTAAGCTGCATTCGCTGGCCTCACTGAATGTTAAAAACAATCGCGATTTCGGTAGCCATATTCAGTCGGGATTCCACGTCCAGTTCCTTGGTTTCAAATGGCCGTGCCAAACTGTTTCCAACTAAATCTTCTAGATTCGTGGCGAGTGCGATCGAGTAAGTGCCTGGCATCCAGGCCTCGATTGGCTCGAAAGACCAAACGGTTTCATGTGCCGTTACCGAAACCGATCCTACAAGCAATGCATTCGAAGCACCTCGCACGCTGATAACACGACTTAGCATGGCATGATCTAGTGGCTCGTCAAAGGTCAACGTGACTGGCTGTTTCGAATTCGCTTTGGGTAAACCGATTTTCCATTGTTTTGAATCAGGCTGTTGTGCGTCGGCGCCGGCCACGCGAAATTTCTTTTCGAATAAAGTCGCTAGCGGTTTCCGATCCGCGCCCAACCATTCAGCGTCGATGCGTAGGGTATATTCCTTGCCTTCTGTCATTGGCGTGCCGCTATCTTCGCGTGGCTTCAAGCCTCTTTTGATTCGACCGGGATGGACAAACAATGTGAACCGCTTTTGCTCCGCATCCCAAAGTTCCTCGCCTAACTCTAAGAATGGTGATTCGACCTCTGCGCCATCATGAATCAAGTGAATCCGCTCGTATGCTTCCCCCCGACTCATGGGTGCTGAAAAGTAGATGTAAAACTTAAGCAAGTTCTCAGGGAGAACATCTGCCGATGGATAAACGGCAAATACAGTCGCAGCAGGCATGCGTTTTTTTGGCAATGACGAAAACACGACAGTGAGTTCATGATACGGGCCTGTGACGAGATCCTGGGCCAATTCGACTCGATACTGAGCCGATGGGCTCAATGGAAATCGACTTGTAAAACGAAGCTCGGTTTCGGTTACCGAATGTGTGCCGAGCAGCGAAGGCAAATTGTTTGCAAACCCCGGCTGATGAACCCGAACCACCATCGTTTTTTGCAAATCATCGAGTGGCAACTTTTGGAGCCGATCTAGATTTGACAGTCCTGTTATAATAAAAGTTGCTGAATCGGATGCTTCACGCAGCTCGACTTGAGCAGACGACGTGCCCAATCGCAGTTTTTGCAATTGCGTTTTCGATAAGTTGGCGGAGTCATCTGCACCAATCGTATGACATAGCGCCAGGTGTAGGAGGCACGCCAGAGTTGTTACCAAGGATTTGGTCAAATGAATTTCCTTTGGCAAGATAGATCTCGCCTTTTCTTACCCCACATCTTTTCGGCCCCCCCGCGAGGCTGGGCTGATGAAATCGCAGCCAATAGTTGACCTAAACGCTTCAATACAAGCCCGAAGCGCAAGCGAGGAGTCCGCCCCCTCGCTTGCGCGTCGGGCTTGTATTTTCATCAGCCCACCGCGAGGCCGACACGCGAGTGAACCTTGGCTCCCCTGGCAGGGGAGCGATTTGAAATTACTTGGGGGATATAAAAAAGCCGCGAACCTATCCCACAAATCCCGACCGGCGGGACCTATCTTCATATCAATTACGGCAGGTCGATGGTTCGAATATCCTGGCGACCAGCATTGTTAACGAGCAGTACGGCATGATTTTCGTTTAGCTTATCGAGCTGCAATACATCCTTAAGATCCTGAAGTGTCTCGAAAGGCAAACCGGCCGTTTCAGCAATTTTCGAATCGATTGCTTTCGTCGAATCGATATCTCCCTTACTCAGTTTTAGTTTCATGACACCGCGAGCCGAATTGGACATGAGCAAAAAGTCTTGATTGCCCTTCCTGTACACGATCATATCGAGCGGCTGATTCCTGTTGCCGAGTTCTGCGATCGTCTTGCCCTTTGTCTTAGATCCGTCTTTGAGTTCGCTTACCGGAATCGAAACAAGCGGCGTGCAAGTGTATGCGGCCAGGACCGTATCCTCGTAGGTCGTGAAGGTACGTACTGGCGAAGCGGTTTCAAGCTTGCCGTGGGCGCCGTGATAAATTTCGACACTTGTCGATTGGCTGCTTGCATCAAATGGATATTTTAGCACACGCAGCTTGGAAGCGAATTCTTCGTTAGAGAGCCCTGCGATAATAACTTTTCCATCCTTGAATTGCATATCGGTGATCGCGTTCATTCGAGGATTGCGTTGTCCTTCTTTGGATTCTGGAGCATTCGCAAGGGCTGCTTTGCTGAACTTAACCTTTTTGAGGCTAACTTCGGAGAGAGTCCCTTTGGAATCCGCTTTGAAGATCACGGGTGCTGCATCAGGTCCGCGGCCACGGGCCACCGACAAGTAGACGTTCCCGCTGAGCGGATTCACTACGATATCGTTGATGACTGTCTCGGCAGCATCGGAACCCATCATTGCAGCGATCTTTTGGTTTACCCCTTCGATGTTGACGGACCTTTCGCCAGCCGCGGTTTGACTGTCGCCGGTGTCGATTGCGTAGATTGCAGCACTGAGAGTGTCACCCACGAGGAGTATCCCATGTGGAGCAAATGCCATAGGGCCAGCGTGCTTGATATCTGGGGTACCCTCTTTTAATCCGCTATCCGCTTGAAGCAGCGCGCAGGGCACAGCCACAGCACAAAGTGTCAAAGTTAAAGCCAGTTTGCGTCGCATCATTTCTTATACTCCTAAACCATATTGAGAGAAATCGAAGTACCCAACTTAGACAACAGTCCAGTTTGGATTCGCCAAGTGGCCGAACCATTCCGGGAGCTTGACGATGAACGACGCATTATCCCAACCCTGGCCCACAAATCAACACATTTAACGACGCTTCTCGGTAAATGCGTCCCGAAATGGGCAAGATAGCAAATGGGTTTTCAAAGCTTAAAAGCGTATTCTGCAGTTTGCTCACTGTAGAGGGGCATGTACCGATAGTAAACCTCGAGCATCATCGTGGCCATGCAGGTCGTGTAGAATCTTCCGCCCGACGCGGTGCTATGCCCGTCCTCCCAGAACCAGCTACCCGCTGCATGGCCTGTTGTCGTTTGAGTTGTTAGGAGCTGATTACGCATTCGAACGTTCCAGCTGTCCCATTCTTGACCTCCGACCTGCTTTAAGACTTGGGTCGCGTAGTAGTTGTAGTATGTACTGGTCTTACTGGGTCCAGCCTGACTAAACTTTGCAACCGCTGCCTTGATCGAAGGGTGGTCTTTCGGCATGCCAGAGTACATTCTGCAAAGGACAGCGCAAGCAGTCGTGCTGGGGTTGTACTTAGCCTGCTTGCCTTTTGATGCAAAGCTATAGTGGTAACTCGCACCTTCGTCGAAGGCCATCTGATCCAAAAAATAGTTGGCTTTTCGTACGACATCTAAATCAACAACAAAGCCGCTCATCGCAGCGCTTTTGAGGGCCATCATCTGCCACCCGACCACCGAGGTATCTCCGAGCCCTTGCGGAGCGTAATGCCAACCCCCGGTCGATGAATTCTGTGCGTAACCAAGGAAATGAATTCCAGCCTGTGCAGCGTCTCGCAAGGCCGGATCCTTTGTCATTCCGTAAGCCTCGCACATGACAATTGACGCGATGCCATGTGAATACATGTCATCAGTACCTTTTCCACCGCCAACATACCATGAACCCTGTCCTTTTTGGAATTTCATGTTGCCAATTAGAAAACTGAGACCTTTGAAGACGGTTTCCTTGTATTCACCCTCCTGGTGAGTTTGACCGGCACCCAAGAAGCACATCAAAGCAAGTCCTGTGGCAGCGTTGAGACTTCCTCGGCGTTCACCAGCATGATCGCATTGTCCTTTGCACACCACATTGTGGGCTAATGTCCAAGCGCCCGACTGAGGATCCTGATGCAAAGCAAGCCACTTCAAGGCCAAGGAGACGGCCTTTTCAGTGTCAAGCGATCCACCGAATTTACTGAGTAAATCTCGTTTCGTTTCCTTGGAACGGCTTTTTAAGGAAGCCTGCATGGCAACATTGGCCTGCGCAGCCATTCCGCTATTCGGAACCAAGCTTTGCGTCATACTAGGCATGTTGATGGGTGGCATGTTCGCGATCACCATATCGGAATAACTCACGTCCATCACGGCATGATCAATCGTAGTGTCCACGGCAGGAGAATCGGGTGGTGACTCTTCGCTCTCGTTAGAAACGTCGGAAGTCATCGCTTGTTCTATTGAGAATTCCTCCTGCTCGTCCGCATCGCTTGTGGACTCCGAGGAGACCAGCATTCTCTGAAGCTCATTTCTGATTGGTTCGATATTCCAAGCCGCCAAAGTAAGTATGACCGCCACATGAACAAACGTGCTGATCAGCCAACTCGGAACCGTCGTCCACAACCATCGCCGAAGAAGCAGTGGGCTCGCGTTGGATACTGGGGCTGGGGTCTCCGTCGGGTTAAGAACTCGGGTTATAGAGGGGCTCGTCTCTGTGGTTGCCACCACAGACTCCAACTCATTTAAACACGAGGTAACCTCCGAACGCATTTCCTCCGCCGAAAAGTCTGGTAGGCCAAGTTCGAAGTTACCTAATTCGTTGCTGATTCCAGACATGACGAGCAGAATTTGTTGTAGATGAGAACCACCGATCGATGCGTTCTTATACTAGTGCGTAGCGCGAGATTTTTGTACTCCCCAATCTTCCCAGCGGATACCTTTCCACCCAAAATCCAAACTTATGGCATCTGGGTAGGCGAACCGGTCTTCATTGTCTTGGCAAGGGCTGCGAGTTGTCGCATTCCGTCGCAATACGCCGAATACGCCATTTTTGGGCGAAGATCGTCCGTCATTGCGAAACCGCCAAGAACAATCGCGATCCCTTTAGGAAGTCTTTTAGCAAAGTCGGCAAACTCCAAGAGGAACGATTCCGAATTTTCTACGTGCGATACGCTCAGCCAAAATATCTTTGGCATGTGCTTCCTGGCAGCCGAAAGAAGGCTCGAAAAAGGAATATTGGAGCCAAGACAGACTGTTCGCCAACCCTGTTCACGAAAAACCAATTCCACCAGATGATTCGGAAGTTGATATTGGTCGCCTGGAGGTGTTCCGCCCATCGCTAACGGGGCAATACCATTCGGCTCGGGCAGCAAGCGTCGAAGTTCGTGTATCAGCTTGAGCGTAATCTCACACCCCCGCCTTTCCTGATAAATTTCGGTATCCCCTGACTTCCACAATTGACCAATAGCACGAAAAGCCGGACAGAGTAAATCGTCCGCCAACGAGGCAATTCCACTGTGGGTTGAATACCAGGAACTGATCATTCTGCGACATTCCGCCTCAGATCCCAAAAGCAACGATTGCTCAAATTTTGCAATCATTGCGGCCTGCGTACTTTGCTTGGCAAAAATCCGCCCCATCGGATTACCCAGTTGATCCATTCCAATCGCAACTGGGTCAATAATTCTCCGATTCGTCGACTCTAAAAACTCGAGCAAGCATTCGAGCGGAATTCTTCGATGGCCACCAAGCGTTCGGTCCGTACGGATAACACCCTGATCGCACCAGCGTTTGACAGAGGATTCGCTCACTTGCAATGCAGAAGCGATCTGCTTTGGTGTGAAATTGTCGTTCAAATGGAACTCCCCGATAAACCCATAAAATTACTTTGAACGATACCGCGAAACTGATTTGGCCGAATTAAAACTTGCCTGTCCCGAACAGTATAGCAACTGGGCTACTCAAGTTGCAAAAAACCTGACGACCAGAACTTGAATTTTCAGACTTAAAACTCCACTAAAAATGGGCTGTTTTGCTTGACAACCCTTTGAGCAAGTCGATATAAACAAATTAATTGAACGAATTGAACGAATTGAACGAATCCGAAAATCGGTCTTGAACGAATTACTTGAGTAGAAGCCGATTTTTAAGTTAGAGCGGTCGAGTCGGCATCGCTACGAAAAAAATTTCTTTTGAAAAAACCTGCACGGAGATAGTTATGGTTTCAACCCTAATTAAAACGACACCAGCTAGAAAAAAAAAATCGATAGCTAAGTTAGAAGCGGGCGAGATCGTTCAAGCTAAACCGCCAAAGACATTCCGTCGGAAAGCGTTGGAAGACGCGTTTGCTCATTACATGCAACTGTCGAGACCGGAGCCAAGGTCGACACTTGAACTCGAATTGACATCCAAAAAAATCCACTCGCAAGAAATCGAGTTCATTAGCAGTGACTCTTTCATCGCGCCGTCTGCGGAATCGAAATTTCTTGGAGACTTTCTTTTCGGGACAGGATTAGACGAGACGGACGTCAAACCGTCAAAGGCTCGCGTTCTCCCATCGCATTTAGCACGCTTGTGCGAGGCCAAGTTACTGTCCCCGGACGAGGAAAAAAGCGTCTTCTATCGAATGAACTATTTGCGATTCCGGGCAGATGAACTCAAAGAAAAAGCAGATGCAAGCAATAGCTGGAACGTTAGACGCATCGAATGTCTACTCTCGGCTGCTGACTGGTATCGCGATTGGATCGTCAAATCCAACATGCGGTTGGTCATCTCTATCGTGAAAAAGTTTGTCAATCCGCAGAATGGATTCGATGATTTGCTCAGCGACGGAATCGTTGCTCTCATCAGAGCGGTAGATAAGTTCGACGTAGGAATGGGATTCCGTTTCAGCACCTACGCAACACAGGTCGTGCGTCGAAGCACGTACCGCAGCGTCATGGAAAAGCAGACCGATCGGCAGCGAAGCGCGGGTAGCATTCACGAAAACGGGATCGATATTAGCGATGACCAAAAAGAGTCGTCGATGAGCGAACAACGCTGGCACGAACTTCGGGCTAGGCTTTCGTTAATGCTAGGCCATCTAGATCGTAGGGAAAAATTCATCATCCGGGCGAGATTTTCGCTTGGAGGACATCGACGCATCCAGACTCTGCAGCGTCTTGCTGATAAGTTAGGGGTCTCTAAAGAGCGAATCAGGCAACTGGAAAAAAGGGCACTGGAAAAACTTAGAGGAATGTCAGAGTCAATCACCCTTCCCGAGGCTGAAATGTAGCACATGCCGCTCTTCGAACGATCAACAACCATCGAATGTGCTCGCCAAGATCTTTTCCAGTACCATTCCAACCCTGGAGCACTAAATCGACTGATACCTCCCTGGGAAAAAATCACAATCGAACATCGGAGCGACTCGTTGAAAGTCGGGTCCGAGGCCGTTATTCTCAATTCCCTTTTTGGATTGCCCATTCGGTGGCATGCTCGTCACACTGAACTGAGCAAACCGGAGTGCTTCCAAGATATCCAGCTTACTGGGCCTTTCAAAACATGGATTCACGATCACGTTTTCGAAAGCAACGGGGCAGGGACTTCAACATTGCATGATCGCGTGCAGTATGAAACCAAGTTCGGAATGATTGGCAAGCTTGGATTGCCAATCGTGCGAAGTAAGCTGTCCGCAATGTTCGCGTTCCGCCATTTAACCACTCAGGCGGACTTGCTTTTCCAAAACTTCTTGCGTCAACACATTGGTGACCGAATCCTCCGAGTCGGAGTTACTGGGAGCACGGGAATGATTGGACGCCGTTTGGTGGACCTGCTGTCTGTGCTGGGACATCATGCTATTCGGATCTTGAGACCGGCCTCGAAAGATCGGATTCAGGATTTCCCCCTTTCCTCGGGAGCTGTTGGTTGGCGACCTGGCAACGGTTTTTCGGACAACGCGGCCTTGCAAAACTTAGATGCGGTGATTCACCTCGCGGGCAGGGGTATTGCATCCACACGTTGGACCGATTCGGCAAAGCAATCGATTCGCGAAAGTCGAGTAGAAGGAACGCAATCGTTGGTCCGCGACCTGAGCAAACTGGACTCGCCACCGAAGGCGTTTGTTTGTGCTTCGGGGGTTGGCATTTATGGTGATCGCTCTTCTGAAAGTTTGGATGAAACAGCGGAAACAGGCGACGATTTCCTGGCGAACCTCGCTCGCGATTGGGAGTCTGCAGCAATGGAGTTCGAGAAGTCCGGAAACCGTGTCGCGATAGGTCGACTAGGAATCGCATTGCATCCGCGACATGGGGCTTTAGCAAAACTCCTCATTCCGTTTCGGCTCGGTTTAGGCGGTCCCGTTGGCAGCGGGCGACAGTTTTGGAGTTGGATTCATGTGGACGATGCCGCCGCCGGTTTTTTATTTCTGGCAGCTAACCCAAAATGCACTGGTTCCTATAATCTTGTGGCACCTGATCAAACAGACAACCGCACCTTTTCAAGGACACTAGCGAAGGTACTCAATCGACCTTCGCTGCTAAGAGTTCCTGCTTTTGCACTCCGTCTCATGCTTGGCGAAATGGCGGATGCTATGCTGCTGGCAAGTACGCGTGCGAACTGCCGCAGACTAATCGACGAGGGGTTCCCATTTCGGACGACACGATTAGAAGATTGCCTCCGGCATGTCCTTGGCGTGAACCGGTGAGCGCTAGCCAAATGGCACTTACTTTGGCGCACTAGCGTAAGCGTACTGGCACCCTTGACTGGTTTTTCGACTGGCGGGGCCGGGCCCGGCGGGCTAGCCCTGCATTGACTTCCGAAGCTCGCTGCGGACGCGACGCTTGGCCGCTTGCTCCAACGCGATCGATGCCTTCTCCTGTCTCTCTTCCACGCGATACGTTCGAATCGCCTCCGGATGGTGCGTTTTCCAGACGTCCGGAAGCAATTCTTCGACCTTGGCTGTGCCTCGCAACATGTGCGTGATCACACTCTCCAAATACATCATCACGTCCAAATCATTGCGCTGCGCGCTGGCCACCAACGTCATCAA